>NZ_CP024190.1:0-307300 GCF_003391395.1 Mycobacterium marinum
ATGTCGGATCAGGGAGATGCGTCGTTGACCAATGACCCCGGTTCCGGTTTCGCCGCAGTGTGGAATGCCGTCGTCGCTGAGCTCAACGGAGAACCCAACACTGATGGTGATGCCGGCACCGGCACCACTTTGACCAGTCCACTAACCCCCCAGCAAAGAGCTTGGTTGAACCTCGTCCAACCGCTCACCATCGTTGAGGGGTTTGCTCTGCTGTCGGTCCCGAGCAGCTTTGTGCAAAACGAGATCGAACGCCACCTGCGCACCCCGATCACCGCAGCGCTGAGCCGTCGGCTTGGACAACAGATCCAGCTCGGGGTCCGCATCGCCCCGCCGCCCGCCGACGATGATGACGATTCGGTGGTCGCTGCGGTCGAGGACCCCGGCCTCGAAGCGTCACCAGAAACGTCACAAGAAGTCTCCGACGAGATCGATGACTTTGGCGAAAACGCGCCAAATTCGCGGCAAAGCTGGCCGACGCACTTCAAGAAGCGCTCAACCGACGCTGATACCAGCGCTAGCGCCGGCGGTACCAGCCTCAACCGCCGCTACACGTTCGACACCTTCGTCATCGGAGCCTCCAACCGATTCGCGCACGCGGCCACTCTGGCGATCGCCGAGGCACCCGCCCGTGCCTACAACCCACTTTTCATCTGGGGCGAGTCCGGACTGGGCAAAACACACCTGCTGCACGCCGCGGGGAACTACGCACAGCGTTTGTTCCCGGGCATGCGCGTCAAATACGTGTCCACCGAGGAATTCACCAACGACTTCATCAACTCGCTGCGTGATGACCGCAAAGTCGCCTTCAAACGCAGCTACCGCGACGTCGACGTATTGCTCGTCGATGACATCCAGTTCATCGAAGGCAAAGAAGGTATCCAGGAAGAGTTCTTCCACACCTTCAACACGTTGCACAACGCGAACAAGCAGATCGTGATCTCCTCGGACCGGCCGCCCAAACAGCTGGCCACTCTCGAAGACCGGCTCAGAACCCGGTTCGAGTGGGGACTGATCACCGACGTTCAACCCCCCGAGCTGGAAACCCGCATCGCGATCTTGCGTAAGAAGGCGCAGATGGAGCGACTCGCGGTGCCCGACGATGTCCTAGAACTGATCGCCAGCAGCATCGAACGCAACATTCGCGAACTCGAGGGTGCGCTCATCCGTGTCACCGCGTTTGCCTCGTTGAACAAGACGCCCATCGACAAGGCACTTGCCGAGATCGTGCTGCGTGATCTGATCGCCGACGCCGGCACCATGCAAATCAGCGCGGCCACCATCATGGCTGCCACCGCCGAGTACTTCGACACCACGGTCGAGGAGCTCCGCGGCCCTGGCAAGACCCGAGCGCTGGCTCAGTCGCGACAGATCGCGATGTACCTGTGCCGGGAGCTCACTGACCTGTCACTACCCAAGATCGGCCAGGCATTCGGGCGCGACCACACCACGGTCATGTACGCCCAGCGCAAGATCCTGTCCGAAATGGCCGAGCGCCGTGAGGTCTTCGATCACGTCAAGGAGCTCACCACCCGCATTCGGCAGCGCTCCAAGCGCTGATCCGCGGCCGGCTCCAGTAATTTCTGCAAAAAAACTTCTCTCACGTTAGTCACACGAGTTACACGACACCGGTGTGTGTAGTCCTGTGCACAAACGGCTGCAGACATTCATGTAATTTTCGGACTGGAGTGCACACCGCCCGTCCCATCCCCAACAGGCCAACACAGACCACACAGCCACCCGC
This sequence comes from Mycobacterium marinum, assembly GCF_003391395.1. Lineage (NCBI taxonomy): Bacteria > Bacillati > Actinomycetota > Actinomycetes > Mycobacteriales > Mycobacteriaceae > Mycobacterium > Mycobacterium marinum. The sequence continues at coordinate 1,742 of NZ_CP024190.1, forward strand.
AGCCTGATCCACAGCCCCACCGGTCCTCTAGCTGCGTCAAGACCCGGCTGTCCCCAGAATTAACACCCCTTATTACTGTTATTGAGATCTCTTCGATGTTTGTTCTTTGAAGAACAGCGTTGGGGACATCCGCTACACAGCGCCGCATCGCAGCGCGTGTCGGCTGACTTGTCGTCACTGACAGCGAGCTTTCAAGTTCGGGCTTGAAGCTCTACGGTTGGTGTTCGACTGTCGTTGCGGACGTCTTGGTGTAACTACACGCCACTGACGTACGAGGCGGTCAGTCCCACCTGCCGGCGACAAAGTCGGCTCATGGATTTACGGATTTTGAACTCACTGTTAGGTGAAGGGACGCAATGGACGCGGCTACGACACGAGCTGGTCTCACCGACTTGAAATTTCGTTTGGTGCGCGAGTCCTTCGCCGATGCGGTGTCGTGGGTCGCAAAAAACTTGCCCACCAGGCCTGCGGTGCCGGTGCTGTCGGGAGTGTTGTTGACCGGCTCCGACGAGGGGCTGACCATCTCGGGTTTTGACTACGAGGTTTCCGCAGAAGTCCGGGTTCCCGCCGAAATCGCTTCTCCTGGAACGGTTTTGGTATCCGGGCGATTGCTGTCCGACATTACCCGGGCACTGCCGAACAAGCCGGTCGACTTCTACGTCGACGGTAACCGCGTCGCGCTGACCTGTGGGAACGCCAGGTTTTCACTTCCGACGATGGCGGTTGAGGATTACCCGACGCTGCCCACACTGCCCGAGGACACCGGCACGCTGCCCGCCGAGCTGTTCTCCGAGGCGATCGGTCAGGTCGCCATCGCCGCAGGTCGTGATGACACCTTGCCCATGTTGACCGGTATTCGTGTCGAGATCTCAGGCGAGAAAGTGGTTTTGGCGGCTACCGACCGGTTCCGCCTGGCAGTTCGCGAGTTGACCTGGAATGCGTTGTCCCCCGACATCGAGGCGGCGGTGTTGGTGCCGGCCAAGACCCTGGGCGAGGCGGCCAAAGCCAACACCGATGGTTCGGAAGTCCGGTTGTCGTTGGGCGCCGGTATGGGGGTTGGCAAGGACGGCCTGCTGGGTATCAGCGGTGACGGCAAGCGCAGCACCACGCGGCTCCTTGATGCGGAGTTTCCCAAGTTCCGTCAGCTGTTGCCGGCCGAACACACCGCGGTGGCCAGCGCCGATGTGGCTGAGCTGACCGAGGCGATCAAGCTGGTCGCCTTGGTGGCCGACCGCGGCGCCCAGGTGCGCATGGAGTTCGCCGATGGAATGTTGCGGCTTTCGGCCGGAGCCGATGACGTCGGACGGGCCGAAGAAGACATTGCCGTTGAGTTCGCGGGTCAACCCTTGACCATCGCGTTCAACCCGACATATCTGATCGACGGGTTGGCCTCGTTGCATTCCGAGCGGGTGTCGTTCGGTTTCACCACGCCGGGCAAGCCGGCGCTGTTGCGGCCGGCGTCCGCTGAGGACCGGATTGTCAGCGGTCCCGGGGATCAAGGTCCCTTCGCGGCGGTGCCGACCGACTACGTCTATCTGTTGATGCCGGTTCGGTTGCCGGGCTGACCACCATGGTGCCGAAATAGGTGTACGTCCGGCATTTGGGATTGCGTGATTTCCGTTCGTGGGCGCACGCGGATCTTGAACTGGGGCCCGGACGAACGGTGTTCGTCGGTCCGAACGGATTTGGCAAGACCAATATCATTGAGGCGCTGTGGTATTCGGCCACATTGGGGTCGCACCGGGTCGGTACCGACGCGCCGTTGATCCGCGCGGGTGCCGACCGAGCGGTGATCTCGACGATCGTGGTCAATGACGGTCGAGAATGTGCGGTGGACCTGGAGATCGCCGCCGGCCGTGCTAACAAGGCGCGGTTGAATCGATCACCGGTGCGCAGCACGCGCGAGGTGATCGGTGTTTTGCGGGCGGTGTTGTTTGCCCCCGAAGATCTGGCCTTGGTGCGTGGGGACCCAGCGGATCGTCGCCGCTACCTCGATGACTTGGCGACGTTGCGCCGACCGACCATCGCCGGCGTGCGGGCCGACTATGACAAGGTGCTGCGGCAGCGCACCGCATTGCTGAAATCCGTTTCAGGAGCACGGTTTCGGGGAGACCGCGGCGCGTTGGACACCTTAGATGTATGGGACAGCCGGCTGGCTCAACATGGTGCGGAACTGATGGCGGCCCGCATTGATTTGGTGCGTCTACTGGCACCGGAAGTGGAAAAGGCATATCAGCTGCTGGCGCCGGAGTCGCGGTCAGCGGCGATCGCGTATCGAGCCAGCATGGATGCATTCGTGGCTGCCGACGACGCCGCGCCGGATCGTGTCACCCTGGAAGAAGGGTTGTTGGCGGCGTTGGCCGCGCGCCGTGATGCCGAGTTGGAGCGGGGTGTGTGTCTGGTGGGTCCGCACCGTGACGACTTGGAATTGCATCTCGGCGACCAGCCGGCAAAAGGCTTTGCCAGCCATGGGGAGTCGTGGTCGATGGCGGTGGCGCTGCGGTTGGCGGCCTTCGCGCTGCTGCGCGCCGACGGTAGCGAACCGGTCTTGTTGCTCGACGACGTGTTCGCTGAGCTCGATGCCGCCCGCCGCATGGCTTTGGCAAGGGTCGCCGAGTCGGCCGAACAAGTCTTGGTAACCGCGGCGGTGCTCGAAGACATCCCTTCGGGCTGGGATGCTCGCAAGGTGCATATCGATCTGCGTGACAGTGCGGACGGACGGGTGTCGGTGGTGCAATCGTGAGCGATGACGGCGAACAGCCCGGGCCCGGTGACGGCGCAGCACGTGACGAATTGCCCGGCATGGACTTGGTGCGGCGTACTTTGGAAGAAGCGCGGGCGGCAGCTCGCGCCCGTGGCCAAGACCCGGGGCGAGGTTTCGCCGCGGGGCCCGCGCCGCGACGTGTGGCGGGGCGACGCCGTCGGTGGTCAGGGCCAGGGCCGGACACCAGGGATCCGCAACCGCTGGGCAAGCTGACGCGCGACTTGGCGAAAAAGCGCGGGTGGTCCGGTCACGTGGCGGAAGGCACCGTGCTGGGTCAGTGGAGTCAGGTGGTCGGGTCGCAGATCGCCGATCATGCAACGCCCACGGCGCTGAATGAGGGTGTGTTGAGTGTGACTGCCGAATCGACGGCGTGGGCGACACAGTTGCGGATCATGCAATCACAACTGTTGGCCAAGATCGCCGCAGCGGTGGGCAACGGCGTGGTGACCTCGCTCAAGATCACCGGCCCGGCCAGTCCGTCGTGGCGCAAAGGGCCCCGGCACATCGCTGGTAGAGGGCCTCGCGACACCTACGGCTAGGACCCACGCGGACAAATGCGACCCCTTGAATCGAGTCCACGGCCATGGAGGTCTCAGATCGGCTAGGACGAGATGGACCCGCATCTCCAACGTCGGGACGCATCGGGAAGCAAGATATCGAGCGCACGGCGCAGTTAGATAGGTAGAAACGCGCCCAGAGAATCGGTGCGGACAACCACTCACGGTAGAGTGGAGGAGCGACTGCTGCGGTGACTGGACCGCGCGCATCCAACCCCGAGGAGAACATTCGGACCGTGGCTGCCCAGAAGAAGAAGGCACAAGACGAATACGGCGCTTCGGCGATCACCGTTCTCGAAGGCCTCGAGGCCGTCCGTAAACGCCCCGGTATGTACATCGGGTCCACCGGTGAGCGCGGTCTGCACCACCTGGTGTGGGAGGTCGTCGACAACTCGGTGGACGAGGCGATGGCCGGCTACGCCACCCAGGTGAACGTGCGGCTGCTCGATGACGGCAGTGTCGAGGTCGCTGACAACGGCCGAGGCATTCCGGTCGCGATGCACGCCACCGGCGCCCCGACCGTCGACGTTGTCATGACCCAACTGCACGCCGGCGGCAAGTTCGGCGGCGAGAACAGTGGTTACAACGTCAGTGGTGGTCTGCACGGCGTGGGTGTGTCGGTGGTCAACGCGCTGTCCACCCGACTGGAAGTCGACATCAAGCGCGACGGATACGAGTGGTCGCAGTTCTACGACCGCGCCCAGCCGGGCACCCTCAAACAGGGCGAGGCAACCAAGAAGACCGGAACCACCATCCGGTTCTGGGCCGACTCGGACATCTTTGAGACCACCGAATACGACTTCGAGACGGTGGCGCGGCGCCTGCAGGAGATGGCGTTCCTCAACAAGGGCCTGACCATCAACCTCACCGACGAGCGGGTCACCCCGGACGAGGTCGTCGACGACGTCGTCAGTGATACCGCCGAAGCACCAAAGTCCGCCCAGGAGAAGGCCGCCGAATCGACCGCGCCGCACAAGGTCAAGAGCCGCACCTTCCACTATCCCGGCGGTTTGGTCGATTTCGTCAAGCACATCAACCGCACCAAGAGTCCGATTCAGCAGAGCATCGTCGACTTCGAGGGCAAGGGCTCCGGCCACGAAGTCGAAATCGCGATGCAGTGGAACGGCGGCTACTCGGAGTCGGTGCACACCTTCGCCAACACCATCAACACCCATGAGGGTGGAACGCACGAAGAGGGCTTCCGCAGTGCGTTGACCTCGGTGGTGAACAAGTACGCCAAAGACAAGAAGCTGCTCAAGGACAAGGACCCCAACCTCACCGGTGACGACATCCGCGAGGGGTTGGCCGCGGTCATCTCGGTGCGGGTGGCAGAGCCGCAGTTCGAGGGTCAGACGAAGACCAAGCTGGGCAACACCGAGGTCAAGTCGTTTGTCCAGAAGGTTTGTAACGAGCAGCTCACCCACTGGTTCGAGGCCAATCCTTCGGAAGCCAAAACCATTGTGAACAAGGCGGTATCCTCGGCGCAGGCACGTCTCGCCGCGCGCAAGGCGCGAGAGTTGGTGCGTCGCAAGAGCGCAACCGATCTCGGTGGGCTGCCCGGCAAGTTGGCCGACTGCCGCTCGACAGATCCGCGTAAGTCGGAACTGTATGTGGTGGAGGGTGACTCGGCCGGCGGCTCGGCAAAGAGTGGCCGCGATTCGATGTTCCAGGCGATCCTGCCGCTGCGCGGCAAGATCATCAATGTCGAAAAGGCACGCATCGACCGAGTCCTGAAAAACACTGAAGTCCAGGCGATCATCACCGCGTTGGGTACCGGTATTCACGACGAATTCGACCTCTCGAAGCTGCGCTATCACAAGATCGTCTTGATGGCCGACGCCGACGTCGACGGCCAACACATCTCCACATTGTTGTTGACCCTGTTGTTCCGCTTCATGCGTCCGCTGATCGAGAACGGCCACGTGTTCCTGGCACAGCCGCCGCTGTACAAGTTGAAGTGGCAGCGCACCGAACCCGAGTTCGCCTACTCCGATCGGGAGCGCGACGGCCTCCTCGAGGCTGGGCTCAAAGCCGGCAAGAAGATCAACAAGGAAGACGGCATTCAGCGTTACAAAGGTCTGGGCGAGATGGACGCCAAGGAGCTGTGGGAAACCACGATGGACCCATCGGTTCGGGTGCTGCGCCAGGTGACCCTCGACGATGCGGCGGCCGCCGACGAATTGTTCTCCATTCTGATGGGCGAAGACGTCGATGCACGCCGCAGCTTTATCACCCGTAATGCCAAAGACGTTCGGTTCCTGGACGTTTAGACCCCGAGTCCGCGTTTTGACTGAGCAAACGAGGAATAGATGACAGACACGACGCTGCCGCCTGGTGGTGAAGCTAGTGACCGGATAGAACCGGTCGACATTCAGCAGGAGATGCAGCGCAGCTACATCGACTACGCGATGAGCGTCATCGTCGGCCGGGCCCTGCCCGAAGTCCGCGACGGGCTCAAGCCGGTACACCGCCGTGTGCTCTATGCGATGTATGACTCCGGGTTCCGGCCAGACCGCAGTCACGCCAAGTCGGCGCGCTCGGTCGCCGAAACGATGGGTAACTACCACCCGCACGGTGACGCGTCGATCTATGACACCTTGGTGCGGATGGCGCAGCCGTGGTCGCTGCGGTACCCGCTGGTCGACGGTCAGGGCAACTTCGGGTCGCCGGGTAATGACCCGCCGGCGGCGATGCGGTACACCGAGGCTCGCCTGACCCCGTTGGCGATGGAGATGTTGCGTGAAATCGACGAGGAGACAGTCGATTTCATCCCGAACTACGACGGTCGGGTGCAGGAACCGACGGTGTTGCCCAGCCGGTTCCCCAACCTGTTGGCCAACGGGTCCGGCGGCATCGCGGTCGGCATGGCCACCAACATCCCGCCGCACAACTTGCGTGAACTCGCCGAAGCGGTGTTCTGGTGCCTGGAAAACCACGACGCCGACGAAGAGGCGACGCTGGCCGCGGTCACCGAACGCGTCAAGGGACCTGACTTCCCCACCTCGGGTCTGATCGTCGGTACCCAAGGCATCTCCGATGCCTACAAGACCGGTCGCGGTTCCATCCGGATGCGCGGAGTCGTCGAGATAGAGGAAGATTCGCGCGGCCGGACATCACTGGTCATCACCGAGCTGCCGTATCAGGTCAACCACGACAACTTCATCACCTCGATCGCCGAGCAGGTTCGCGACGGCAAACTGGCGGGCATCTCCAATATCGAGGACCAGTCCAGCGACCGGGTGGGCCTGCGGATCGTCGTCGAGATCAAACGCGACGCCGTGGCCAAGGTAGTCCTCAACAACCTCTACAAGCACACCCAGCTGCAGACCAGCTTCGGCGCCAACATGCTGTCCATCGTCGATGGCGTACCGCGCACCCTGCGTCTGGACCAGATGATCCGCTACTACGTCGAACACCAACTCGACGTGATCATCCGCCGCACCACCTACCGGCTGCGAAAAGCCAATGAGCGGGCCCACATTCTGCGCGGTCTGGTCAAGGCGCTCGACGCGCTCGACGAGGTGATCGCACTGATCCGGGCCTCGCAGACGGTCGACATCGCCCGCGCCGGGCTGATCGAACTGCTCGACATCGACGAGATCCAGGCCCAGGCCATCCTGGACATGCAGCTGCGGCGGCTGGCCGCCCTGGAACGTCAGCGCATCGTCGACGACCTGGCCAAGATCGAGGCCGAGATCGCCGATCTGGAAGACATCCTGGCCAAACCGGAACGCCAGCGCGCCATCGTGCGGGACGAACTCGCCGAGATCGTCGACAAGCACGGCGACGACCGTCGTACCCGGATCATCGCCGCCGACGGCGAAGTGAGCGATGAGGACTTGATCGCCCGCGAGGACGTCGTCGTCACGATCACCGAAACCGGTTACGCCAAGCGGACCAAGACCGACCTGTACCGCAGCCAGAAGCGCGGCGGCAAGGGCGTGCAGGGTGCCGGTCTCAAGCAAGACGACATCGTCCGGCACTTCTTCGTGTGCTCAACGCATGACTGGATCTTGTTCTTCACCACCCAGGGCCGGGTCTATCGGGCCAAGGCCTACGAACTGCCCGAGGCGTTACGCACCGCGCGTGGGCAGCACGTGGCGAACCTGTTGGCATTCCAGCCCGAGGAACGCATCGCTCAGGTCATCCAGATCAAGAGCTATGAGGATGCGCCCTACCTGGTGCTGGCCACCCAGAACGGGTTGGTGAAGAAATCCAAGTTGACCGACTTCGATTCCAACCGCTCCGGGGGGATCGTGGCGATCAACCTGCGGGGTGAAGACGAACTCGTTGGCGCCGTGCTGTGCTCGTCCGAGGAAGACCTGTTGCTGGTCTCGGCGAACGGTCAGTCGATCCGGTTCTCGGCGACCGACGAGGCGCTGCGGCCGATGGGCCGGGCCACCTCCGGCGTGCAGGGCATGCGGTTCAACGCCGATGACCGGCTGCTGTCGCTGAATGTGGTCCGAGAGGGCACCTATTTGCTGGTGGCCACGGCGGGCGGCTACGCCAAACGCACCGGGATCGAGGAGTATCCGGTCCAGGGCCGCGGCGGCAAGGGCGTGCTGACCATCATGTACGACCGCCGGCGCGGCCGGCTGGTCGGCGCGCTGATCGTCGATGACGACAGTGAGCTCTACGCGATCACCTCCGGTGGCGGCGTCATCCGTACCGCGGCTCGCCAGGTCCGCAAGGCGGGACGGCAGACCAAGGGCGTTCGGTTGATGAACCTCGGCGAGGGTGACACGCTGTTGGCCATCGCCCGCAACGCTGAAGAGAACGCCGACGAAGCTGTCGCGGAAGCAACCGACACCGACGAGTCCAGCAACTAGGGCCGGGGCGGGGTACACCCGCCCTGGGGCAAAGCGTGGGGCCATTAGACTCAGCGACCTGGGTACATACGTTAGGAGTCCGGGTGACCTCACCGAACGATCCAGGCGCCCCCAATATGGGCGACAACTTCAATGGGGATGCCGCGGTCGACCGTTCCGGCGTACACCGGGCGGGGACGGGGCCAGGCCGGCTACCCGATCCAGCGGATTCACCGCCCTGGCAGCGGGGTGCGGCGCGACCGGGAAACCCGGGGCCACGCCCACCCGAACAGTCCGGTGAGGGGCGGGTGCCCGGTCCGACGTCGGCCGCCGACGCCCGGCTGAGCCGCTTCATCTCCGGTACGTCGGCGCCGGCCGGCGCGCCGGCTCCGGTCAAGGCCCCGCCGCCGGAGGCCGACGCCCCACCGGTGCGTGGCGAGAGCCTCCCCGCGGAGGCCTACGCCAGCGAACTGCCCGATCTGTCCGGACCGGCTCCCCGACCCGTGCAGCGCAAGCCCGCACCCGATCGCGGGGCGGACAATTCTGGGGCCCATCCGGTGGCCGGTGCGGCACGGTCGGCGGCCGCCGAAGCTCGGGAGTCGCGGGAATCGCGCTTCCAGGTGTCGTCTCGGCGGGCGGCGCGTGGCCCGGTACGGGCCAGCATGCAGATCCGACGGATTGATCCGTGGAGCACGCTGAAGGTGTCGGCGCTGCTCTCGGTGGCGCTGTTCTTCATCTGGATGATCGCGGTGGCCTTCCTGTACCTGGTTCTGGGCGGGATGGGCGTGTGGGCCAAGCTCAACAGCAACGTCGGCGACCTGCTGAACAACACCAGCGGCAGTAGCGCGGAGCTGGTCTCCAGCGGAACCATCTTCGGCGGTGCCGTGCTGATCGGCTTGGTGAACATCGTTTTGATGACAGCGATGGCCACCATCGCGGCATTTATCTACAACCTGGCGACCGATCTGATCGGCGGTATCGAGGTCACCCTGGCCGATCGCGACTAGCGGTTTTGGGAGTCGGGCACCCATTGCGGTAATCTCGTCGCTCGGCCGTATGCGCAATACGGGCCTATAGCTCAGGCGGTTAGAGCGCTTCGCTGATAACGAAGAGGTCGGAGGTTCGAGTCCTCCTAGGCCCACGACCATGTGCCCATCAAGACATAGCGTGCGGCTCGTGTTGCTGCTGGTAGCGACTGCTGTGGTAGCAGCATCGGTGCGGGCACGGCGCGGCGTCGAGGTCTGGCACGTGGCGCCGGATCCGGATTCTGGATTCGTACCCGGTTACCCACCCGGTCACGACGAGGGGCCTTAGCTCAGTTGGTAGAGCACCGCCTTTGCAAGGCGGGTGTCAGGGGTTCGATTCCCCTAGGCTCCACAAATCATCTGTCTGACCTCGGCTGGTCGCCCACTCCCCCGACATGAGGGTCGTTGCGCGCCGAACTCGTCACACTGACCATGCGCGCATTGCGATGTTGCGGATTTGCTCCCGATCACCGAATCAAGGATCAATCGTGGTGGATGTGAACCGACCCGACTATGTACTGGGCCATTCGGACTACGAGTTGGGCCGCCTGGGCCGCCAGGCCATGCTGCTGGACGCGACCACGCGCGAGTACCTGGCCACCGCGGGCCTCGAGCCCGGGATGCGGGTGCTCGATGTGGGCAGCGGTCCCGGAGACGTCGCGTTTCTCGCCTCGGAGCTGACGATGCCCGGCGGCGAGGTGGTCGGAACGGACCGGGCGGCCGGCGCGGTGAGCGCGGCATCGGCGACCGCGGCGGCGCGGGGGCTATCCGAAACCGTTAGCTTCCGGCTGGGTGACCCCGCCGACTTGAGCTTCGAGCGGCCATTCGATGCGATTGTGGGCCGCTACGTCCTGACCTTCCAGGCCGATCCCGCCGCCATGCTGCACCGACTGTCTCAACATCTGGTGCCTGGCGGGATCGTGGCGTTTCACGAGCCGGACTGGAGTGCCGTCCGCTCGTCGCCGCCGGCGCCCACCCACGACCGCTGCTGTCATTGGATCCGCGAGGCGTTGGACCGCACCCACACCTCCTGGAACATGGCCGACCGCCTACACGACGCCTTCATCGGTGCCGGGCTACCGGCACCGACGTTGACCATGCGGACCTTCATCGGGGCGGGGCGTGCGGCCGCGGTGTGGCTACAAGCCCTTGCCGATCTGGTTGAGACGCTGCTGCCAACCAGCCAGGCCCAGGGTGTGGCGACCGCGACCGAGGTCGGAATTGAAACGCTGACGCAGCGGCTGCTCGAGGAGGCCAGCGACCTGGGCGCGACGGTTATCGGACGCTCCGAGGTCGGAGCGTGGACTCGCACCCCGCGCAGCGGCTAGCACCGGACCCAGGACGGGCCGGTCACGTCAGCCGCCGGTCCGGTTCGCGTTGGCGTGAATCGCCTCACGACAGTAGGCCGCGAGCCCCGGCAGCCCGAATGATTCGTCGTAGGTCGCGATGTACCTGGGGTCGCTCACGTACATGTCGCCCAGGTTGCGGTGAAAGGCCGGCGGGCAGTCGTAGAACCAGCGATTCACGTGGCGGCGGTGTTGCTCCGCCGCGTTCATCGCCTCCTCGGAGTCGGCCGGCAGCCCAGCGCGGAAGGCGTCGGACAAGGCCTTTTCAACGGCTTGGCCCTCGGCCTTGATCCGAACCCACTCGTCCTTGCCGTAGGACTTGGTGCGGCGTTGGGACTCCTTCCACTGCGCGGTCTCGCCCCACTTCTGCTCGGTCTCGGCCCGGTAGTCGTCGAAGCCGTCACCGAAGAGTTCGCGCATGTCGTCGTCGGTCATGGGGGTGTTGGTCATGGCTTTCTCCAATGCCTGGTCGATTGCCTCGACGAGGTCCTTCATCTCATCGAGTCGCGCCATGACGCGTTCGCGCTGACGAACCAGGTGGCTGACCGCATTGCCCTCGTCGAGCAGCCGCGCGATCCGGTCGAGCGGCAGCTCGAGTCGGCGATAGACGATGACCTGGGACAGGCGCGTCAGGTCCGCCGACGTATAAACCCGGTAACCCGAGGCCGCACGTCGACTCGGGATCAACAACCCGATTTCGTCATAGTGGTGAAGCGTGCGCACCGTGATGCCAAATCGCTCCGCGACCTGGCCCACGGTGAGTCCGTCCACCGGCGTCTCCTGCGTCACGTCGATCAGGTTGGTGCCTCACGTCGCGTGAGGGTCAAGCCTTCGTGATGGCCGGCCTAGTTGCCCGAGTCCGTGGGCACGCTAAGCGAGTCCTAGGGACGCGGCTGGACGTCAACGCTGGGTGGGCGCGGGGACGGCTCGGGCTGCGACGAACGGCGCACCACGGTGAATGCCACCGCACCGCCGGCCACGACAACCACGGTGACCGCCCCGGCAATCACCCAGGGACGCTTACTGCGGCCCTGCTTGCGCCGGGCCTCCTGAATCACCTGGGGCAGATTGGCGACCACTTCTTGAGCGGCGGCCAGCTCCTGGGCAATCGCTTCCTGAGCGGCGGCAACCTCGCGGGCCAAGCGGCCCTGACGGTACCGGCGGCGAAGCTCCGACGCGGTCGACTGCGCAGAGTGCACCCCGAGTCCCACAACACCTCGGGTCACATCCACCGGCCCCACCGCCGTGTAGGTCAGCCCGCGGGTCAGTCGCTCCCGTGGCGTCAACCGTGCTTCCGCCTGCTCGCTCATCTGCCGCCTCTCTACTGTCGTGCCAAACCGTCTTGCCAGGCCCTGGCCCAGAGCTACTCCGGTCCCTCCACAGACTGCCACCATTAGGGCGTTCGCGGGCCCATTGCCCGCACACGGCTTCCGACGAGTCGGAATGACACCGGCTGCGGCCGGGCCCGTCTGTAATGGCAGACTGTGATTCCGTGACTAACAGCCCAATTCAGACTGCAACCGCCACGCTGCACACCAACCGCGGGGATATCAAGGTCGCCCTCTTCGGGAACCACGCTCCCAAGACCGTTGCCAACTTTGTCGGCCTTGCGCAGGGCACCAAGGAATATTCGACCCAGAACGCATCCGGTAGCACCTCTGGCCCGTTCTACGATGGCGCTGTCTTTCACCGGGTGATCCGGGGCTTCATGATCCAGGGCGGCGACCCCACCGGCACCGGCCGCGGCGGACCGGGCTACAAGTTCGCTGACGAGTTCCACCCGGAGCTGCAATTCGACAAGCCCTACCTGCTGGCGATGGCCAACGCCGGGCCGGGCACCAACGGCTCGCAGTTCTTCATCACCGTCGGCCCGACGCCGCACCTGAATCGGCGCCACACGATCTTCGGCGAGGTGAGCGACCCGGACTCACAGGGTGTGGTGGAGGCGATCGCGACGACCTCCACCGACGGCAGCGACCGGCCCACCGAACCGGTCGTGATCGAGTCGATCACTATTTCCTGACACCTTCAGCTCAACGTTTACCGCGGCCGGCATAGCCGGCCGCGGTAAGCGCGTCGAGTACGTCGAGCGGATCGGTACCGAGATCCCACCGCGACAAGACGAACATGGCGTCGTTGTCCGCCTCGATCTCGAGCAAACGGACCGTGCGCGCATGGCGACGGAATTCGTTGATCCGGATGATCTTGATGCTGGCGGGGCGCAGCAGCTGAGTCCGCAGCCAGCCGCGGATCGCTAGGCCCTCACGCGTGATTGCCAGCTTTGGCCGCGCGCGCCACGATCCGCCCGCAAACAAGATCAGACCCAGTGCGGCAACGCCTGCCAGAATGCGCCCAGGCGGGTCTGTGACGACAGTCACAGCGGCGGTAGCCATCAAAACGCCAGCGAGCGCACAACCAGCGATTCCCGCCGTCCGCGGCGACCATTGTGTTTGCTGCATGCGCTACTTCAGCCCTCCGACCACGGGGGATACGGTTATCCACAGACGCTATCAACAGTGGGGATAAATCACACGCGTGTGATTGAACTACAAAAGAGTTGCTGGCGCGGTGACCCACCTACCCAGTAATGAATTCATTACGGGTGTGGTATGGGTCAGTGCCAGCGCATCGTGAGCAACAATCCGGTGATCATGAAAGCGAACGCGATCGCGTAGTTCCACGGACCCAGCTGAGCCATCCAATTGAGCGCCGCGGGAGCTTGACTACCGACGGCAGCCAACTGGAACACCATCAACCAGACCAGGCCGATGAGCATCAAACCGATGAACAACGCGACGAACCAGACGCTGGAAGGGCCGACCTTCACCTTCACTGGGGTGCGGCTCACCGGCTTGACGGTGAAGTCGTTCTTCTTACGGACCTTCGACTTGGGCATTGGTACCTCGAAATACCTCAACAACACAATGAGCGGGACAGGACTGCAACGATTACGGTTGCAGCATTAGGCATAGCTTTGCCACGAGACTAACCCAACCGGCCCTGTGACCAGGAAATGGAGGCGGCATGACCGATGAGCGCCGCTCGCCGTGGCGCTTCGGCGTTCCGCTGGTGTGCCTACTGGCAGGTCTGCTGCTGGCCGCCACTCACGGGGTCTCCGGCGGCGCGGAAATCCGCCGCAGCGATGCACCACGACTGGTGGACCTGGTCCGTCAGTCGCAGTCATCGGTCAACCGCCTCAGCGCTGAGCGCGATGCCCTCACCGCGCGGATCGACGCGAACCACCTGCGGTCCTCTGATGCCGCCCTGACGGCGATGCTGCGCCGAGCCCGCGAGTTGGCCAGCGAGGCGGATATGGATCCGGCACACGGCCCGGGCCTGGTGGTCACGCTCAACGACGCGCAGCGCGACGCCAACGGCCGCTTCCCGCGCGACGCCTCCCCCGATGACCTGGTGGTGCACCAACAAGACATCGACGCCGTTCTCAACGCGATGTGGAGTGCCGGCGCTGAGGCGATTCAGATGCAGGACCAGCGCATCATCGCCAACTCGGTGGTTCGCTGCGTCGGCAACACCCTGTTGCTCAACGGTCGCACCTACAGCCCGCCCTACATCATTACCGCGATCGGTGATGCGGCCGCGATGCAAGCGGCGCTGGAGGCAGCGCCACTGGTGGTCCTGTACAAGCAGTATGTGGTGCGGTTCGGTTTGGGCTACCGCGAGGAAGCCAAATCCGATGTGAATGTCGCCGGGTACTCCGAACCGGTCCGGATGCACTACGCGCAGCCGCTCGGTCCGGTGGGCTACTGAGCCGACCAGAACTCGGGCCGGACGGTAACCTGTCACGATGCCCATCCTGGTCGTCGACAACTACGACAGCTTCGTGTTCAACCTGGTCCAGTACCTGGGCCAGTTGGGTGTGCGGGCCGAGGTGTGGCGAAACGACGACCCGCGGCTCTCCGACGAGGCCGCCATCGCGGCGCAATTCGATGGGGTGCTGCTCAGCCCGGGCCCGGGCACTCCGGAACGAGCCGGCGCATCGGTGAGTTTGGTCCGGGCGTGTGCGGCGGCGCGCACGCCACTGTTGGGGGTATGCCTGGGCCACCAGGCCATCGGGGTTGCCTTTGGCGCCACCGTCGATCGGGCGCCCGAGCTGCTGCACGGTAAGACCAGCAGCGTCTATCACACAAATGTCGGCGTACTACAAGGACTTCCGGACCCGTTCACGGCAACCCGCTATCACTCGCTGACCATCCTGCCGGACTCGCTGCCGGCCGAGCTGGAAGCCACGGCGCACACCCGCAGCGGAGTGATCATGGGAGTTCGCCACACCGAGCTGCCGATTCACGGTGTCCAGTTCCACCCCGAGTCGATCCTGACCGAGGGCGGGCACCGGATGCTGGCCAACTGGCTGGCCTACTGCGGATGGGCGCGCGACGACACACTGGTGCGACGTTTGGAAAACGAGGTCGCCAGCGCGATCCGACCGCACCTGCCGGTGGAGGCCGGAACTACTGACCGAACTTCAGCGTGACAATGCCGTCGCGGTTCACCCCGGCACCGGCGGGCGGATTCTGATACACGACCCGGTTGTGCTGGGAACCGCCGGCGTCCACGTCGGGCCCCTTGTCCAGTGATCCCGTCCAGCCCAGCGCGCGCAACCGCGGCTCGGCGTCGGTCCAGAACATGCCGGACAGGTCGGGCATGACGAACTGATTGCCCTTGGACACCTGTAGCTCGATCACCGAATCGATCGGCACCGTGGTGCCCGCCGGCGGATTGGTGGCGATGACGCTGCCGGCAGGCTTGGGGCTATCCACCGATGCCTGACTGAACTTGGTGAACCCGTAAACGTTGAGGTTCTGTTCGGCTTCCTCAACACTTTGGCCCGCGACGTCGGGAATCTGCTTGGTCGCGGGGCCAGAGCCGACGATGATCGTGATGACGTTGGTGATCGCCGACGTCTGGTTGGCCGGCGGGTTGGTTCCGATGACCTTGCCCATCAGTTCGGGGGTCGAGGGCGACTTGGCCTCTTTGAACCTGCCGAATCCCGCCGCGGTCAGCTTCTTGACGGCCTCGGCGTAGGTCATCGAGGAGACGTCGGGGAGCTCGCGCTGCTCGGGACCGGTGGAGACGTTGATGGTGATCTGGTCGCCGGCCGACACCGAGGCGTTGGCGGCCGGGTCGGTACCGATGACGTGGTCGGGTGGGATCGTCGAGTCCGGCTTGAGCAGGGTGCGGGTCTTGAAGCCACGGTTTTGCAGCGCAGCGATGGCATCCGCCGATGCTTGGCCCCGCACATTGGGAACTTGCACGTTGCGGGTGTTGCCGCCGAACGTGTTGATGGCGATGGTGACGACGATCGTCAGTACGGCCAGCACGGCCACCACGGCCACCCAGCGGCCGACCGAGGGCGTGCTGCGGTCCCGGTCGGTGTCGTCGAGTGTCTGGCGAGGCAGCGGGTCGGTGCGCGGGGCGGCCGGGCTGGACGGCGAGGACGCCGTCAGGGAGCGCCGCTCGGCGCCGGTCAGCACTTTGGGTGCCTCGGGCGCTTCGCCGTTGTGCACCCGCACCAGGTCGGCGCGCATCTCCGCGGCGGTCTGGTAGCGGTTGTCCGGGTTCTTGGCCAGGGCCTTGAGCACCACCGCGTCCAGCTCGGCGGAGATCCCTTCGTGGCGTTCCGACGGCGGGATGGGGTCTTCCCGAACATGCTGGTAGGCGACCGCGACCGGGGAATCGCCGGTGAACGGTGGCTCGCCGGTCAGGATCTCGTAGAGCACGCATCCCAACGAGTAGACGTCGGATCGTGCGTCGACCGAATCGCCGCGGGCCTGCTCGGGCGACAGGTACTGCGCGGTGCCGATGACCGCCGCGGTCTGGGTGACGCTGTTGCCGCTGTCGGCGATCGCGCGCGCGATGCCGAAGTCCATCACCTTGACCGCATTGGTGGTGCTGATCATGATGTTTGCCGGCTTGACATCGCGGTGAATGATGCCGTTTTGATGGCTGAAGTTCAGTGCCTGGCACGCGTCCGCGATGATTTCGATGGCGCGCGTGGGGGCCATCGGGCCGTCGGTGTGCACGATGTCACGCAGGGTGACCCCGTTGACGTACTCCATGACGATGTAGGGCAACGGTCCGGACGGCGTCTCGGCTTCGCCGGTGTCGTACACCGCGACAATCGCCGGGTGATTGAGCGCGGCGGCGTTTTGCGCCTCCCGCCGGAAGCGCAGATAGAAGCTGGGATCGCGAGCCAGGTCAGCGCGCAGCACCTTGACCGCGACGTCGCGGTGTAGCCGCAGGTCGCGGGCGAGGTGTACCTCCGACATGCCTCCGAAACCGAGGATGTCGCCCAGTTCGTAGCGGTCGGACAGGTGCTGAGGGGTGGTCATCGCTGCATCTCAAATCGGGCCAGCGCCGCAAGATGCTGCGGCGTTACCGTGACATTCCAGCTGGTTGCGCTGCCCCGGTTCCCTATCGGGCGATTTCGGCCCGCATCGTCGACCAGGTCAGGCTGGTTGCTTTGCAGTCCAGGATTCCCTATTGCTTTACCTTCCGTCCAATTAAGGCGCGGCCCCTGACCGGTCGGCGTTTGGTGGGCCGTTGTGGTCTGGGTGACGGTCGGCGGCGGTGGCTGTTGCTGGCTGTCGGCCCGCGAATTGATGACGATGAGCACCGCGATGATGATCGCCAGTGCGCCCAACACCCCGGCGGCCCACAGCAACGCGCGCTGGCCCGAGGAGAAGGTACGCCGGGCCGGTGGCGGCCGGTGTCCGCCCGTCGCGGGCCGGGTTCGGCGCGGCGTGGTCGTCCGGGTGGCGGGGGCGGGCGCGATTCGCGCCGGTGCGCTCGATGGGATGGCTGCCGGGGCAGCCCGGCCGGCGGGTGGTGATTGGCTGGGTCGGGGCGGGCGCCGGCCGGCGCGCACGGCGGCGACAGCGTCGGCGAAGGGTCCCCCACTGCGGTACCGCAGGCCGGGGTTCTTGACCAGCGTGATCTCGATCAGCTCGCGCACATTCGGCGGGAGTTCGGCCGGCAACGGCGGCGGCGGCTCCTTGATGTGCTTCATCGCCACCGTCAGAGCTCCGTCGCCGGTGAACGGTCGTTTGCCCGAAACCGCTTCGTAGCCAACCACTCCCAACGAGTAGACGTCGCTGGACGGGCTGGCATCCTGGCCGAGCGCCTGCTCGGGCGCGATGTACTGGGCGGTGCCCATCACCATGCCGGTCTGGGTCACCGGTGCCGCATCGACGGCCTTGGCGATACCGAAGTCGGTGATCTTGACCTGCCCGGTGGGGGTGATCAGGATGTTGCCCGGCTTGACGTCGCGGTGCACCAGGCCGGCCGCGTGGGCCACCTGCAGGGCACGCCCGGTCTGCTCGAGCATGTCCAGCGCGTGCCGCAGCGATAGCCGCCCGGTGCGTTTGAGCACGGAGTTCAGCGGTTCGCCGTTGACCAGCTCCATCACCAGGTAGGCGGTGCGGCCCTCACCGTTCATCTGGCTTTCGCCGTAGTCGTGCACGGCGGCGATGCCGGGATGGTTGAGCATCGCGGTGGTGCGTGCCTCGGCGCGGAACCGCTCGATGAACTCGGGGTCCGACGAGAATTCCTGTTTGAGGACCTTGACCGCGACGCGCCGGCCCAACCGGCTGTCGACCGCCTCCCAGACCTGGCCCATGCCACCGGTGGCGATGAGCCGCTGCAGGCGATACCTGCCAGACAGCGTCATACCAACTCTTGGGCTCATGGTTCCCCCTGAAGCGCGGCCTCGATCACGGCCCGCCCGATCGGGGCCGCGAGCGCGCCGCCGGTCGCAGAAAGGCGATCGGCCCCATTTTCCACCAGCACCGCGACAGCAACTTTGGGAGCCTGTGCGGGGGCAAACGCGATATACCACGCGTGAGGTGGGGTATGACGGGGATCGGTGCCGTGCTCTGCGGTACCCGTCTTGGATGCGATCTGCACGCCGGGGATGGCCCCTTTCTGCTGTGCGACTTGCTCGGCGCCGACCATCAGCTCTGTTAGCTTAGCGGCGACCTGCGGTGACACCGCGCGGCGCTGCTGATGTGGTGTGGTGGTGCTGATATTGGCCAGGTCGGGCCCTTTGAGGCTGTCGACCAGGTAGGGCCGCATCACGACGCCGCCGTTGGCGATGGTCGCGGCAATCTGCGCGTTTTGCAGCGGTGTGAGCGCGACGTCCTTTTGTCCGATGCTCGACATGCCCAGTGCGGCGGCGTCCGGGATGGGTCCGACCGTGGATTCGGCCACCTGCAGGGGTATCGCGCTCGGTGGGGTGTCCAGCCCGAAGGCATGTGCCATGCTGCGCAGAGCCGCCGCGCCGGTCGAGATGCCCAACTGCACAAACGCGGTGTTGCAGGACTTGGCGAACGCCTCGCGAAGCGACACGGTCTGCCCGCTGCCACACGGGGCACCGCCGTAGTTCTCCAGGGTCGCCGTGCTGTCGGGCAGCGGAATGTTGGCGGCGGCGGTCAGCTGGTCGTTCTCGGTGGCCCCGGCCTGCAATGCGGCGGCGGTGGTGATCACCTTGAAGGTCGAGCCGGGCGGATACGTTTCCGAAATTGCCCGGTTGGTCAGCGGGGAGCTGGGATCGTCGCGCAAATCCTTCCAGGCTTCGGCCTGTGCCTCCGGATCGTGCGACGCCAGCAGGTTGGGGTCATACGACGGCGAAGAGACCAGCGCCAAGATCTTGCCGGTCGACGGTTCCAGCGCGACGACCGCGCCCTTGCAGGGCCCGCCGCAGCCCTGCTGCATGGCGTCCCACCCGGCCTGCTGGATGCGGGGGTTGATCGTGGTGTCGACGTTGCCGCCACGGGGGTCGCGGCCGGTGAAGAAGTCGGCCAGCCGGCGACCGAACAGGCGCTGGTCGGATCCGTTGAGGAGCGGATCCTCGGCGCGCTCCAGGCCGGTGCTGGAATAGCGCAGCGAGTAGAAGCCCGTCACCGGCGCGTACACCTCCGGGTTGGGATAAACCCGCAGGAAACGGAACCGGCTGTCGGTGGCCACCGAGTAGGCCAGCAGCTGGCCGCCGGCGGTGATCTGGCCGCGCTGGCGGGAGTACTCGTCGAGGAGCACCCGCTGGTTGCGGGGATCGGCTCGTAACCCGTCGGCGGTGAAGACCTGGGTCATCGTGGCGTTGAGCAGTAGTAGCACGATCAACGCCATCACGGTCACCGAGATTCGGCGCAGAGAGGCGTTCATACCCGCTCGATCACCTCAGTGCCGGCCGCCGCGATGGACGACGTATTTCGAGGGCGGGTGCGCAACGGTCGTCGGGCACCGTGGGAGATTCGCGCCAGGATGGCCAGCAGCACGTAGTTGGCTAGCAGCGACGACCCGCCGTAGGACATCCATGGTGTGGTCAACCCGGTCAGCGGGATGAGCTTGGTGACGCCGCCGACGACGATGAACAGCTGGATGGCCAGCGTTGATGCCAGACCGGCGGCCAAGAGCTTGCCGAAGCTGTCGCGGGTGGCGATCGCCGTACGCAGTCCGCGGATGATGACGATGGTGTAGAGCATCAAGATGGCGGCCAGCCCCACCAGCCCGAGCTCTTCCCCGAACGCGGCGATGATGAAGTCGGTCGACGCCGCGGGCACGGTGTCGGGCTGTCCGTTGCCCAGACCGGTACCGAAGATGCCGCCGGTTGCGAAGCTGAACAGGGCTTGCACCATTTGGTAGCCGGTGCCGTCGGGATCGGCGAACGGGTCCAGCCAGTTCTGCACCCGGACGCGGACGTGGTGGAAAACGAAGTAGGCGACCACGCTTCCGGCGGTGAACAGTGTCAGCCCGATGATGACCCAACTGAAGCGTTGCGTGGCCAGGTAAAGCACCACCAGGAATGACGCGTACAACAGCAGCGAGGTGCCGAGGTCCTTTTCGAAGACCATCACACCGACCGAGGCCACCCAGGCCGCCAGCAGCGGCGCGAGGTCGCGCGGGCGCGGCAGGGTCATGCCCATCAGGTGCTTGCCGGCGCTGGTGAACAGTCCGCGCTTGGCCACCAGCACCGCCGAAAAGAAGATCAGCAGCAGAATCTTGGAGAACTCGGCGGGCTGGATGGAGAAGCCGGGCAACCGAATCCAGATCTTGGAGCCGTTTTCCTCAGACAAGGCCGCGGGCAGTACCGCGGGGATCGCCAGCAACACCAGACCCGCCAGACCACACGTGTAGCCATAGCGCGCCAGCTGGCGATGGTCCTTGAGAAACGTCACCACCAGCGCAAACGACGCCACCCCGACCAGAGTCCACAGCATCTGCTGGTTTGCGCTGGGATGTGCGCGGTGGCCGATCTGCTTGTCGACGAGGTCGAGCCGGTGGATCATCACCAGGCCTAGTCCGTTGAGCAGCGCCACCACCGGCAGCAGCAGCGGATCGGTGAACGGCGCGAAGCGTCTGATCGCCAGGTGAGCGAAGCCGAACAGGGTGAGGAAGGCCAGCCCGTAGCTGGCTAGGTCCCAATGGATGGCCCGGTCTTGATTGGCTTCCACGATGAATAGCGCAGCGATGGTGATCACCGCGGCGAAGCACAACAGCAGCAGTTCGGCGTTTCGTCGGGTCGGCAACGGGGGCGTCACCGTTACCGGTGGCTGCAGCTGGGTCGTCATGCCACCGCCCGGCAGTCAATGCCCGGCTGCGGTGGGGGTGGCGGGAGTGCGGTCACGTTCGGCGAACTCGTCGTCGACGTCGGAGTGGGTGACGTCGGGGCCGCCGGCGAGGTACCCGTGGGCGGGGTGCTGGTAGCTGCCGTACTTCCGGAAGTCGTGGTCGGCGTGGTGCTGGCCGAGGGAGTCGGGGTGGTCGTCGACGCTGGTGAGGAGGTGACGCTGGGCTGTCCGGGTGTCTCGCTGGCGGTGCTCGGGGCAGATGATTCCGGCGGCGAGGTGGCGCGCGGCGCGGGGCAGGGCGGCAGCAGCGAGTTGGCGGCCAACTCGCGCAACTGCCCGATCGCGTTGTCGAGCGAGCCGGCGGGAAGGCCGGCCTGCACCTGTGCGCGTTCGGGTGGGCGTAGGTCGTCCAACTTCATCAGATTGCAGTCGAGATGCTCGCCGGATTGCTGATAGCTGATTTGGGACAGCTCGTTGCGTGCGTTCAGACAGCCCATGAGATACGGCTCGTGCAGGGACATGCCCAGAAACGACCCCTGAATGCCCCGCATGATCGATACGGTGCCGTTGAATTCGGCGACGTAATAGTTGTTGCGGATCACCGCGCGGCTGATGAACAGGCCCGCCACCACCAGCAGCACCACCAGCGTGGCGACCAGCGCCATCCGTCGCCATGACCAGCGAGGCCGGTGAACGGTCTCGACTTGCGGCGGAACCCGCTTGACCGCCTCTTTGCGGGCGGTTATCGCCGAAGCCCGTCCTGCGGCGGTGTTGGGCAGGGTCAGCTGGTCGTCATCACCGGAGACCGCGCCGGCCAGGATCGGCTGGGTTTGTCCGTATTCGTAGTCGACGACGTCGGCCACCACGACCGTGACGTTGTCGGGACCGCCCCCGCGTAGGGCCAGCTCGATGAGACGGTAGGCGCTTTCGGCGACGTCGGGAATCTGCAGCGCTTCATGGATGGTTTCGTCGCTCACCGGGTCCGACAGGCCGTCCGAGCACAGCAGATAGCGGTCGCCGGCGCGAGCTTCTCGCATGGTCAACGTCGGCTCGACCTCATGACCGGTCAGCGCACGCATGATCAGCGAACGCTGCGGGTGGCTGTGCGCCTCCTCCGCGGTGATCCGCCCCTCGTCCACCAGCGTCTGGACAAACGTGTCGTCCTTGGTGATCTGGGTCAGCTCACCGTCGCGCAGCAGGTAGCCGCGGGAGTCACCGATGTGCACCAGCCCCAGTCGGTTACCGGCAAACAGGATCGCGGTGAGTGTGGTCCCCATGCCTTCGAGCTCGGGTTCCATCTCGACTTGGGCGGCGATAGCCGAGTTGCCGGAGCGCACCGCGGCATCCAGCTTGGCCAGCAGGTCGCCGCCGGGCTCATCGTCGTCCAGATGTGCCAGCGCGGCGATGACCAACTGGGATGCCACTTCCCCGGCGGCGTGGCCGCCCATGCCGTCGGCCAGCGCCAACAGGCGTGCCCCGGCATACACGGAGTCCTCGTTATTGGCGCGTACCAGGCCGCGATCACTGCGGGCGGCGTAGCGCAAGACTAGGGTCACGGGCGCAACTCGATTGCCGTCTTGCCGATTCGCACCGGCGTTCCCATGGGAACTCGTACCGCAGTCGTCACCTTCGCCCTGTCAAGGTAAGTACCGTTGGTCGATCCTAAGTCCTCGACGTACCACTCCGATCCTCGTTGGGAAAGCCTGGCGTGGCGCGTCGAGGCGTAGTCGTCAGTCAACACCAGGGTCGAGTCGTCCGCGCGTCCAATCAATACCGGCTGTCCACTCAAAGTTATGCGGGCGCCGGTCAGCGCCCCCTCGGTCACTACGAGATAGCGTGCCGACTGCCCGCGCCGCCGCGACGGTAAGAGCGTCCCGCGCAACGCCAGACCGCGGCGCACCATGACGGCACCGGTCGGTGCGTAGATATCGGTCCGCAGGATCCGCAACACCGACCAGATGAAAAGCCACAGCAGCATCAAAAAACCGGCACGCGTCAGTTGCAGTACTAACCCCTGCATCTGGCGTCCTTTCCGTCCTGGCATCCGTCCTGGCACTGCCCACCCCACGCCGGTGCCGAGCACATCAGCAAGGTCACGATACTTGGACGGCGGTCGGTGCGGAGTAAAGCACGGCAGCTGTGAGCCCAGAGGGTCAGTGGATGCGGACGATTATCTCGGAATGGCCCAAGCGAATCACATCGCCGTCGGCCAACTGCCACTCCTGCACGGGCGCGTTGTTGACGGTGGTGCCGTTCGTCGAGTTCAGGTCCGCCAGCAGCGCAACCTGTCCATCCCAGCGGATCTCCAGATGGCGACGTGACACCCCGGTGTCGGGCAACCGGAACTGCGCGTCCTGCCCGCGGCCGATGATGTTGGACCCGTCGCGGAGCTGGTACGTGCGTCCGCTTCCATCGTCGAGCTGCAGGATCACCGAAGATCCGGCAGCCCCGTAGCCGCTCTGTCCGTAACCGCCGTAACCGCCGCCGGCCGGCTGGCCGTACTCGGGCGGTGCCTGACCGTAGTCGGATGGGGCCTGGCCGTAGTCGGATGGGGCCTGACCGTAGTCGGGGGCCGCCGCTTGGCCGTACTCGTAGTCGCGACCGGCCGGGTCGGCGTATCCGGCGCCCTGCGGCGGGTAGCCGCCCGGGGAGGACGTGTCGGCGTATTGGGTGTAGTCGCCCTGGCCATACTCGGGCCGGCCGTACCCGGCGCCGCCCTGCTGGTAGCCCTGGTCGTAGCCGCCGCCCTGGTCGGGGTAGCCCGGGCGCTGCGCCTCAGGGGGTGCCGACGGAGCCGCGGGCGCTGAATAGGCGCCCTCGTCCTGGCGTGCGGGCTCGCGGCCGTATTCGCCGTAGCCCCCGTATCCGGGCTGACCGCCCGGCGGTTGGCCGTAGCCGCCACCCTGGCGGTAACCCTGGTCGTAGCCCTGGGCGCCGTAACCTCCGGGCGCGGGCGGACGCTGCTCATACGACGGCGGGTAGCCACCCTGCTCGGGGTAACCGCGTTGGTCGGGGTAACCGCCCTGCTCGGGGTAGCCGCGCTGGTCGGGGTAGCCGCGCTGGTCTTGGTAGCCGCGCTGGTCGGGGTAGCCGCCCTGCTCGGGGTAGCCGCCCTGTTCCGGGTAGCCGCCCTGGTCTTGCGGGCGTGGCGGCGGGTACCCGGGCTGAGGCGGGTAACCCCCGGCCTCCGGCGGGTATCCGCCACGTGGGTCGGGTCCGCCGTGCGGACCGCCGCGCGGGTCTTCTTGCGGACGGGCGTAACGCTCGTCGTAGTACTCGTCGGGCCGCCCCTGCCCCTGACCGCCGCGGTAGCTCGAGTTGTCAGTCATTGGTGGTACTCCTGGTTCTGCGCCAAACGCATCGTTCGATTGTGGCTGGGCGGAATCGTTGACTGTCGGGCGGGGCTCGACGTCGGGGTTAACAGCCCCGCGGGCGCGGAACTGGCCAGTATGCAGGCTCGATGACTGCTCGAACCGGACGACCACATCACCATAAGTTTGCCACCCCTGTTCATGGATGTAGTCCGCCAAGTACCGAGCAAATTCGCTCGACGTGAGGTGTGGATCGGCGCCCAATTCCTCAGCGTCGTGCACACTGAGGGTAATGATGTATTCGTTGGGGGCCAAAAGGCGATTTCCCGGCAGGGAGCGCACGCCGTCGGCCGCTTCCCGTCGCAACAGGGCTTCGACCTCTTGCGGGACGATCGATCCGCCGAACATCCGGGCAAATGCGTCCCCCACCGTCGACTCGAGTTTGCGCTCGATGCGCTGAACTAGCCCTTTCTGGCTACCCATCTCTTCAGCGCTCGCCTCACTGTGTTGTGGTCCATCGTTGGCGCAAGGCAAACGACTCACCCGCGGGTCGTGGTCAACAGACCATGCTATCGGGACACCGTGACCCTGGGGCACCGTGAGAACCCTGAGAATCACATCGAGACACTTCAGAGACCCAGAAGTTGGTCCGTGTACCAGGGCCGCTGGGGTCGAACTGCGGCTCGGCGGGGGTTCCCGGGGCTGCCCCCGGCCCCACCCCGTTGGCAGCGGTTGGGGTTCGGGCCTACTAAAGTGATATGGTCCTCCGGTCGTTTGGGCGAGTGGCGGAATGGCAGACGCGCTGGCTTCAGGTGCCAGTGTCCTTCGGGACGTGGGGGTTCAAGTCCCCCTTCGCCCACAGTGTGATGAGTCGCGTCATCGGTTACAGATGTCGCGTGATGGGTTACAGATTCCCCGGCCATCGGCCGGGGTTTTTCTGTTGGTTGCGCCAGTAGTTTTTGTCGGGGTTGATGGTGTGGCTGCTCAGGACGTGGTGGCCGGTTTTGCTGAGGACGGTCACAGTGCTGGTGGCGACCAGGATGAGTACTGGGGTGTGGGCGTGGGCGCGTCCGATGCCGAGGTGGTGCAGGCGGCTGGCGTGGCGCAGGGTGAGTTTGCCGAATTGGTCGACGGTGTCATGGCGGATGCGGAAGTGTGCGTTTGGTTGGCCGGTGGGGCGGGCTTTGGGGCGTGCCTGGTAGGCCTGTTCGGGGGTGATGGCGCCGGGGTGGGCGCGGTGGGGTCGTTGGGTGTTGTAGATGGTGCGGAAGGTGTCGAGCAGGGTCTGCAGTTCGTTCGGGGTGGCGGGTAGTGGTCGGGCGGCTAGCCAGCGTTTGAGGGTTTGGTGGAAGCGTTCGATTTTGCCTTGGGTTTGGGGGTGGCCGGGGTGCCCGTTCTTTTGGGTGATGCCCAGGCTGGCTAGTAGGCGTTCGAAGTCGTTGTGGCCGTGGGTGAATCGGGAGGTGTAGACGGCCCCGTTGTCGGTGAGGGTGGAGGCGGGCAGGCCGTATTCGGCGGCGGTGGTGGTGAAGCTGGCTACGACGTCGGGGCCGCTGACTCGAGAGTAGGCGGTGCAGCCCAGCAGGTAGCGGGAGTGGTCGTCGAGCCAGTTGAGGATCTCGACATCGGTGCCGTTGGCCAGGGTCCAGTGGGTGAAGTCGGATTGCCAGCATTCGTTGGGCTGTTCGGCGGCGAAGCGGTGGTAGGAGCTTTTGGGTCGCTTGCGTGGTTGGGGGGTGATCAGGTCGTGGTGACCCAGTATGCGTCGGATGGTGGAGGTTGATGGCACTGCCAGGCCGCGGCGGGCCAGGTGTTCTTGCAGGGTCAGTGGGCCGGCATCGAGTCCGTCGGCGACGAGTTTCTCGCGCAGCTCGACGATCGCGATGATGATTGGGTCGCTGACCGCGCGGGGGTTGCTGGCAGGCCTGCGTGAGCGCGGGTCGACTGCCTCTAGGCCGCCCTGGCGGTAGCGCGCGACTAGACGGTAGATGTGTTGTCGAGACAGCCCATAGACACGAGCTGCCGCGGTCACCGACAGTCGGCCGCTAGTGACTTCTAGGACGACCACACGGGCTTTGGGCATGAGTCATGACTGTCACCTATGACGCGACTCATCGCCCGTTTGTCCAGGTGTCACCCATGACGCGACTCATGTGTCACCTATGTCGTGAACTCACACACCCCTTCGCCCACAGCAGTGAGCGGTTCGATGAACCGTAGACACAAAGGTCACGAACTCATTTGGGTCCGTGACCTTTGTGTTTGGTGGGTTCCTCGTCGACGAAGGCCGTTTCGATGTGGTCAGGGACTTCCGTCGCTATATCCCGCGTGGGTTGGTAGTGCAGTTCATAGTCAGGAAAGTTCATAGTCAGGAAACGGTTAGGCGTTCCACGTCGTCCTGTAGCCGAGGGGTGACCAGAGTGGCGAAGCGGTTGCCAACCTTGGCTGCGTCGATGAGCGACGCCCAGGATCGCCCGGTCACGACCACGACGCAGTAGGGCACCGCACGGCGAGGCAGGTCACGTTGTCGAGATCGTTGCCCCTCCCATGTCTTCTATGGATGGGTCTGCTGCACAGATAGGTGACAGCGGTTAGGCCGCCTGTTCGGCGGTCTGGGTCATGATGGTCTCGAATTCGATGGGCGTCAATCGGCCGAGTGCTGTCTGACGGCGACGACGATGGTAGGTGCGTTCGATCCAGGTGATGATCGCGATCCTCAGCTGTTCGCGGGTGTCCCAGGTTCGGCGGTTCAGGACGTTTTTCTGCAGCAGCGAGAAGAAGGACTCCATGGCGGCGTTGTCGCCGGCCGAGCCCACTTGGCCCATCGAGCCAAGCATGCGGTGACGAAACAGGCTCTGCTGCAACTCCCTTGACCGAAATTGACTACCGCGGTCGCTGTGTAGCACACAGCCGGCCACCTTCGCGGCGCGGCGAGCAACCGCGGAATCGAGTGCGGCAACAGCGATGGAGGATTCCATCCGCTCAGCCATCGAATAGCCGACGATGCGGTTGGACCACACGTCCTTGATCGCGCACAGGTAGAGCTTGCCTTCCCGGGTCGGGTGCTCGGTGATGTCGGACAGCCACAGCTGGTTGGGGCCCGCGGCGGTGAAGTCCCGGCGCACGAGATCGTCATGCGCCGGAGCCCCCACTTTGGCCTTCTTCCCGCGTTTCTTCTTGCCGAAGACGCTGAACCAGCCGTTGGCGCTGCAGATCCGCCACACCGTGCGCTCCGCTACACAGAACCCGGCGGCCTTGGCTTCATCGGCCAGAAACCGGTAGCCGAATTCCGGGTCGTCGCGGTGGGCGTCGAACAGGGCGTTGGCCAGATGCGCCCGGTTCCACTCGGTGTCGGTCACGGGTTGGTCGAGCCAGCGGTAGTAGGGCGCGCGAGCGATGTTGAGGACCCGGCACGTCACCGTGACGGGGATACCGTCGGCGGCCAACTCAGGGACGAGCGGGTAGATCATTTTCCCGGAAGATGCGCCTGCGAGAGATAGGCCGCCGCCCGGCGCAGCACTTCATTTTCCTGCTCTAGCAAACGAATTCGCTTACGCGCTTCCCGCAGTTCGGCTGATTCGCTGGTGGTCGTCCCGGCCCGCTTACCGTCGTCGACATCGGCCTTCTTCAGCCACCCGTACAGCGTCGTGTAGTGGATCCCGAAATCCGAGGCAATCTGCTCCAACGGAACCTCGGGATCACGGTTGCGGGCGACCCGGACAACGTCGTCGCGGAACTCCTGAGGGTACGGCTTAGACACAGTGACATCCTTCCAGCCCAGCCCCGCAGGACTAGACACATCAGATGTCACCTATTCATGCAGCAGACCCACACGACGAGACGATGACAACACAACCTCCAGAACCTAGAGAAGTGTTGCGACCGCCCCCAGAAACCACCGGCACGCTCGATTGGCGCTCAATGCAACGGTCACCGTCACAGAGTTTGTGCTCGATACTTGGCACGCACGGGTGGCTACCGGGCGCCTCAAAACTGTGAGCTGAAGATCTCATTGCAGGAGTCCGACTCGTGTGACCGCAGGTAGAACGCCCCGATCCAGATTTCTGGGCGCGGCCTTTTTCTGCGCCAGTCCGGCAGCTGGTCCGCAGTACGTTGCAGGGCAGAGTGCCGAGCCCTATCTAGCGCGGCTGAAACATGACCAACGCCCGATTCGCCTACGCGGCTTGGCCAGCGCGCACGTCTGCGTCGGAGTTGTTCACACAGTGTCCCCACCGTGGCGGTGCCCCAGGGACCTACCCGGTGCATCGATACCGGCGATGAAATCGACCGGCTTGGCTAATCCGGGATGCCTCGTTTCAGAGGAACACCTCGACACCCCGGCCGCCGGACGCAAGCGACGTAACAATGCGCAGAAGTGGCTGCATACCATCCTGCGGCTATCGCCGGGCGGTCATTCGTCAGGAGGTTCCTGCTCGGTGTGTCTCAATCGGTGTCGGGATCGTGCAACGGTGGGGGCGGGCTGGTTGGTCGCATGATGGTCGGCCAGCTCGGGTTGATAACCGGGTCGGCGCGGCCGTCGCGGATCCGTTTGAAGTACCAGAGAGAGGCCGCAATAAACAAGGCCATCAGCATGAAACAGCCAACGGCGGCAACAATTTCAGTCATCCTGCCTCGGGCATTCGGCTAGCAGCTCGGCAGCGGTGCGATCGTGTTCATCGTTGTAGCGCTGGTAGGCCTGCACGAATTGCTCTTCAACGTTACTTATCTGGCCCTGATCGATGCCGGTCGGCGGCGGGTGGCTTACGGTCTGACTCCATAATTCAACAATAGTCGCGTCCAGGTCGACCAGGTGCAGAGCTTTCCCCCGTAGGCCTGCCTCATCGATGTTGTTGGCATAGTCCCTCATAGTCTGCACACGCTTGCTGTATGCGGTGATCGCTACCTGCGGATCGTCTGGGTTGGCCAGCGTCAATGCGGTCAGTTGCTGCACGTCGCTGGTCGAGTACGTCAGCATGTCGTGAACGGTGCGGCAGTCCGCAGCTTTGGTCGAATTATGTTGCAGCAGTAGCCACGACGCTGCTCCTATGCAGATGACTAGTGCCGTCACCAAGCCGCCGATCGCGGCGCGTCTGCTAACTGCCACTAGTCATGACCGGAACGACCGG
This sequence comes from Mycobacterium marinum, assembly GCF_003391395.1. Lineage (NCBI taxonomy): Bacteria > Bacillati > Actinomycetota > Actinomycetes > Mycobacteriales > Mycobacteriaceae > Mycobacterium > Mycobacterium marinum. The sequence goes on from NZ_CP024190.1 coordinate 31,262, forward strand.
GGTGTCAAGTTCGAGCGTCCCGCCGACGACGTGCAGGGGATCCCCGAAGGCGTTTGGTAGGTAGAAGGTGCCGCTTGGATACATGCCACTTTCCTGCACGATCTGGCCGAGGCTCACCGGCGTCCATTGGTTGGCCTCGCTCATGATCGGCAGTTGCAGCGCCGGAATCTGCCCAGACCCAGAAATGACCGGAATTTTGTTCATCTCGTATGAGTAGTTTTGCCACTGGGCTTGATACCACGTGTCGCCGAGCTGCACCATTTGCGTTTGACCAGTGAACTCCGTGCCAGAGATGCGGAACTTGTAGGCGTTCTGCATCTCGAAGCCGACGCCGTCGTTGTACTGCGCGGACTGCCCATTCACGGTGAGCACCCCTGACGGGGCACCCTCGAGGAACGAGCACGGAGGTGGGGCAGACCGGTAGGGCGCCGGAGCGGGTAGCGCGCTACCGTCCGGGGACGGACGGCTGAGGTCAACCCCCCAGTAGCCGGTCTTTTCGGCTTCACCCGCCGGTGGCGGGCCGTTCCATCGGGTGGCCGACGGGTCCGGCAACGGCGCCACCGGCCCCTCCGGTGGCCGTTGGGGCACTTCATCCCCAGTGACGTAGTCAACGGCACGAATGTTGCCCTCGTCATCACGGGTAGATCGACGATCCCCATCACCATGCTGATCCACCGACGGATTCGGTGATGGCGTAAACACGACGGTTCCCAGATGAGCCGTGGCGGTGGTCAGCTCACCCGCAACTTTTAGATCTGCCCCCGCTAGTTGTATGGCGCGAGTACGGATGTCACCTGCGAATCCTTCTGCCTGTGCTTGACGAGTGGCCTGCTCTGCGGCCGTAGCGCTAGTACGGGTGTCGGTGACGGATAAGTCTTCTCCGACAGTGAATCCCGCGTTCTGGGCGTCCTCGACGGCATACAGGACTCTTCGTTGTGCTGCGCTGATGTCGCTGACGCCGTTGCGTGCAATCATTGCTGCCTGGCGTAGCTGGTCGGCTTTTGCGCTGACGATGGGCAGGTCGGCGCTGGTTCGTTCCCGCAGTGCGTCACCGCCGGCGCCTTGCCATGCGATGGCATAGGACTGGTTGCGCATCTGCAGGAACACGTCTTCCCACTGATCGGCGGTCTTGGTCCAGAAGCCGGCCGCATCTACGAGGTGTTCGGTGCTCCATGCCCGGATTTGCGACAAGGTGGCCGGCATCTATACCACCGTCACCTGCGTCACGGCGGCCATCTCACCGGCGGCGGTGGCTTGAGTTCGTCCGACGAATGCCGCCGCCGCGCCGCCGATTGCTGCGTTGATACCACTTACCGCCGCCGTAGTGGCTCGGAATGGCGGGCCGAACGCCGGCGGCGTTGTACCGGCGGCGAGTTGGGCACCAAGGCCATGCCATTGACCCGCCGTGACCCCTACCTGACCAAGTACTACCTGCAGTTCATCCGGTCCCACTTGCGCGAGTCTAAATCGAGGCCAGGTGGAGGGCTATTCAGGCTGCCCCAGCCTGTACCACCCAACCCATCGCCAAAACCGCCGAAGGACGTAAGCGACGTTGACGCCTGCGGTCGAGCAGACCAGCAGTCCCGACAGAGATTCTTACCCAATTCGGATTCCTACTTGCCTGTCTCAGTTCTAGAGGTTCGGCAGTGAGCAGATCCTTGCGGGCAGAAAGATATCCGGGTTTGGCGTGGTTCAAAGCCAGTTGTCGCAAACCGGGCCCAGCGTTGGGGCTCGTCGTGATGGTCGGCCCACAGCTCGATTCCAACGACCGCGGTCGCGGTACCTACGCCGAGGTGACGACCTTCTTGATCACTCTGCGGCGCAACGTTGTCGGAAGCAACCGACCCAGACCGACGAGTGTGCTCATGGCTCGCGGGAACGAATAGGACTCTCGGCCAGAAGATAGTGCGCGTAGAACGTGCTCTGCAGCTTCCTGTTCAGAGATTTCGCCGGGTGCGGGCATTCCGTCACCCTCGGTGGCCTCCGTGGCAACGAATCCCGGATAGATCGACACAAATCGCACACCGCTGCCGGCATACTCAATCCGATAGGCGTCGAACAGCACCCTCAATGCGGCCTTCGCCGCCGAGTAAGGCCCCTGCAGCGGTACGGCGTACCAACCGGCCAACGAGTTGGTGTGTGCGATCACGCCGGTCCCGCGCTCGGTCATGTGCCGCAACACCGGAACGAGGTAGTTGACCGCGACGTCGTAGTTGGCGTCCATGACGCTTGTGATGTCAGCAGCGTCAAGCCGGGTCAGATCAAGCGCAGGAGCACCGCCGGCATTGAGCAATACCACATCGATCTTGCCGTGGCGCTCGAGTACGTCGGCGACAACCGACTGTGCGGCAACCGGATCGGTGGCATCGGCCGGGTGGATCGAACAGCTGCCACCCATCTCCGCGATGGTCGCGGCGAGGCTGGCCAGCCGGTCGGTACGCCGGGCCGTCACCGCCACGGTGGCGCCCCGGCGCGCAGCCCGCTCCGCGACGCTGCGACCGATTCCGGATGAGCCGCCGACAATCAAGAACGTTGCTGACTCGACGCGCACTCTGTAGGCCCTTCGTTTGCCGATGACGGCCACTAGGCAGACTAGCGGCCGGTGGCTACCAGGCCGACGAAGACTCGCCTACCTGGGCGGGTTGGGCGGATTGCCGGTTCCGGCAAGCCCCCCCGATCGCCGCGAACACCGCGTGTACCAATCCGGCGAAATCACGGCCGACTATCGTCTGCACCCGTGATTGTGCTGCTACCGCCGTCGGAGACCAAGCGGGGTGGGGGTGATGGCCCCCCACTGCGACTCGAAAAACTCGCCAACCCGGGACTGGGTGCACTGCGGGCCGCGCTGGTCGGCGAACTCGTCGATCTCGCGGCCGACCCGCCGGCGTGCAGAACAGCCCTGGGGGTCTCGCCGTCCCAGAATGCCGAGATCGAGCGCAACGCCGCGCTGCGTACCGCGCCGACGCTGCCGGCGCTGCGCCGCTACACCGGTGTCCTCTACGACGCGTTGGATGTCGATTCGCTGCGCGGCGCCGAGGCAAAGCGCGCCCGCGCTCGGCTGGCCATTGGTTCGGCATTGTTCGGGCTGTTGCGCGCCGACGATCAGGTGCCCGCCTACCGGCTTTCCGCTACTTCCAAGCTCCCGGCGAAACCCACCTTGGCCGCCCGGTGGAAGCCCCTGCTGGAGCCGTTGCTCGCGGAGTTGGCGGCCCAAGACCTGATCGTCGATCTGCGCTCCGGCTCCTATGTAGCGCTGGGACCAACATCCGGCGCGATCCACGTCAAGGTCCTCGCCGAGCATCCCGACGGCCGACGGACCGTGGTCACCCATTTCAACAAGGCATACAAGGGTCGGCTGGCCCGCATTCTGGCGACGACGCGGGCCGAGCCCACCGATGCGGCCGCGGTCGCTGCGGTCGCTCGCAGGGCCGGCATGCAGGTGGAGCGCAGCGGAAACGAATTGACCCTCGTCGTCGCTGCGGGCGGGTGAGACCGGACGTCTGACCCAGGCCGCTAGGTGAGCAGCTTCTGTTGCAGCAGCCAGTCTTTGGCAACGATGGCCGGGTCCCGGCCATCGTTGTCCACCTGGGCGTTCAATTCCCTCATCGTGTCGTTGGTGAGCCTCGGATTGAGCTGCGCAAAGATCTCCCGAAGTTCGGGGTGATCATCGATCAGCGAGGTATCGACAACCTCGGTGAGGTTGTACAGCGGGAAGAAGTGCTTGTCGTCTTCGAGGAGACGCAGATGCAGCGCGGGGATCCGGCCGTCGGTGGTGAACACTTCGCCGAAATTGCATTCCCCTTGTGCCGTGGCGCTGTAGACGACCCCGGTGTCCAACGTGGTGATCTTCGCCAGATCCTCGAGATCAAGCCCGTAGGCGTGCAGCATCGGCACGAAACCGTCGTTGCGGCTTGCGAATTCGCTTTCGATACAGAACGTGAGCGCGGAGCGGGGCAGCTTCTTGAGGTCGGAAAGCTTGGTCACCCCGAGTCGTTCGGCTTCGGACTCGCGGATGGCCAACGTGTAGGTGTTGTTCATCGGCGCCGGCGGCAACCAGGTCAGGCCGTTGACCTGATCGGCGGCGTTGACGGCTTCCCATTGCTGCTTTGCGCCCTTGATCGGGTTCTCATGGCCGAGGTAGTTGATCCAGCCGGTACCGGTGTACTCCGGCGCGATGTTCGCCTCGCCGGTGAGCAACGCCCGCCGGACCCCGAAGCTGCCGGGCGTGTTGCTGAGGTTGGTGACCCTAGCGCCCGCGGCATGCAGGACGATCGAGAGCATGTTGCCGAGGATCAGCTGCTCGGTGAAGTCCTTGGCCGCGACGGTGATGGGCACGCCCTCCAAGGACTGATAGTGGCGGATGAGGCCGGGTTTGGCTTCCAGCACCGCACCGGTCGCCGAGCGCAGCCCGCAGCTGGCCACCAGGCCCACGCACAGCACCGCCAGCGCCGCGAACGCCAGCCGTCGCGCGCGCCGACATTTACTCCATCGGTGGACCGCTGCGAGCATGTGATTCACAGTCCCCTCGGTGCGGCCACCATCTCGATGAGGCGAGCCAGCCAGTCGATGAACAACGCCAGTGCCGCCACCAGAATGGCGCCGACGATCAGGGTCACCGGCTGTTGCAGCTTGATGCCGGTGGTGATCAGCTGCCCCAATCCCCCGCCGCCGGTGAACGACGCCAGCGCCGCCGTCCCGACAATCAGCACCAAGGCTGTCCGAACGCCGGCGACGATGACCGGTAGCGACAACGGCAGTTCGACACGACGCAGCGTCGAGAACGCTGACAAACCCATTCCCCGGGCGGCTTCGACGATCCGGCGATCCACGCCGTCGAGTCCGGTGACGGTGTTGGCGATGATGGGCATCGCGCCGTAGACGGTGAGGGCAACGATCGCGCCGAGCTGACCGATCCCGAACACGACCGCCCCCAGCGCGATCAGGCCGATGGCCGGCGCGGCCTGACCGAAACCGGCGACGGTGATGATCGGCTTCGAATAGCGCCGCATCGACCCTCGCGTCAACGCGATTCCCACCGGAATCGCCACCACACACGTGAGCACCGTGGCCGACAGGCTGATCACCAGGTGTTCGCGCAGCAGCTGCAACAGATGCGACACGCTCAGCGAGCGGCGCTCCGACTCGGACACATCGGCCACGGTGACATAGGCCAGCGCTCCGGCCACCGCGAAGGCACACGTGAGTGGCTGCAGCGCCCACCGCCCGACACTAGGCCGACCTGGCGTCGTCGGGGCCGTGGGTTGGCCCTCGGCGCCGCCCTTGACGGCACCTTCGACGTTGATGTCGCTGCCGGCCACGCTCACGTGTCGGGCTCCTCAGAGTTCGCTGCACCGCGTATGTCGGCGATTGCCTCCATGATCGTCTCGACTCTAATGACGCCCTGATAGGTATTGCGCCGGCCGGTGACGACCACGACCCCGTGTGACGAGGTCAGCATTTCGTCTAACGCGTCGTTGAGGGTCGATGCTAGGTTGACGCACTCCAGGTCGTCATCGCGGGTCACCTGTGCTAGCGCCTGGGGTTTGGCCAGCTCCTCGAGGGGCAGCCAGCGCAGCGGTCGATTCTGCCGGTCAAGCACGATGGCGTGCTCCCGGTCGAGGGATCCGGCCAGTTCAACGGCTTCGGCGGGGTCGCCGCCGGCCTGCGCGACGACGGCCTCGTGCAGGTCGATGTCGCGCACCCGGGTCAGGCTGAGCTGCATGAGGGTTGCGCCGGCGCCGACGAACCCGCGGACGAAGTCGTTGGCGGGTTCGGCGAGGATCCGTTCCGGGGTGTCGTATTGGACGACCTTGGAGCCGGTGGTCAGGATGGCGATCCGGTCACCCAGCTTGACGGCCTCGCCGAAGTCGTGGGTGACGAAGACGATTGTCTTGTGCAGTTCTTCCTGCAGCCGCAACAACTCGTCCTGTAGTCGTTGGCGGGTGATCGGGTCGACCGCACCGAACGGCTCGTCCATCAACAGCACCGGCGGGTCGGCGGCCAGGGCGCGAGCGACACCGACGCGCTGCTGCTGGCCCCCGGAGAGTTCGCGGGGGAACCGGTCGCGGTACTGGGCCGGGTCGAGGTTGACCAGGTCGAGCAGTTCGTCGATACGGGCGGCAACCCGGTTCTTGTCCCACTTGAGTAGGCGGGGAACGATGCCGATGTTGTCACCCACCGTCAGGTGCGGGAACAGTCCCGCGCCCTGGACCACGTAACCGATGTGGCGTCGAAGTTCATCGGGGTTGCGGCGGGTGACATCGTCATCGCCGATGAAGATCCGCCCGCTGGTGGGCTCGATCAGCCGGTTGATCATCTTCATCGTCGTGGTCTTTCCACAACCCGAAGGGCCTACCAACATGACGATCTCGCCCGCGCCGATCTCCAAGGTGACGTTGTCGACCGCGGGTGTGGAGCGCACGCCGTACCGCTTGGTCACCCCATCCAGCAGAATCCGGAGTCCGCTGCTCTGGGGAGCGTCGGACGTGGTCGGTTGATCAGCGGATGCGGCTTCAGGCACGTATTCCTCTCGGGGTGGTGAGACGCGCAATGAGGTTGAGCACCGTGTCGAGAATGACCGCCAGGATCAGGATGCCGATGGTGGCGGCGACGATCGAATTGGTCGCGTTGGCGCCACCCATTCGGGAGATGCCCGAGAAGATGTAGCCACCCAGTCCCGGACCGAGCGCGAAGGCCACGATGGCCGCGATGCCCATCAGCATCTGGGCGGACACCCGCACACCGGTCATGATCACCGGCCAGGCCAGCGGCAGTTCCAGACGCACCAGCGTGGTCAGTCGGCTCATTCCCATCCCCCGGGCCGACTCCACCAGGCCTTTGTCGACGCCGGTCAGTCCCACCACAACGTTGCGCAGAATGGGGAACACGCCAAAGAAGGTCAGCATGATCACCGACGGCAGAACGCCGAGGCCGACGATCCCGACGAGCACACCGAGCAGGGCGTAGGACGGAATCGTCAACCCGACCGCGGTCACCGCGTTCCCGGTGGCCACGCCCAGCGGCGAGTTGTAGATGAGAACACCGAGAATCAGGGCTATCGCCGTCGCCAGGATGAGCGTCTGTCCTACCAGGCTGATGTGCTGGTAGGCCAGAAACCACAGCACTGACCACCGATCGACTACGAAATCGTATAAACCCATGAACTCGGTAGCGGCCTCCATAATGGGGATGTAGCGCGTGCTGACGTGATGTCGTTATTCAACCTAACCAGATCGGCACCCCATCGCGAGTCCGATGCGGCAAATCCCGGCCGGATGGGTGCGGCGCGACGGCTCGCGTGCTCGGCTTCCAGGCGGGAGGGATCTACGCTGGTACGGTTGCGGATCCGCTGGGTCGCTGGCGGTCTTCCGGTGTCCAGAGCACGGTGAGGACGGGTTCGTTGGCGAGATTACTTGACTCGGTGAATTACTCTGGATATATGTTTGTATTCATTCGTGAGTGAGTTGAACGGGGTATTCGGTGAGGGGTACAGGGCGGATTGTTCGTTTTGACGACGTTCGTGGTTATGGGTTTATTGCTCCCGATTCCGGTGGCGAGGACGTTTTCCTGCATGCCAATGACTTGGATTTCGATCGGCTTTTGGCAAAACGCGGAACGCGGGTTTCCTTTGATATCGAGGACGGTCCTCGCGGCAAGTTCGCCACGGCAGTGCTGATCACTTCGGAAGGGTCCGGCAGGACCGGTGCTGGGAGCAAGGCCGCTGCCTCGGACACCGATGAGTATTTCGATGTCTTCTCGGCCCAGGAATTCAAGGAAGCGGCTACCGAGATCCTCTTGGAGGCGACGCCTTCAATTACGGGTGAGCAGATTGTGCGTATCCGGGCGGCATTCGAGGGATTTGCCCGAAAACACGGTTGGATCGAATAGTCGGGCGGACGCCATTTCCGGATCCCGCCCGGAGGGTGAGATGTCGACCAATCAATTGTGCGAGTATCAGTGTGGTCGCCGGAACAATCGTGGCGGGGTTGTCAGGTGGGCCAGACGCGTTGCGCCACTCGATAGAAGTTGGCGCCGAGCACCGCGTTGATGTGATCGTCGGCCCAGCCCCGGTTGGCGAGGTGCGCACCGAGTGTGAGCAGCGTTTCGGGCGCCATCCACTGGATCGGTCCCCAGCGGGTGTAGCTCTCATCGAATAGGTCCGGGTTGCGGGCCAGCTCGTCGTAGAAGTCGGCGAGATCGAAGGAGAAGTCGCTGCTGATACCGACGTGGTCGATGCCCACCAGATCGACGGCGTATTCCAGGTGCCGTGTCATGGCGTCGAGGGTGGGCGTATTGGGCCCCAGGAAAATGCCGACCCCGGTGATTCCGATGACCCCACCGGTGGCCGCGCAGGCTCGTGCTTGGTCGTCGGTGATGTTGCGCGGGTGATCCCACACCGCGCGCATGCAGGAGTGGCTGTAGACCACCGGACCGGTAGAGACCTCACACATGTCCAGTCCGGTGCGGGTGCTGCAGTGCGACCCGTCGGGCACGATGCCCACGTCGTTCATCTCGGCGACGATCGCGCGTCCCCAGCCGGTCAGGCCGGCATCGGTGGTGTCCAGACAACCGCTGCCCGCACGGTTGGCGTGGTTGTAGGTCGGCAGCAGCGTGCGCACCCCGAGGTCGGCCAGGGTCGCCAGGTTGTCGAGGTTGTCGTCGAGGGGGCGGGAGTCCTCCAGGTCGAAGACCACCGCGATGCGCCCGCCGCGGGTGATGGTGGTGACATCGCCGACGCCGGCGGCCAGCTCCAGGTCGGGGTGGGCGCTGATCGCGGCGCGGTAGTGATCCAGCAGCGTCGTCGTGTCGCGGAAGCTGTGCGGCGAATACCCGGCGTTGACCGATACCAACACCGCCATGTCGTGACCGTGGTACCGGATCAGCGGTTCGACCGAGGTGTCGGTCTGTAGTGGCAGACACGTGTGCTGGTCCCACAGGAACGACGTCATACACGGATATTGCACCGCGGCCGGGGCTCGGTTTGCGGCGGCTGACTATGCCGAGATCCGCCGTCTAGCGTCTATCGGAAACATCGCGCCGATATTCTCGTGGCTGCTGACTATCGAAGGAGCGCCGAGTTGGATATCGATCCCGCCGCTACCGCGTGGCTGCTGGCCAGCACCGCACTCGTGCTGCTGATGACGCCCGGGCTGGCGATCTTCTACGGCGGCATGGTGCGCACCACCGGCGTGCTCAACATGATCATGATGAGCTTCATCTCCATACCGCTGGTCACGGTGGCGTGGTTGCTGGCCGGTTACAGCTTGGCGTTCTCCGACGGCGCGGCGCCTGGCTTCCCCGGTGGGCTGGTGGGCGGGCTGACGCATGCCGGAATGCGCGGTATCGGTCCGGCGACGGTCCATGGGTCGGTTCCCGAGTTGCTGTTCGCGACCTTTCAGCTGAGCTTTGCGATCATCACCGCCGCCCTGGTCAGCGGCGCTATCGCGGATCGGGCCAAGTTCGCGGCCTGGATGGTTTTCGTACCCGTCTGGTCGATCGCGGTGTACTCGGTTGTGGCGCACTGGGTGTGGGCGCCCAGCGGCTGGCTGGCGAAGATGGGAGTGCTCGACTACGCGGGCGGGCTGGTCGTCGAGATCGTCTCGGGTTCCTCGGCCCTTGCCCTGGCGCTGGTGCTGGGTCCACGCATCGGGTTCAAGGTTGATCCGATGCGCCCGCACAATCTGCCGTTCGTGCTGCTGGGTGTGGGACTGCTGTGGTTCGGCTGGTTTGGGTTCAATGCCGGTTCGGCGTTGGCGGCCAATGGGCTGGCCTCGGCGATCTTCCTCAACACCCTGGTCGCCGGGTGCCTGGGGATGCTGGGCTGGCTGGCAGTCGAGCAGATCCGCGACGGCAAGCCGACCACGTTCGGTGCCGCCTCGGGCGTGGTGGCGGGTCTGGTGGCGATCACGCCGTCGTGTGGCACGGTGAACACCCTGGGTGCGGCCCTGGTCGGGTTGGCGGCCGGGACTGTCTGCGCGTTCGCGATCACGGTGAAGTTCAAACTCAACTACGACGACTCGCTCGACGTGGTGGGTGTGCACTTCATCGGTGGTGTGGTGGGCGTCCTGCTGATCGGGTTGCTGGCCACCGCGGTGATGACCGACGGCGCGCGGGGTCTGTTCTACGGCGGTGGGCTGGGCCAGCTCGGCAAGCAGGCATTGGCGATGGTGGTGGTGGCGCTCTACGCGTTCACGGTGAGCTATTTGTTGGCCGCGCTGATCGAGCGGTTGATGGGGTTCCGGGTAAGCCGCGAGGAAGAGGTCAGCGGTGTCGACTTCAGCCAGCACGCGGAGACGGCCTACACCGAGGGTGTCTATGGGCATCAGCAGCTGCATCGCCCATTCTCCGGTGGGGACGCAATTCGCCCGCGCCCCAACATCGAGGACGCCTGAGCTGTCCCGTTAAACGGGGTCGGTGATCGCGTCGTATTCGGGATGCTTGTCGAGGACCGTAACGACCATGGAGCACACCGGGACGATGCGCTTGCCCGCGGCTCGTGCGTCTTGCAGGGCTTCCTCCACGAGGATGGTCGCCAGGCCCCGTCCGCCGAACGCCGGATCGACTTCGGTGTGGTCGAAGACGCGCTGATCGCCGCGGTCGATGTAGGTGGCGAGTCCGACGGTTTGTCCTTCGACCGCGATCGTGTACTTGCCCGCCTCGGCGGTGATGGTGGTCTGCGCGCCGGTCTTGTCGGCAGTCATCGATGGTCCTCTCGGTTCGGTAGCGGTCTGGGCAGCAGCCGGGTGGTGGGCAGGGGCGGGGCGGGCAGTCGGGTGACCGAACCCTGGTAGCCGACAACCTCACCGAAGCGCGCGTCGGCGTCCTGCCACAGTTGGCGATAGCTCACGATCTCGTTGTGGTTGCGCCCGACGAAGTTCCACCACATCACCAATTCTTCGGCAAACGGTGTGCCGCCCAACAGCAGTAGTCGCGCCGGCTGTGCCCCGACGTTGCGCACGTGCACGGTGGTGTTATCCGGGCCCTGGTAGCCCAGATCGCCTGCCGCCAGCGCGGTCCCAGCCAATTCGAGATCGCCGACATCGCACAGCACCCCGTGTTCGAATGTCGGGTCGACTTCGATATCCAGCTCGGCATGGGCGTCCAGGTCGAGCTGGGCGCCAAGTAGCGGCGTGAAGGTATGTACCGGCGACCGCAAGCCGGCCAGCTCGCCGATGAACACCCGCGCTCGCGCACCGGGGAGTACCGCCGGTGCCGGCGCGTAGTGAGCAAAGTCGCGCCCGGTGTCGCGGGCGGAATCGGGCAGGGCCACCCACAGTTGGGCGCCATGTAGCACGCCGCTACCCACCGACACCTCGGAGTGACAGATGCCCGCGCCCGCGGTCATCAGGTTCAGCTCGCCGGGGCGGATCCGGGCATGGACCCCCGCGCTGTCCCGGTGCTCCACTTCCCCACTGAACAGCCAGCTGACCGTCTGCAGTCCGGTGTGCGGGTGGGGCGCCACATCCATGTGGGCCGAGACCGGGCCATAGTGGTCGACGAAACACCAGGCGCCGATCAGGGAACGTTGCCGCTGCGGAAGGGTGCGTTGCACCCGGATTGCACGCGGCCCACCCAGCGGCACTTCCCGCGGATGCAGCACCTCGATACCGGCACCGTGTGCGGCGCAGCAGGCTACCTCCGCTGGTGCGGTCTCCAGGTTGCTCATTGGTGCACCCTTCGTCGCGGGTGTGCTCGGGCGAGCTACCGCGACCCTACGCCGGTTCGGCGACCGGGCCGCCCCAGGTAGCGCGTGATCACGACGCGGCCCCACCGGTGGGGCTAGGCCGCTGTTTGGGGGCCCACCTGTGTGACCGGCAAATGCCACACCACCGCGGTCACGGGGACGGCATCGCGTTCGTTGCGCGCCAGCAGGGCGGTGTTTTCCGGGAGCTGTCGGGCATTGATCTCCCCCGCCGCGATTCGGCGCAAGACGTCATGAGCCTCAGCCAGCTGTCCGCGCTTGCGGTACTGGCCCCCGGGCAGCTTGACCCCAGCCCACACCCCGTACTCCTCGCGATGCTTGACGGCACGTTCGGCGCACAGACGTTGCTGGGCCAGCGGGCACCGGCGCAGGCACTGAATCCGCGCTTCGGTGGCGGAGCGCTCATAGGCGCGGGCCTTGGCGGCACCGTCGCCACTGTCGTCGTCGGGGTAGCCGAACCACAGTTCCGGGTTGGTGGCGCAAGGGTTGGACATCAGCCGGTCTCCTTCTCCGCTAAAACGTATGCGAAAGCGTATACGAAGATGCGCGATCCCGGCAAGAGAAGCGTGACAAAAACGTATATACACAGGGTGTCGTACCGGTCTGTGTAATATCCCGGCTATGGCCGGAGCTAGCGGTGAGCCGTGAATCGGCCGGTGCGGCTATCCGTGCCTTGCGTGAGTCACACGATTGGTCACTGGCCGACCTCGCGGCCGCGACCGGTGTCAGCATCATGGGCCTCAGCTATCTGGAACGAGGTGCCCGCAAGCCGCACAAAGGCACAGTTCAGAAGGTAGAAAACGGCCTCGGTTTGCCGCCGGGCACCTACTCGCGGCTGCTGGTCGCCGCCGATCCGGAGGCGGAACTAGCCCGGCTGCTCGCTGCCCGGCCGACCGAGACGGCCTCGCCTCGCCGCCCCGGCGTGGTGGTGGTCGACCGCCACAGTGACACCGATGTGCTGGAGGGATACGCCGAAGCCCAGCTGGATGCCCTCAGGTCGGTCATCGATAGATTGCCGGCGAGCACATCAAACGAATATGAGACGTATATTCTCTCTGTGGTCGCTCAGTGCGTGAAGGCCGAGATGCTGGCCGCCAGCTCATGGCGGGTGGCGGTCAACGCCGGCTCGGAGTCCAGCGCCCGACTCATGGAGCACCTGCAGGCGCTGGAGGCAACGCGCACCGCCCTGCTCGAGCGGATGCCGGCGAGCTTGAGCGCGCGCTTCGACCGGGCGTGCGCGCAATCGCAGTTACCGGACGCGGTCATCGCGGCACTGATCGGTGTCGATAGTGACGAACTGTGGGATATCCGCAACAGGGGGGTCATCCCGCCCGGAGCGCTCCCCCGGATTCGCGCCTTCGTCGATGGATCCACGGAGTCCTCCCAACAGCAGGATCGCGGCTGCGACGACGGCGAGGGGCAACGATGATTCCCACCGAAGTCGATGCGTTGCTTCGCGCCCATCAGATGTTCGTCGGCACTGGCGATCACCGGATGCCGGACGTGCACCCCCAACCGGGTGCGGAGCCGCTGTGGCGCGCCACCCTGCCCAACCCCGCGACGGATCAACCCCGCTATGGGTTCAGGGCAGCACGTGGCCGGGAAGTCCTAGCGGCTGCGACAAGAACCGATGCGGCGGTTGCCGCGGTGATTGCCGATGCGCATCGGGATCGCGAGCAGGCCCGGGAGTTGACCGGCAACGTCGTGAACCAGGCTCGGGCCGATGGTGTGGCACCGCCGGTGACGCCGTTGGCCCAGCGTGAGGCCATCCGTCGCCGGGTGGGCCGGCTGCGTGCCCAACGCGCGCATGTTCTGTGGGCGCACCGACGGGCGCGGCGCCGGTTGGCCGCCTTGCGCCTGCTGCGGTACCGGATGCTGCACCACCATGGGTCGAGGCAGCGGTTGTCGCCGATCAGCGGGCGCGCCGGAATCGCGGTGCGAGCGGCGTTGTCGCGGCTGGGCCGCCCCTACGTTTGGGGGGCCACCGGCCCGGACCGGTTCGACTGCTCTGGGCTGGTCCAATGGGCCTACGCGCAGGCGGGCGTGCACTTGGACCGCACCACCTACCAGCAGATCAACGACGGGATCGTGGTGTCGCGCTCGCAGATACGGCCCGGCGATCTGGTCTTCCCGCATCCGGGCCACGTGCAGCTGGCGATCGGCAACAATCTGGTGGTCGAGGCGCCGCACGCGGGCGCCTCGGTGCGGATCAGCCCATTGGGTAACCATGTGCAAATCCGGCGGCCGCTATGAACGGCGGCGAACCCAGGTCTGAGCAGGCCGGATCCGCGCTAGCCGCGATTCGGGCGCGGCAAGCCGAGCTGGCGCGCCAACACGACGTGCTCGGCGAGGCCGACCGTGCGCTGGCGGAGGCGCTCACCCGTGCGCACACGGTAATGCGCGACAGTGTCCGTCGCCTCGATGCGATCGGTGCAGAGATCGATGGCGCTGTGGCAGGCCAGGATTCGCTCGCCCTCGATACCCCGCTGGGGGCGCGTGAGTTTCAGAATTTCCTGCTCGCCAAGCAGCGCGAGATCGCAACCATCGTCGCCACCGCCCACGAGCTTGATCGCACGAAAAGTGCTGTGCTGGCGAGCTTGCGGGCACACTATGGCGAATCCGCGGGCTAGCCCGCCAGCCGGTTGTGCACAGACCAGGTGAGGTGAATTGTCGGCGCTGAGGCGCCTGGGTACTGTCACGCGACATGGGCGGATCGGAGCAGCGTGCGCAGTCGGGCGCGGCACGCGGAGCCGCCGCCGATGCCATCGCTGGCGCGGAAGTGGCTTTAGCACACCAGAATTCGATGAGCTCGCAGCTCGATCTGCAGGTGATCGCGGCTATCTTGAATGCGCACCTGACGGCGGTCGACGGAAGCGAGGCGCTCGACGAGCTGCAGCAAGAGACCGAAGCCGCAGTGCGGACCCGCTCGGATCTGGACACACCGGCCGGAGCCCGCGACTTCCAGCGCTTCCTGATCGGAAAGCTCAGAGATATCCGGGAGGTGGTCGCCACTGCGAGCCTCGATGACACCTCGAAAGCAACCCTGATGGCCGCATGGACGTCGCTGTACAACGCATCCAAGCAAGAGGCGAGTTCGCCCGGTGATGCGCCGACGGTCACCGAGCCCGCGGCGGGCACCGGTGCCGATGCGGACCGCGCGGCTGGGCTGATCTCGGGGGACCCGCTTTTGGACTCGCTGTTGTTCGACGACCCGGGTTTGGTAGCTGAGGCGCCGTTGCCGCAGGGCGCTGCGCCGTCGGGCGCGGCGACGGCGCCGGCGTTGCCGAGCATGCCCGGCCTGGGCGACGGATCGGGCGCTGCCACTCCGTCGGGTGCTGGTTCGGTCCCGAACTTGCCCGCGGGTCCGGCCTTGTCCGCAATCCCCCGGGCAATCGCATCACGCCTGGACGAGCTCGATGACCCCAGCCTCGACTCCCTTGCCCTGGATCCGGACGACTCAGACGACGAACCAGCTGATCTGGATGAGGACACCGACGGCGGTGGCGAAGACACGGAGCAACCGGCATCGTCGGGCGAGCCGCAACCGCTGCCCACCGGACCGACGAAGGTGACTCTGCCCAACGGGGACACGATCACCGCGGCAAGCCCTGAACTAGCCGCGGCGATCAACGCCACCGCGGGCGGTGCTGCCATCGCAGATGCGTTCCAGCAACAAGGCATTGCCATCCCCCCGCCCGGAACGCCGGTGAGTGACCCGATAGACCCGGCGCGACTCGCCGCCGGAGACATCGGCATGTTCACGGATCGGCACGCGCTTGCCCTCGGTGATGGCAACGCGTTTCTGGACGGGCAGATGCAACAGGTTTCCAGCATGGGCGGGCCGAACTTCCTAGGCTGGCAGCATCCGCCAACATCGACGACCGTCACGGCGCCGGCCCAGACCGGCGCCCCAACCCCAACCCGGCCGGCGACTACGCCGGTCGCCCCGCGATACTGAGCCCGCCGGCGGGACCCCGGCGCCATAACGAGGAGACAGCGGATGGCAGATCGAATCCATGTGGAGCCGGCGCACCTGCGCGAAGCCGCTGCCCATCACGAGCAAACCTCCGAATACCTGCGCAGCGTGCCGTCGTCGCATGCCGCGATACAGGAGAGCCTGAACTCATTGGGGCCGATCTTCAGTGAGCTGCGCGACGCCGGCCGCGATCTTCTCGAACTACGACGTCAGTGCTACGAGCAGCAGGCCGACGAGCATGCCGACATCGCGCAGAACCTACGGACCTCCGCGGCGATGTGGGACCAGCACGAGCAAGACGCGGCTCACGACTTCGGCGGCATCGTCGACAACGGTCGATGACCGACGCCAACCCCGCGTTCGACACCGTCCATCCCAGCGGGCACATCCTGGTCCGGTCCTGCCGGGGCGGTTACATGCACAGCGTGGCCTTGAGCGAGGGAGCGATGGAGACCGACGCCGCTGCGCTGGCCGAGGGAATTTTGCTGACGGCCGATGTCTCATGTCTGAAGGCTTTGCTAGAAGTGCGCGAAGAGATCGTTGCGGCCGGCCACACGCCATCGGCGGAGGTGCCGACCAACCGAGATCTCGACGTCGCCATCGAGCGACTGCTGGCCCACCAATTACGGCCGCGCCGCCGCTGATCGGCTAGAGCAGCCAGGGTTTGGCGGTATCGGGATCGGGTGCGATGTCGGTGGGTGGTTCGACGGGATTGGCGCCAAACAGTTCCCGCGCGCGGCTTAGCAGAGAACGCACCTCATCGAGTTGCTGCTGCAGCGCAGAATCAGCCATGGCCTCACGCTACCGAGGCCCGCTCGTCGGCACAATTCACCATCTGCGACGCCCCGTGAGGTGCCGGTACGCTGAGCCGATGGCGATTTTCGGGCGACGGACGGCGCGTCAGCGCCTCCGCAAAGCCGCCCAGGAATCCCTGGCCATCCCGGCGTTCAGCTCTCCGCCGGACTGCACCCCATGGGTGATCGGCGGGCTATGGCCCACCGAACTGTCGCGGGATGCGCCCGAAACTGCCACGCTGGCAGAGTATTTGGAAGCCGACCTGCAGCGTATCGCCGATTCCGCCAATGAGGAGCTGGCTAGCCTGCGCCACGCGGTAATGCTTGATTCGGACCGACGTGCCGCAGAGGCCAGGGTGATCGACGACGCCCGCGCGCGGGCGGTGCAACGAGTCGAGTCGGCACGGAATCAACTACGTGAAGGGGCGTCAACCGAGCCGCCCGTCGCACCACCAGACGTCGCCGATCCGAACGCGGCCGAACCGGGATCGCAACCGCAACCGCCGACAGCCGGGCGCCCCGACGCGGTCGATGCGGCCCGGGCAGCGGCTCGAGCTCCGGCACCTGCTGTGCCGGAGTCGGACGACCAGCGGCTGCGTCGACTGCTGATGTTCGTGGCCCGCCAGGAGCCTCGCCTGAACTGGGCGATTGGGCAACGGCCTGAAGGCACGGTGCTGGTCACCGACGTCGCCCACGGCTGGATACCTCCCGGGATTGCCCTTCCGCAGGGCGTCCGGTTGCTGCCCCCAAAGCGGCGCAGCGGCCGGCTCGCCGCACTGGTCGATGCGGCGACGGGTTTGCTGAGCTACAGCCCGGGCGATCCGCTGCCCTGGGCGGACGAAGACACCGCGACGAGATCCTCGGTGCGGCCGCGTGAGTTGCCGATGGCCGACAATGTGGCCCGAGAGCTCTGTGACGCTACCCGCAGCCGTGTCGGGTTGCCGAGGATGGCGCACGTACTTGCCAAGGCGGCTGATGCCGGGACGGCCGTGGTGGAAGACGAAATCGACCTTTTGCGAGTGCATCTCGACACCGCGCGGCACGAGGTTATGGCCCGCTACCCCAGCATCGATGGTGAGGTGTTGCTCAACTGCATGTTGTTGGCGGCCACCGCAAGCAGTGTCAGCGGCGACGCGGTGACGGCGAACTACCACCTGGCCTGGTTTCGGGAACTCAATGCGTGACCATTCGCCGATCGAATCGGCCACCGGTGCATACACGCTCGACGTCACGTTTGAATTGACGGTGGCTACAGCCGTGGACATACTGTCTTGGTGTCGGGGCCCGGCGGTCGCGCGGAATTGAGCGATAAAGACCTCGTTGAATCCGTCCTTCGCGAACTGAGCGAGGCGGCCGACAAATGGGAAGCACTTGTCGCGCAGGCGGAGAATGTCACCTACAGCGTGGACCTGGGAGATGTTCACGCTGTGGCCAATTCCGACGGCCGGTTGCTGAAGTTGACGCTGCATCCCGGCGTCATGACCGGCTACTCCCATGCTGAGCTGGCCGATCGATTGAACGTCGCCCTCGCCGCGCTGCGTGAAGAGGCGGAAGCCGAAAACGAGGCCCGCTACGGCGGGCCTTTGCAGTAACCGGCCGCTGGATTGTCTTGCGGTGCAATGAGTTCGAAATGGCCATCCGGTGGCTCGGCTAGATTTTCCGCACCACAGTCTCTTTCGCATCATCGGGGCGGCATCCGGGCTAGATTGGTGGACCATGACCTGGTTGACGATCGCCAAGGTGGCCTTGGTGGGCTTCCTGGTGATGGGCAGCGGCGTGTTGTTGTTCACCTTTGTGCGCAAGGCTCGACGTGGCGTCAGGCCGCCAACATCGGATCCCAATGCTTCGTCCTACTTGAACGCGGTGTTCGGGGGCGCGCCACCAACCCCGTTGCCCCAGTGGGCGCACCACGACGAGGCATTCGACGAGGACCCCGAGGGCGGCGACTCGCGCCACGGCGCCTAGCCGGCTAGGTCGCGCGTCAGGTTAGGGTCATCGCCCCTCGCCGGGAGGCCCGGCGAAGGCCTGCGCGATCTGTAGCCATTGCCGCGCATCCTCGCCGGTCGCGGTGAGGTGCAGGGAGCTCAACGGTCGCCGCTGGGTGACCAGGAAGCAGAAATCTTCGGCGGGCCCGGTGACCCGCTGGGCCGCATCGGCCGGTCCCCACGACCAGATGTCACCGCCGGGGCCGCGCAGTTCGACCAGGAACTGCTCGGTGGGCGGGGCCAGGTTGTTGACGAAGTAGGCGTAGTCGCGGGTGCGCACACCCAGGTGGGCAATCGAGCGCAGCCGGTCGGTGGCGGGCCGGGTGACACCGAGGGCGTCGGCGACATCAAGCCCGTGCGCCCAGGTCTCCATCAAGCGCGCGGTGGCCATTGACGCGGCGCTCATGGGGGGGCCGAACCACGGCAACTTGCGTCCGTCGGCAACATTGAGCAGCGCCTCATGCAGTCGGCCGCGGGTGAGCCGCCAATCGCTGAGCAGCTCCGCCAGCGGCAGCGCCGCAAGCTCCTCGGCGCCCTCGTCCACGAAGCCGGCCGGGTTGGCGGCCGCCGCGGTCAGTACGTCGGCGAACCCCGCCTCGTCGGTCACCGCGGTGAGTGCCACGCGATCGGTCCACAGCAGGTGCGCGATCTGGTGTGCGATGCTCCACCCCGGTGCCGGGGTCAGCTCGCTCCACCGCTGCGGTGCCAGCGGCGCCACCAGGGCGTCCAGGTCGTCGTTTTCTGCCTCCAGGTCAGCCACGATCGGGCCGGGACCCGCCATTGTCAACCTCCCTCAACGTTCGCGGCCGAACTGCGCCGGCCGACGATGCTGTGCACACAAAGTCCGATCAGATAGATCACCGAGCCGACCAACACAAAGACCGGCGCGCGCCCGTCGTCGGGAATCAAGGCCGCGGCCACGGTAACCGAGACGATATACGAGACCCAGAACAGCGCATCCTGCACGGCGAACACGTGTCCCCGCAGCGCGTCATCGACATCGATCTGCATCGCCGAGTCGGCGCACAGCTTGACCACCTGACCGGCCACTCCCAGCAGAAACCCGCAGACCACCATGACCGGGAGCAGCAGGCCCGCGCCGGCAAGCTGGATGACCGCGGCGGCGGCCAGGGCGCCATTTGTCGTGGCGTAGCGCCCCCAGCGCCTGATCAGGCCCGGGGTGAGCACGTTTGCCAGGAAGGCCCCGAGGCCGGTTGCGGCGAAGAACAGCAGTGCCGTGCCCAACCCTTCGACGTCCACGTCTCGCATGTGATGGACCAGCAGCAAGATCAGCAGGGAGTTGACGCCGACCACCATTCGGTGGGCCGCCAGACCGGACAGCGCGGCGGCCACCGTCGGGAGCTGGACGACCGTACGCACCCCGTGCATCCAGCCGGTGATAACCGCGTACACGGCCGATCCGTGAATCGCGCGCTTGGTGTCGTCGGGGCCGAGCACCCGGGGGGCGAACCGCAGGGCCAGCAGCAGTGAAATCGCGACCGGAATCATCGCGGTGAAAATGACCGCGGCGGCGCCATGATCACCGCCACCGGCCAGCCATCGGGGCAGCAACATGAAGTTGGCGCCCACAAACGCCGCGACCGCACCCGAGGCGGTGGCCACCGAATTCATCGTGACCACCTGCTCGCGCGGCACCACATGGGGCAACGACGCCGACAGCCCCGAGGCGACGAACCGGGCCAGACCATTGGCCAACAGCGCGACAAACAGCAGCAGCAGATCGCCCGCCTCAAACGCCAGAATGGTCCCGATCCCGGCAATGAGGATCAATCGACCGATATTGGCGCCGACGATCACCAAGCGCCGATCCCAACGGTCCATCAGCGCACCGGCAAACGGGCCCAGCAGGGAGTACGGCAAGAACAGCACCGCGAACGCGCGCGCAATGGCCATCGGATCGGCGGCGCGGTCCGGATTGAACAGCAAGGCCCCGGCCAGCCCCGCCTGAAAGAGGCCATCACCGAACTGGCTGGCGATGCGCACCTGAAGCAGCCGCCAAAAATCAGGCAGGCTCCTTACCGACCGCCACAATTCGACGGGTGCGCTGGCGTGCATCCGGCTGCGAATCACAGACCCCCACTTCCACGATCGAGCGAAGGTTAGCCCGATTTCGCATGGTGCGGACCCAACAACGCTACAAATATCTGCCGACAGTGCTCGTTTAACCCGGTGATGATGCTGTTAGTGCCGTGGTGTGAATGCCATGATGTTGGGGTGGCGCCGCAGGAAGATCCAGAAGACCATGTTGCGCCTGCCGCACAACGGGTGCGAGCGGGTACGTTGCTGCTGGCCAATACCGACCTGCTCGAGCCCACCTTCCGGCGCAGCGTCATCTATATCGTCGAGCACAACGACGGCGGGACGCTGGGTGTGGTGCTCAACCGGCCCAGCGAGACCGCCGTGCACAACGTTTTGCCGCAGTGGGCCAAGCTTGCGGCCAAGCCCAAGACGATGTTCATCGGCGGGCCGGTGAAGCGCGACGCTGCCCTGTGCCTGGCGACGTTGCGGGTCGGGGCCGATCCGGGTGAAGTGTCTGGTCTGCGCCATGTTGCCGGCCGGATCGTGATGGTCGATCTCGACGCCGACCCCGACCTGATCGCACCGCTGGTCGAAGGCGTGCGGATCTTTGCGGGCTATTCCGGGTGGACCATCGGGCAGCTCGAGGGCGAAATCGAACGCGATGACTGGATCGTGCTGTCGGCCTTGCCATCTGACGTTCTGGTACCGCCGCGGGCCGACTTGTGGGGCCGGACATTGCGACGGCAGCCTTGGCCGCTTTCGCTGCTGGCGACCCACCCGATCGACGTCAGCCGGAACTGAGGCTTTCCCCCCGCTCGTCGGGTTCGGCGACGGCGGGCAGGGCGGCCGAGTCGGCTTGGTCGACCACTTTTCTCCCCAGCTTGCTGGCGATCACCGCGCCCACCACGAGCTGCAACTGGTGATAGATCATCAACGGCAGCATGACCACGCCGGATATCGCCTCGGGGAACATCACCATCGCCATCGGCAGTCCGGACACCAGACTCTTCTGGGAACCACAGAACATCAGCACGACCGCGTTGTCGCGATTGAGGTGAGCGGCCCGTCCCAGCGCCGTGGTGATCCCCAAGGCCAGGGCGAGCAACAGCGCATCGAGGGCCACCACCGCCACCAAGTGCCACGCTTCGACCTCGGTCCATCCACCCGTCGCCACCCCGAGCGAGTAGGCCGCGTACACCAACAGCAGGATCGCGGCGCGATCGATCCAGCGCATCAGGCCTGGATGCCGTGCGTTGAGCGCACCGATCCAGCGCCTGGCCAGCTGCCCCAGCACAAACGGTACGAACAGTTGCAGCACAAAATCGGCCAGTGCGCTCTCTTCGGCCTGGGAGCCACCGCCGATGTCCATCAAGAACAGCACCAGTATCGGAGCGAGCAGCACACCGAGGATGTTGGACAACGACGCGCTGACTATCGCCGCCGACACGTGCCCACGCGCGATCGAGGTGAACAAGATCGCTGACTGCATCGTCGAGGAGACCAGGCACATGAACAGCAGTCCGCTGTGCAGCTCTTCGTCCATCCAGGACCGCACCAGCGCGCGGATGGCCAGCCCGAGGATCGGGAATATGAGGAATGTGGTGATCAGCACCAGCGCATGAAGGCGCCATTGGCGTAGCCCGTGCCAGGCCTGCTCGAGGGACAGCTTGCCGCCGTAGAGGAAAAACAACACGGAGACGGCCACCCGGGCGGCGATGATCACCGTGTCGCTGGCGGCACCGCGTGCCGGTAGCAGGACGGCGGCCAATACGCCCCCCAGCACCATCAGCAGCACTGGGTCTAACCGGATCCCCCGCTGCCGTGCCACCGGATGCTCAGTGGCAGGAGAGCGTACAACCAGCGCAGGAGCCGCTACAGGAGGCTTCGTCGGGAATCGCATCCACGCGGCTCAGCGCAAACCGTGCGCTCTGCCACGAACCGGCGGCCAGCGTGCCCAACGCGCCCGTGACGCACACGATCAACACCACCAAGGCGGTGTGCGGGGAGGCCGCGAGCGCCACCACCCCTCCGGCGCTCAACATGACCGCGGCCGCCAACTGGGTGGGTGCCATCGCTCGCAATGCCAGCTGAGTCGAGTCGGTGACATCGGCGCGGGCGAGTGACCACGCTCCGAATAGGGCGGACGCCGCCGCCGCACACATGCAGAGCACACCGGCGATCATCATGGAGTCACAATACGAGGTCGTGACCGAGTTCGCTTGATCAAGGGGCGATCGGATCAAACCCCCCGGGGTAATGGGTGTCGGGAGTCAGCGCGATGGGGCGGGCGCGGCGGCGACCGGCGGCGCCGCGGCTACTTGGCCCGGCACGGCCTGCAGCGCGGGCGTCAGATTGGGCGCGGGCGCCTGAGCCGGCGCCGTCGCGGCCGCCGGGTGATGAGGTATCGACACGGGTGCCTGAGCGGGTGCGACCGGCGACGCGGCCCGAGCCGGGGTCTGCGGCGCTACCGCAGCGGGTGCGCCCGCCCGGGCGGGTGTGTGACGGGCTGCCGTCGGGGCCGCCACCCGGAATCCATTGATGATCGCGTCGGTGGCGGGGGCATCGGCCACCGCCTGGGACTGCGCCGTGGTGACCGAGAGCGACACCAGGTAGTTCTCACTACCCGAGGTGGCGATGACGTGGCGCCGGGAGGTGTTCAGCGTCATGTCGTTTTCGCGGTAGGTGCCCTCGATGACCGACGACGGGAAGCCACCGAACTCGGCCATCGAGGCGTTGGTCGTCCGCCAGGCGAGCAAGTTCTGACTGTCCACAAAGCCATGGGAGATGGCCTCGGCGGGATCCAGATCGCCGACCAGCTTGTACACCACCACCTGCGCGTTGGATGTGTACACGCTGTTGCCGCCCACTCGGTCGGCGATCACGGCGAACGCGTCGGGCACGTTGGGGTCGGGCACCGACGTCCAGCGCGGGGGCATGGGCAGGGTGATCTCGAGTGCGTTGAACCCCTGCGGCCGCTGCGCCTCGAGCTTGACGCCCTTGCCGTTCAGGTAGTCGCGCACGGTCCCGGTGGCGGCGGGTGTTATCGCAGGGGCCACCGGCGCCGCGACGGGCAGCTGCCCGGCGGCGGGGACTTGCCCGGCGGCGGGCATTTGTCCGGTGGCGGGGATGGCGGCCGGTACCGGCGCGCCCGTCGCGGCCGGAACCTGCATCGGGGCGGGCACCTGCGCGGGAGCCGGGGCGAACCGGTTGGTGATGCTCCCGGGGGAGGCATTGAGGTTCTGGACGGGGGGAACCGCCGCTTGGGCGGGAGCCGGTGCGGGCGACGGGGGCTGCGGATAGAGCGGGTCGGCCGACGCCGTGCCGCTCGCGACGAGTGTGACGCCGACGAAGCCGGCGGCCATGCACCCTGCGAACCCTCGCCAAGTGCGCGCGATGTGGATCATTTGCGTCGGTCCCTCCGAAACTATTCGGGCGGCGCTGCCCGCTACCGAAGCTGAATGTAACTAGCTGGCGGCGGCAGCTACCAGGACCGACACAGACCTGGGATGAACATCTGATCGGTGTGCAACGCAACCGAGACCAACCCGTGGCCGTGGGCTACGGGCCAGCCGCTGCAAAGCCGCCCTTATACCCTGTTGGGCGTGACCGAATCGCCGACCACGACACCTGGCAGCACGTCCGGTGCCCCCTCTGGTGTCCCCTCCGGTGTTAACGACGCGGAATCCGACGCTCCGCGGCATCGCTACACCGCCGAGCTAGCGGCCGGTGTGGAGCGGACCTGGCAGCAGAACTGGGCCCGCCTGGGCACGTTCAACGTGCCCAACCCGGTTGGATCGCTCGCACCGTCGGACGGTTCCCCGGTGCCCGCGGACAAGCTGTTCGTCCAGGACATGTTTCCCTATCCATCCGGGGAGGGCCTGCACGTCGGGCACCCGTTGGGCTACATCGCCACCGACGTGTTCGCCCGCTATCACCGGATGAAGGGCCGCAACGTGCTGCATGCGTTGGGGTTCGACGCCTTCGGTCTGCCGGCCGAGCAGTATGCCGTGCAAACCGGCACCCACCCACGGACCAGGACCGAGGCCAACGTCGTCAACTTCCGGCGCCAGCTGGGCCGGCTGGGGCTGGGCCACGACAGCCGGCGGAGCTTCTCCACCACCGACGTCGAGTTCTACAAGTGGACCCAGTGGATCTTCCTGCAGATCTACAACGCGTGGTTCGACGCGGCAGCCAACAAGGCTCGCCCGATATCGGAGTTGGTCGCAGAGTTTGATTCCGGGGCCAGAAGTGTTGCCGACGGCCGGGACTGGTCCACGCTGTCGGCGGGGGAGCGGGCCGACGTGATCGATGACCACCGGTTGGTCTACCGGGCGGATTCGATGGTGAATTGGTGTCCTGGACTGGGCACGGTGCTGGCCAACGAGGAAGTGACATCCGATGGCCGCAGCGACCGCGGCAACTTCCCCGTATTTCGCAAGCGGCTTCGGCAATGGATGATGCGGATCACCGCATACTCCGATCGGCTGCTCGACGACCTCGATGTGCTGGACTGGCCGGACCAGGTCAAGACCATGCAGCGCAATTGGATCGGGCGCTCGACGGGTGCCTCCGCGCTCTTTACGGCGACCAGGTCCAACGGTGAGGCGGTCGGTCTCGAAGTGTTCACCACTCGCCCCGACACCCTGTTCGGTGCCACCTATCTGGTTCTGGCCCCCGAACACGACCTGGTCGACGATCTGGTTGGGGCCGCGTGGCCAGCCGGTGTGGACCCGCTGTGGACCGGTGGTGGTGCCACGCCGGCCGAGGCCGTGGCCGCCTACCGTCGCGCTATCGCGGCCAAGTCCGACCTCGAGCGTCAGGAAAGCAAAGAGAAGACCGGCGTCTTCCTGGGTAGTCACGCGATCAATCCCGCCACTGGCCAGCCGGTGCCGATATTCATTGCCGACTACGTGCTGGCCGGCTACGGCACCGGGGCCATCATGGCAGTTCCGGGCCATGATCAGCGGGACTGGGATTTCGCGAGAGCACTGGGTCTTCCGGTGGTCGAAGTCATTGCCGGCGGCGATATTTCGCAGGCCGCCTACACCGGCGACGGCGTCCTGGTGAACTCGGGATTCCTCGACGGCATGAGCGTGGGGGAGGCAAAGCAGGCCATCACCGCTCGGCTGGAGTCCGACGGCCATGGCCAGGCCCGCATCGAATTCAAGCTGCGTGACTGGCTTTTCGCGCGTCAGCGGTATTGGGGTGAACCATTCCCGATCGTGTACGACGCGGATGGACGCCCGCACGCACTTGCTGAGTCTGCGCTTCCCGTCGAACTGCCCGATGTACCGGACTATTCGCCGGTGCTTTTCGACCCCGACGATGCGAACAGCGAGCCGTCGCCGCCGTTGGCCAAGGCGACCGAGTGGGTGCACGTCGAGTTGGACCTCGGCGATGGGCTCAAGCCGTACAGCCGCGACACCAACGTGATGCCGCAGTGGGCGGGCAGCTCCTGGTACGAGCTGCGTTATACCGATCCGCATAACGTAGATCGGTTCTGCGCCAAGGAAAATGAGACGTACTGGATGGGGCCGAGGCCGGCCGAACACGGCCCGGACGACCCGGGTGGCGTCGACTTGTACGTCGGTGGCGCCGAGCACGCGGTGCTGCATCTGCTCTATGCCAGGTTCTGGCACAAGGTGTTGTACGACTTGGGCCACGTGAGCTCTCGCGAGCCCTACCGTAAGCTGATCAACCAGGGCTACATTCAGGCCTTCGCCTATACCGACGCGCGTGGATCCTACGTACCTGCCGAAGAGGTCATCGAACGTGGCGGCGGGTTTGTGTATCCCGGTGCCGACGGCGAGATCGAGGTCTTTCAGGAATTCGGGAAAATCGGTAAGAGCCTGAAGAATTCGATATCGCCCGACGAGATCTGCGACGACTATGGCGCTGACACCCTGCGGGTGTACGAGATGTCGATGGGCCCTCTCGAGGCTTCACGCCCGTGGGCGACCAAAGACGTTATCGGCGCGTATCGCTTCTTGCAGCGGGTGTGGCGGCTGGTGATCGACGAAAACACCGGCGAGATCCTGGTGGCTGATACGCCCGCTGAGTTGGACACCGACACGCTGCGGGCGCTGCACCGGGCTATCGCCGGGGTGGCTGAAGACTATGCGGCACTGAGAAATAACACCGCGGTCGCCAAGCTGATCGAGTACACCAACTTCCTCACCAAGCGCCATCGCGATGCCGTGCCCCGAGCCGCCATCGAGCCGCTGGTGCTGATGGTGGCCCCGCTGGCCCCGCACATGGCCGAAGAGTTGTGGCAGCGGCTGGGTCACACCACTTCGTTGGCGCACGGACCATTCCCGGCAGCCGATCCGGCCTATCTGATCGACGACACCGTCGAATATCCGGTTCAGGTCAACGGCAAAGTGCGGGGCCGGGTTGTGGTGGCCGCCGACGCGGATGATGATGCGGTCAAAGCCGCCGCCCTAGCCGATGAGAAGGTGCAGGCGTTCCTGGCGGGCGCAAGCCCGCGGAAGGTAATCGTGGTCGCCGGCCGTCTGGTGAATCTTGTTGTTTGACCGCGATTCCAAACCCGGGGTGGGTGTCCTCAGCGGGGTCGGATGACCACTTCGTGGACGTGACCGTCCGGTGGCGTGGCTACCACATTGGCCACCACCGCGGCGACCGTGTCGGCGCGCATGAATCTTGCGGGATCGTAGGTACCGCCTTCGAAATCGACTAGTTCCCTCTGCATGTCGGTGTCAGTGCGGCCGGGATAGACGGTCGTTACGCGAACCGTGGGCTCATCGGTGCGCAACGAATCAGCAAATGCCCGTAAGGCGAATTTACTGGCCGAATAGGATGCCATCCCGGCGGAAACGTTGCGCCCGGCCCCGGAGTTGATGAAGACAACCTGGCCGCGGGCACTTCGCAGCGCCGGCAGCAGCGCCAGCGTAAGAGCAACGGCACCAAAGAGATTGACGTTGAAGGTGGCGCGCCATTCGTCGACGTGCGAATCGCCGAAATGCCCCGGGATGGAGAGCCCGGCATTGTGCACCAGTACGTCGAGTTCGTCGACGATCTCGCAGCTGGTTTCGATCGACTCGTCATCAGTGAGGTCCAGCGGAAACGTAGTGGCGCCGAACTGATCTGCCACAGCGTCGAGTTGGGCGGAAGGCCGGCCGGCCAGCAACAGGGTGTGCGTCGGCGCCAATGCGGCAGCGATCGCAGCACCGATGCCGCGGCTGGCGCCGGTGATGAGTGCAGTTGGCATGGGTCTAGCTGACACCAATCCGTTTATCGGTCAATTACTTTCATCCCCGCCCGGGCGTGGCGGCGTCGTCCTCCGGGGCATTGGCGGGTTCGCCGCAGGCCAAGCGTTCGAGCGGGATCAGAGCCGTCATCAGGGTTTCGAGGTCGGAGTGGGGGAGTTGGTCGAGCATCGCGGCCAGGGCTGCGTGCCGGTTGGCCAGCGACTCGGCGTGAACGGAGCGTCCTTGCGGGGTGATGTCGACAAGCACCGCCCGCAAGTCCGATGGGTCGCGCGAGCGCTTCACCAGTCCGATCTTCTCCAGGCGACGGATCGCCACGGTGGTGGTGGGAGTTCGCACCCGCTCATGCGCGGCCAAGTCGGTCATCCGGATGGGACCCCGATCGAGTAGGGTAACCAGAATCGATAATTGCGCCAACGTCAATTCGCCGGCGACCACTCCGTTAGGGTCGCCCCGGCGCAGTATCGAAAACAACTTGGATAACGCGCGGTGCAGACCCTCGGCCAGTTCCGTCACCTCGGGCGCGGCTGATTCGCTATCCGCCATAATTCGGCAGTCTAACCCGACATCTGGCCAGCGGTAGAGGCGATCTAGCCGGCCTGTCAAAGTACTTGAGCGAGAAACCGCTGCA
Source organism: Mycobacterium marinum (assembly GCF_003391395.1). Taxonomy (NCBI): domain Bacteria; kingdom Bacillati; phylum Actinomycetota; class Actinomycetes; order Mycobacteriales; family Mycobacteriaceae; genus Mycobacterium; species Mycobacterium marinum. Next base: position 59,615 of record NZ_CP024190.1, read on the forward strand.
GCCGTTCGGTGCGCGCGGCCTCGAATAGCTGCTCTGGGGGACCGGCTTCGACCACCGTCCCGTGGTCCATGAACACCACGGCATCCGAGGTTGAGCGGGCGAAACCCATTTCATGGGTGACCACGACCATGGTCATCCCGTCGGCGCCCAAGTCGGCGATCAGCGCCAAGACGCCCTTGACCATCTCTGGGTCCAGCGCCGAGGTTGCCTCGTCAAAGAACATCACCTGTGGGGCCATCGCGAGGGCACGCGCGATCGCAACGCGTTGTTGCTGCCCCCCGGACAACATGTCTGGGCGTGCATTGGCCTTGTGTTTCAGGCCAACTCGGTCTAGTTGGTCCAATGCGAGCACTCGCGCTTCTTCGTTGGATAGTCCGCGTAGCTTGCGTGGCGCCAGCGTGACGTTGTCGACAACGTTGCGGTGCGGGAACAGGTTGAAGTGCTGGAACACCATGCCGATGCGCTGCCGAAGGTCGTTGGGGTTGTCGCGCAATACCGATCGCCCGTCTAACAGGATGTCTCCGCTGTCGGGCTCGTGCAGGCGGTTCAAGGTGCGAAGCAGCGTCGACTTGCCTGACCCGGACGGACCGATCACCGCCGCGGTGGTACCCGCGGGGACCTCCAAATCGACGCCACGCAGCACCATGCTGCCGCCCAGCGTTTGGTGAATACTCCTGGCCGCCAGACAAACCGGCTGTCGACCTGCATCCTGGTGGGTCACGTCATCTCCTCACCGATGGTGGAGCTGACGACTCCGGGGGGATCCTCCGGATCGAGGCGGCGGCGACCGCGGCGAAGCCGCGCGTCGATGTAGTTCACCAGATGCGTCAGCGGAACGGTCAACATCAGGTAGAAGATGCCCGCGGCCACCAGCGGCGACAGGTTGCCGGTTTGGGCGTTGAGGTCGCGCCCGACCTGGAACAGTTCACGCTGTTGAGCGATCAGGCCAAGGAAGTACACCAGGGCAGAGGCCTTCAGCAACGCGATGAATTGATTGACCAGTGCGGGCAGCACCCGTCGCACCCCCTGGGGCACCACCACCAGCCGCATGGCCGCCGAGTAGCTGAAACCCAGCGCGCGGGAGGCCTCGAGTTGACCGGGGTCAACACTTTGGATTCCCGAACGCAGAATCTCACCGACATAGGCGCCGGCCATCAACCCCAGCGCCGCGATGCCCAACGGGTAGGGATTGTTGTTGGTCAATCCGCCCACGATGGGCCCGACGCCCAACCCGATGATCAGGATGATCACCACCTCGGGCAGGCCGCGGAAAATGTCGGTGTAGACCCTGGCGGGCCAGCGCAGCCAGCGCTGGTGTGAGATTCCAGCGATCGCCAGCGCCATGCCGAGCGTCAGCCCGATGATGCTGGCGCTGAGGGTCAGGATCAACGTGTTGGGCAGCCCGGTCTTGAGCAACGTCGGGATGGCTTGCCGATACATGTCCCAGTCGAAGAAGGAGTCCCGCAACTGGGTCAGGGCCGATTTCGGTGCGGCCGGCCCCACCGGCTTGTGCCGATGGGTTGCGGCAATGGCTGTGAAATCGGGCAGGGTGGGCGCGGCGACGGCCCGAGAACCCGGCTTCCAGCCCGGCGGCAGGGTGCGGGGCACCCACTTGCTGTACAGCTGGGACCAGGTGCCGTCCGCGATGACGGCGTCCAGCCCCGAGTTGAGGGCATCGAGCAACGGCCGATTGTCTCTGGCCACCACATAGGCCACAAAGTCCCCCGCGCCGAACGTGTTCGCCACGAGCACGGCGGGATCGCCGGGCCGGATCGCCGCCTCGGCCTGATTGCCCGGTGCCACCCAGGCGTCGATCTGGTGGGTCTTGAGGTTGCCGTACACGGTGGCAAAGTCGGGGTACTTCACCGGTTGCAGATGCAGGCTGTTCACCACATAGGACTCTTCGACGGTGCCCTGAACCACGCCGATGCGTTGCCCCGGCGCCAGGTCACTGAACTTGGTTATTGCCGAACCCGGGGGCACCACCAGCGAGTAGTAGCCGAAGTCGTAGCCGTTGGTGAAGGCGACCGTGCGTCGCCTCGCCTCGGTCAATTTGACCGATGCAGAGCCAACGTCGAAGCGTCGCGCCGCCACCTGGGCCAGCAGGCCGGAGAAGTCGGTGCCAACAAAGCGGACCTGCAGGCCCAGCTTGGCTGCGATGGCGCGCAAGAGTTCGTTATCGAAGCCGGTGAACTGCCCGGTGGAGTTGATGCAGGTGTTGGGCGGAGCGTCGGACAGGGTGCCCGCCGTCAAGACTCCGGGCGTGCCTAGCCCCAGGTCGCCAATGTTCACCGAACTCAGCGGCACAACCCCCGCGGTGGTCTGGACGTCTTCGTCCGAGCCGGCAGTCGTCGCACTGGACAGATCGGCGGGCAGGACCATGGCACTGTCCACACCGGCCGGTGCGCACTGATTGTGGTCCGCCAGGGCGGGCGCCGCCAGCGCCAAGCCCAACACGATCAGGATCGTCGCGGACACCGCAAGCATTCTCTTCCCGCCGCGAGCACCGGGATGCACGGTTGAACTCATCACCGCCACCGTATCGATCAAGCGGGCGGTGTGTGCTGCTCAGAATGCGAGCCGGGTCGCCTCGGGGGTCTCGACAACAATTTTGGGCCGCGCCGGCAGCGGCGCTACCGGCGCAGCCGTTGCATGGCCGTTGTGGCGGCACGCTTGCTCATGCGGGGTGAACACCTGGCGCCGAAACAGTTCGGCCAGCATCGTTTGCGCCATCAACTCGGAGCGGCCGCTGCAGGCCGCGCGCGCGGCCTGCGGGTCACGTCGATGTATCGCCGAATGCTCGTCTTCGTAGAAGGGCAGCATGTCTTCGCGCCGGTACTGGTAGCTCGCCCAAAACGCGCCGGGTATCAGGTTTTGCGACGCGCGAATGAGGGCCTGCAGTCGTGGTCCCGCGTACTCCTCGTTGATCGTTCTGCGGTATTCCGAGGTGAGTTCGGCAAAGATCCGGGCGTCCTTGGCGGCGCGAAGCGTTCGCATCAGCCCGTCGAGCTCTCCCAGAATCCGAGGCGTGGGATTGGCCGCGGTGCGCGCGGACGCCATGCCATTGAGCACGCCCTCGAGCTCGTAGTGCTCGAGCACGGTCGATTGGTCGAAGCGTTCCACGAACGCTCCTCGGTGATAGCGCGTGGACACGATTCCGTCGTGTTCGAGCTGGACCAACGCCTCCTGGATGGGGACCCGGCTGACCCCGAGGCTCCCTGCGATCTCGTTGCGGTCGACACGGTCGCCGCTTCGTAGTTTGCCAGTCAGAATCAGGTTGAGGAGGTGCGCAACAACCTGGTCTTTTTCCTTGACCCCATATTTCTTTGGCATCGGTTTCGTCGAGTCTCTTTTCGGCCCGGTCCGGCAATCAGCGCTGGAAGTTTCTCACGACTGGGCACGCAAATTCTCAGATTTGACGATTAAATTTACGTTCTCGAAAGTCAGCGGCTGTCACGCCATCTGCACAACGCCTCGGCAGCTGCCAGGTCGTAGTCGGGCCCATCGCACCCGACGGTCAGCAGTGTGACTCCCAGACCGGCGAGTGCGTCGGCGTCGGCGCTGAGCCTGCTGCTGTCCTGAAGCGCGGCAGAACGCTCGATGGTGGCTGGATCCCGACCGACGTCGGCGCAGTGCCGGGCGAGCACCGCGGACTTCGCCGGGAACTCGTCAACGCCGGTGAAGCTGTGCCAGATGTCAGCGTGTTCGGCGACCAGCCGTAGCGTCTTGCGTTCGCCCCCGCCGCCGATCAGGACCGGAATGTCGCGAGTAGGCGCCGGGTTCAGCTTCGCCAGCCGCGTTTTGATCCGGGGGAGGGCGCCGGCTAGATCGTCGAGGCGGCTGCCTGCGGTGCCGAACTCGTACCCGTATTCGTCGTAGTCCTTCTGCTTCCAGCCCGAACCGATCCCCAGGATGAGCCGGCCGTCGCAAATGTGGTCGACGGTGCGAGCCATATCGGCCAGCAACTCCGGATTGCGGTAGGAGTTGCAGGTCACCAGCGCGCCGATCTGGATGCGCGAGGTCTGTTCGGCCCAGGCCGCCAGCATGGTCCAACACTCGAAATGGGCTCCATCGGGGTCGCCGAACAGCGGGAAGAAGTGGTCCCAGTTGAAGGCGATGTCGACACCGATGTCTTCGCACCGGCGCACGGCATCGCGGATATCGCCGTAGTGCGAGGCGTGTTGTGGCTGCAGCTGAACGCCGATACGCAAAGGTCGATCGGGATGTACGGGTGAGGTCATAAGACCACCGTAGGCGTGTTGCGGCGCGGGCTCAGCGCCCGCCGAGCACTCCACGCAGGATCTCGACTAGGACCCGGGGTTGGTCGCTTTGCACCGAATGACCCGAGTTCTCGACCGTCTGTGCGCCACGAAAACCCTTCGCACGCCCGCGCAGCTCGGCGATGTCCTCGTCGCTGACGAAGCCCGACTTACCGCCGCGCACCAGGGTGACCGGCGCCGCCAACGCATCGACGTCGTCCCAGAGGACGGCGAAGTCGGGGAAAGCGCGGATGGCGTCATAACGCCATGCCCAGTTGCCGTTCTCCAGCCGCCGAGAGTTGTGGAACACGCCGCGGCGCAGAGCCTTTACTTCGCGATGTGGTGCCGCGGCGACCGTCAGATCCAACATGGCCTGGAAGCTGGGAAACTCCCGCTCCCCGTGCATCAGGGCAACCGTGCCGCGCTGTTCCGCGGTCATTTCAGCGTGGCGCTGCAAGGCAGAGGGGGTGACGTCGATGAGCACCAGCTCGTCGACGAGTTCGGGTGCCAGGGCGCCGAGCCGTATCGCGGTCAGCCCGCCCAGCGACATCCCGACAACGAATTCGGCTTCGGATGCCAGCTCGCGCAGCGCCGGTACCAGTGCGTCCGCGTTGTGCTGGGGTGAATAGTCACCGTCCTGACGCCAGGCCGAATGGCCGTGGCCGGGAAGGTCCACCGCCAGCGCCGGTTCGCCAAGACCGACGATCACGGTGTCCCAGGTGTGGGCGTTTTGCCCCCCGCCATGCAGAAAGATCACCCGCGGGGCGCGGCCGCCCCAGCGCAACGCGCTGATCCTGGTCTCGGCCGCGCCGACTTCGATGCGCTCCACTTCCGGAAGCGGACCCGTCACCCCGGCCTGTTCGGCATTCTCGGCCAGCAGGTCGAACTCGGTGAGGCCGGTCAGATCGTCGGGGAAGGAGTCGGTCACACCTGCGACTCTACGAGCTGCGCCGAGCGTCACGCTGGGGTGACGCTCGGCGCAGAAAGCCACGCTGGCGTGACGCTCGGTAGGAAGGGGTTAGCCCTCGATGATGAACTCTTCGAGCTGGGTGCGCGCAACGTCGTCGGCCAGCTGCTTCGGCGGGCTCTTCATCAGGTAGGCCGATGCCGGGATGACCGGGCCACCGATGCCGCGGTCCTTGGCGATCTTGGCCGCCCGCACCGCGTCGATGATGATGCCCGCCGAGTTCGGCGAGTCCCACACCTCGAGCTTGTACTCCAGGTTCAGCGGCACGTCACCGAAGGCACGGCCTTCCAGGCGCACGTAGGCCCACTTGCGGTCGTCGAGCCAGGCCACGTGGTCGGACGGGCCGATGTGGACGTTCTTGTCCTCGACCTTGCCGGCCAGCGAGCCGGTGAGGTTGGACGTCACGGCTTGGGTCTTGGAGACCTTCTTGGACTCCAGGCGCTCGCGCTCGAGCATGTTCTTGAAGTCCATGTTGCCGCCGACGTTGAGCTGGTAGGTGCGGTCCAGGGTGACCCCGCGGTCCTCGAACAGCTTGGCCATCACGCGGTGGGTGATGGTGGCGCCGACCTGGCTCTTGATGTCGTCGCCGATGATCGGCACGCCGGCGTCCTTGAACTTCTTGGCCCAGGCCGGGTCGGAGGCGATGAACACCGGCAGCGCGTTGACGAACGCCACGCCGGCGTCGATGGCGCACTGGGCGTAGAACTTGTCGGCCTCCTCGGAGCCCACCGGCAGGTAGGACACCAGGACGTCGACCTTGTTGTCCTTGAGGACCTTCACCACGTCGACCGGCTCGTCGTCGGACAGCTCGATGGTGTCGGCGTAGTACTTGCCGATGCCGTCGAGCGTCGGACCACGCTGCACCACCACGTTGGTGGGCGCCACGTCGGCGATCTTGATGGTGTTGTTCTCCGAGGCGAAGATCGCGTCGGACAGATCGAAGCCGACCTTCTTGGCGTCGACATCGAAAGCCGCCACGAACTTGACGTCGCGCACGTGGTACGGGCCGAACCGCACGTGCATGAGGCCGGGCACCATCGAGTTGTCGTCGGCATTTTGGTAGTACTCGACGCCCTGGACCAGCGAGGACGCGCAGTTGCCGACGCCGACAATGGCGACTCGTACCTCAGGCTGCGCACCCGGCGCGCCTAGCGGCTTCTTCTCACTCATTCGGGCGTTCTCCTAACCTCATTGCTTCTGCGGTGTCTAGGCATTGTTGGTTTGCGGGGGTTCAGGTCTGTTCAGCGTGATTGGGTGCGGCGCGTTCGGCGGCGATGAGCTCGTTGAGCCACTTGACCTCACGCTCGCTGGACTCCAGTCCGAGTTGATGCAGCTGGCGGGTGTAGCGGTCGAACGAGCTGCTAGCCCGGGCCACCGCGTCACGCAGGCCTTCCCGGCGTTCCTCCACCTGGCGGCGACGGCCTTCCAGGATGCGCATCCGCGCTTCGGCCGGGGTGCGGTTGAAGAACGCCAGGTGTACCCCGAAGCCGTCGTCGGTGTAGTTGTGCGGGCCGGTGTCGGCAACCAGCTCGCCGAAGCGCCGACGGCCGGCATCGGTGAGCTGGTAGACCCGCCGGGCCCGCCGCACCGGCATCCCCGTGGGGGCGGCGTTCTCGGCGATCAACCCTTCGGCCTGCATGCGCCGCAACGCGGGATACAGCGATCCGTAGGAGAATGCCCGGAACGCGCCGAGCAGGCCGGTCAGGCGTTTGCGCAACTCATAGCCATGCATCGGCGATTCGATGAGCAGGCCCAGGATGGCGAGCTCCAGCATCGAACCACCTCCCTTGCATGCCTGGTTACGACGAACCGACGCCTCGCGCCATAGTATCGTCGCGATATATTCGCCACAACACAACCTACCGTTGGTGCGGTGTTAGTCACAGTTGGTTGGCGGGGAAACCCGCTGAACGACGAGCCCGTTCGGGCTAGGACGGGTAGTTCACCTGTTTGATGGTGCCGTCGCCGGCAAAGGCGATGTATCCACTGCCGTAGTCGCTCGAGACGTATAACTGTAGCGATATCGCCCCGGGGGTGGTCGGGTCGCTCGCGGGGTTGATGGACAGGTACATGTTGGTGACGTCTTTCTGCTTCATCCCCAGGGTCTCCGCGGCCCCGCGCATGATGCCCACTGCCGTCTTCACGTCGAACTTGCCCAGGTCGACGAGCGCGGTGTCGGCGCCGCTTCGGGCGCTGCCGGTGGGATCCCCCCAGCCGCCGCGGTAGGTGTAGCTCAAGATCCTGCGTTCGTCGGCGGGGTCTTTGCGGTCCAGCACCGCGTACTCGGGATAGATCACCATCCGGTAGCCCATCGTGTCCCCGAACCTCTTGCGGGTTTGTTCCAGCAGCCCGGTCAGCCCGCCCAGCGAGTGCAATTGCTTGGGCGGTGTCAGCACCACCGCCGCCACCCCGTCGGGCTTGGCGCCCGGGTCCGTCGTGAAGTCCAGCGGCGAACGGGTGTTCCCGTACAGGCCCCAGCCGATCGCAACACCTAACAAGATCGAGACACCCAACGCGGCCGCCAGCAGGCCAAGGCTGTTGCGCTGGCCCCGAGACTTGAGGGCCGGCACCTCTGCGGGCGCACTCTCGGATTGCAGGTCGGCGACCAAGTGCTGCAGGTCACCCAACGTAACCGCCTGGGTTGCCGTGGCGACCCGCTGGCGATGCTCCTCCATCGAGAGCTGGCCGTCGCTGAGGGCACTGTCGAGAATCTGGCAGGCGTCTTGCCGGTCGGTGTCCTTGGCCCGGGTCGCCGTCGAGCCTCCACGCGCAAGTGATGCGCCTAGCCATTTCGCCACGCCGATGATCGTAGAAGTCCCCGCCGGCAGGTGGTCAACGAATGCCCAGGAGACGCGCGATAACGGCATTGTTGCGTATCGGTGGTGCGGATCGCGACGTACTCTGGTCAGCGTGCGACTGCAGCGACAGGTAGTGGATTACGCGCTTCGGCGGCGCTCACTGCTGGCCGAGGTGTATTCGGGGCGCACCGGTGTTTCCGAGGTGTGCGACGCGAATCCCTATCTGCTGCGCGCGGCGAAGTTTCACGGGAAACAAAGTCAGGTGATCTGCCCGATCTGCCGTAAAGAGCAGCTCACGCTGGTGTCTTGGGTGTTCGGTGACCACCTGGGCCCGGTGTCGGGTTCGGCGCGTACCGCCGAAGAGTTGATCATGTTGACCACCCGGTTCTCCGAGTTCGCGGTGCACGTCGTGGAGGTGTGCCGCACCTGCAGTTGGAATCACCTGGTGAAGTCCTATGTCCTGGGTGCGGCACGTCCCGCACGTCCCCCGCGGGGAACCGGTGGCAAGCGCACGGCGCGCAATGGAGCCCGCACTGCCAGTGAGTAACGAAGGGCGCCACCACCAGCCGCCCAGCGACGCTCGGGGCGGTCCAGCGGGCGACGACATGGGCGGCCAATCCGGCAACGACGAACGGTCGCGTTCGGTGCCGGTTCCGCGTCGTGCGGTTCCTCCCGACGACAGGATGACCACGATCATTCCTGCGGTGTCGGATCCTCGCTCAGCTCGCCACGCCGACCCGATCGAGGAAGTCAAGGCCGCCCTCGACAGTCCGCCCTCGGCGCCCCTGCAGCGTGATCAGCTCGATCAGGTCAAGGCCGCGCTCGACGCCCCGCCGACGCGGCCCATCCGCAGCCGGCGCGGCGGCGGTGGGCTTCCGCCCGATGGCGGGGCGCCTCCACCCGCGGGGCCCGCGGGGCCTTCAGGTCCAACAGGTCGCTCTCGCGCCCGGTCCCACCGGTCCACGACACAGCGCGACTGGCTGCGCCGGATCAACTGGAAATGGGTGCGGCGGTCGGCCTACCTGGCCGCGGCGGTGGTCATCCTGCTGCCCATCGTCACCTTCACCATGGCCTACTTCATCGTAGATGTGCCAAGGCCGGGCGACATCCGCACCAATCAGGTGTCCACGATCCTGGCTAGCGACGGCTCCGAGATCGCCAAGATCGTTCCCCCCGAAGGCAATCGGGTCGACGTGAACCTCAGTCAGGTGCCCGAGCATGTCCGCGCCGCCGTCATCGCCGCCGAAGACCGCGGCTTCTACTCCAACCCGGGGTTCTCCTTCAGCGGCTTCGCGCGAGCGATAAAGAACAACTTGTTCGGCGGTGACCTGCAAGGCGGCTCCACGATCACCCAGCAATACGTCAAGAACGCGTTGGTCGGCTCGGCGCAACACGGGTGGAGCGGCCTGATGCGCAAGGCCAAGGAACTCGTCATCGCCACCAAGATGTCGGGGGAGTGGTCCAAAGACGATGTGCTGCAGGCCTATCTCAACATCATCTACTTCGGCCGCGGCGCATACGGGATTTCGGCAGCGTCCAAGGCCTACTTCGACAAGCCGGTCGAGCAGCTCACCGTGTCGGAGGGAGCCCTGCTGGCGGCGTTGATTCGGCGGCCCTCCACGCTGGACCCGGCGGTGGATCCCGATGGGGCGCTGGCGCGCTGGAACTGGGTGCTCGACGGCATGGTGGATACCAAGGCGTTGTCCGCCAAAGACCGGGCCGAGCAGGTATTTCCCAGGACCGTGCCGCCGGATCAAGCCCGCGCGGCCAACCAGACCACCGGGCCCAACGGGCTGATCGAACGCCAGGTCACCAAAGAGTTGTTGGAGCTGTTCAACATCGATGAACAGACCCTGAACACGCAGGGGCTGCAGGTCACGACCACGATCGATGCCCAAGCGCAGCAGGCGGCCGAAAAGGCGGTAGCGAAGTACCTCGACGGGCAGGATCCCGAGATGCGGGCCGCGGTGGTCTCCATCGACCCGCACAACGGCGCCGTGCGCGCCTATTACGGCGGCGACAACGCCAATGGGTACGACTTCGCCCAGGCCGGGCTGCAGACGGGGTCCTCGTTCAAGGTATTCGCCCTGGTGGCCGCCCTTGAACAGGGAATTGGCCTGGGCTATGACGTCGACAGTTCGCCACTGACGGTGGACGGCATCAAGATCACCAATGTCGAAGGCGAGAGCTGCGGTACCTGCAACATCGCGCAGGCGCTCAAGATGTCGCTGAACACCTCCTACTACCGGCTGATGCTCAAACTGAAGGGCGGCCCGGAGGCCGTCGCCGACGCCGCGCACCAGGCCGGCATTGCCACCAGCTTCCCGGGCGTGCCCCACACGCTGTCCGAGGACGGCAAGGGCGGACCGCCCAACAACGGGATTGTGCTGGGCCAGTATCAGACCCGGGTGATCGACATGGCTTCGGCCTACGCCACGCTGGCCGCATCCGGGATCTATCACCGGCCACATTTCGTGCAGAAGGTCGTCAACGCCGACGGCCGGGTTCTTTTCGACGCCTCCACCGAAGACAACACCGGTGACCAGCGCATCCCCAAGGCGGTAGCCGACAACGTCACCGCGGCAATGGAACCCATTGCCGGATATTCGCGTGGTCACAACCTGGCCGGCGGCCGGCCGTCGGCCTCCAAGACCGGCACGGTGCAGTTGGGCGACACCAGCGCCAACCGAGACGCCTGGATGGTCGGTTACACCCCGTCACTGTCGACAGCTGTGTGGGTGGGAACGGTCAAGGGTGACGAGCCGTTGGTGACCGCCTCGGGCGCACCGATTTACGGCTCGGGCCTGCCGTCAGACATCTGGAAAGCCACCATGGACGGTGCATTGAAGGGCACCGAGGTCGAGAGCTTCCCCAAGCCCACCGAGATCGGCGGCTACGCCGGCGTGCCGGCACCGCCTCCACCTCCACCGGAGGCGCCGCCGCCCTCGGAGACCGTCATCCAGCCCACGGTCGAAATAGCGCCCGGGATCACGATTCCCGTCGGGCCGCCAACCACCATCACTCTTGCTCCCCCTCCGCCACCAGGGGCGCCACCCGCCGACAATCCGCCACCGTGACGGACGCACAGACACAACGTTGCGCCACCTCGCCCGAACCGCTAGCCAGGGATCTGCGTAGCGCCGACTACCGCGATTTCCCCAGCCGCACTGATGTTTTGGGGTCCGCGCTGGCGGGTGTGATCGGTGGACCGGTAGGCCGCCACGCGCTGATCGGGCGCGCCCGTTTCATGACCCCGGTGCGGGTGATGTTCTTGATGGCCTTGGTTTTTCTGGCGCTCGGCTGGTCGACCAAGGCGGCCTGTCTGCAGACCACCGGCACCGGTCCGGGCGACGAGCGGGTAGCCAATTGGGACAACCAGCGTGCCTACTACGAACTGTGCTATTCCGATACGGTGCCGCTCTACGGGGCCGAACTGTTGAATCAGGGCAAGTTCCCGTACAAGTCGAGCTGGATCGAGACCAACGGCGAAGGTACTCCCCAGATTCAGTACGACGGCCGAATTGCAGTGCGCTACATGGAATACCCGGTTTTGACCGGGGTCTACCAGTACCTGTCGATGGCGCTGGCCAAGACCTATACCGCATTGAGCAAGGTGGCCCCCTTGCCGGTGATCGCCGAAGTGGTGATGTTCTTCAATGCCGCGGCCTTGGGCCTGGCACTGGCCTGGCTGGCCACCGTCTGGGCCACCGCCGGGCTGGCGGGCCGACGGATCTGGGACGCGGCCCTGGTGGCGGCCTCACCGTTGGTGATCTTCCAGATATTCACCAATTTTGATGCGCTTGCAACGGCATTCGCGATGGGCGGCCTGCTGGCCTGGGCGCGACGCAAACCATGGCTGAGTGGTGTGCTGATCGGATTGGGCGCTGCTGCCAAGTTGTATCCGCTGCTGTTCCTGGGCGTGCTGGCGGTGCTGGGTATCCGGTCCGGACGACTCGGTGGCGTGCTCCGCGCCATGCTGGCGACCGCGGCAACCTGGCTGATGGTGAATCTGCCGGTCATGGTGCTCTATCCGCGGGGCTGGTCGGAGTTCTTCCGGCTCAACACCCGGCGCGGCGAAGACATGGACTCGCTGTACAACGTCATCAAGTCGTTCACCGGCTGGCGCGGTTTCGATCCCTCGCTGGGCTTCTGGGAGCCGCCGGTGGTGCTCAACACCGTGGTCACGGTGCTGTTTGGGCTGGCCTGCGCGGCCATTGTCTACATTGCGCTCACCGCGCCGCGGCGGCCGCGGCTGGCCCAAGTTGCATTCCTGGTGGTCGCCGCCTTCTTGTTGACCAACAAGGTATGGAGTCCGCAGTTCTCGCTGTGGCTGGTCCCGCTGGCCGTGCTGGCGCTGCCGCATCGACGGGTTCTGCTGGCGTGGATGACAATTGACGCACTGGTGTGGGTACCGCGGATGTATTACCTCTATGGCAATGCCAGCCGTTCGTTGCCCGAACAGTGGTTCACCACAACGGTGCTGCTCCGTGACATCGCGGTGATGGCGCTGTGTGCATTGGTGATTCGACAGATCTACCGGCCCGAGGAGGACTTGGTGCGTTGGGACGGCCGAATCGACGATCCGGCGGGGGGCACTTTTGATCGCGCCGCCGATGCTCCTCCAGGGTGGTTGCCGGGCTGGCTGCGCCCGGTGCATTCACGACGGGTGATGGTGGCGGCCGCGCCCGAACCGGTCACGGTGGGGGGCCGGTGATGCAGGTCGCGATCCCGGTGTTTCCCCGGTTCACCGCGTTGGACGCGGTTGGCCCCTATGAAGTTCTGCAACGGATTCCGTCGATCGATGTGGTGTTCATCGGGCACCAGCGTGGTGAGGTGCGCACCGAAAACGGCATGCTCGGCGTGACCTGCGATGCCACCTTCGACGAAGTGGATGCGCCCGATGTCGTGGTGTTTCCCGGTGGCATCGGCACTCGGGGACTGCTCGAAGACGAAACCATCCGCGGCTGGCTGCAGGCGGTGCACCCGCACACCAGATTCACCACTTCGGTGTGTACCGGTGCGCTGCTGCTCGCCGCGGCCGGCTTGCTGGACGGATTGACCGCGACGACGCACTGGCGGGCCGCCGAACTGCTCAACGGGCTGGGTGCACGGTATGTGCCGCAACGAGTGGTCGAGCACCTGCCGCAACGGATCATCACCGCCGCCGGGGTGTCCAGCGGGATCGACATGGGATTGCGGCTGGTCGAGCTGCTGGTGGATCGCGAGGCCGCGCAGGCCACCCAACTGCTGATCGAGTACGACCCCGAGCCGCCGTTCGATGCCGGATCGCTGGCCAAGGCCGACGAAGGGGTCAGGGCCAGGGCGATCGAATTCCTCGACTCCCGCAAGTGAGCGGTCCATCCGATTTCGCAGGTTAAGCCGCGTCCGGTAGCCTGATGCGGTTGCCGACGCAGGCGACCCTTCTGCCGCGGAACTACCGTGGCCGTGCAGACCAGAGGAGGTGATGAGGTTCCCATGCGTCCATACGAAATCATGGTCATCCTTGACCCAACGCTCGACGAACGTACTGTTGCCCCGTCCCTGGAGACGTTCTTGAATGTCATCCGGAAAGACGGCGGAACGGTCGACAAGGTCGACATCTGGGGCCGGCGGCGCCTGGCCTACGAAATCGCCAAGCACGCCGAAGGCATCTACGCCGTCATCGACGTGAAGGCAGCCCCGGCGACGGTATCCGAGCTCGACCGCCAGCTGAGCCTGAACGAGTCGGTGCTGCGCACCAAGGTGATGCGCGCCGACAAGCGCTGACTGTCCGCTGTCAGCGCCGTTCCATAGGCTCGTGTGCAGGCTCGTTAAGACATGCTCATGACTACCCGCCAGGCGGATCCAGGAGGAAATTGTGGCTGGTGACACCACTATCACCGTTGTTGGAAACCTGACCGCTGACCCCGAATTGCGTTTTACGCCATCGGGTGCGGCCGTCGCGAATTTCACCGTGGCTTCCACACCGCGGATCTATGACCGCCAAAGCGGTGAGTGGAAGGACGGCGAGGCGCTGTTCCTGCGCTGCAACATCTGGCGTGAGGCCGCTGAGAACGTCGCAGAAAGCCTTACCCGGGGAGCGCGCGTGATTGTCAGCGGGCGGCTCAAGCAGCGGTCCTTCGAAACCCGTGAGGGCGAGAAGCGCACCGTCGTCGAGGTCGAGGTCGAGGAGATCGGACCGTCGCTTCGGTACGCGACCGCCAAGGTGAACAAGGCCAGCCGCGGCGGCGGTGGTGGCGGCTTCGGCGGTGGCGGTGGCGGTGGCGGTGGCGGTGGGGCGCGTCAGGCGCCCGCGCAGGCCAGCAGCCCGGCAGGGGGCGACGACCCGTGGGGCAGTGCCCCGGCATCGGGTTCGTTCGGCGGCGACGACGAACCGCCCTTCTGAACCAACAGAATTTCAGACCAGTAAGAAACGGAAAGAAACAGACACATGGCCAAGTCCAACAAGCGTCGTCCGGCTCCGGAGAAGCCGGTCAAGACGCGCAAATGCGTCTTTTGCGCCAAGAAAGACCAAGCAATCGACTACAAGGACACCGCGCTGCTGCGGACCTACATCAGTGAGCGCGGCAAGATCCGTGCCCGCCGGGTCACCGGCAACTGTGTGCAGCACCAGCGTGACATCGCCCTGGCGGTGAAGAACGCTCGCGAGGTCGCGTTGCTGCCCTTCACCTCGTCGGCGCGGTAATCGACGGTAATCGCTGAAAGCCCAACGAAAGTACGTATAACGATGAAGCTGATACTGACGGCTGACGTCGACCACCTCGGTTCCGTCGGCGAAACAGTCGAGGTCAAGGACGGGTACGGCCGCAACTTCCTACTACCGCGCGGGATGGCGATCGTCGCCTCGCGAGGTGCGCAGAAGCAGGCCGATGAGATCCGCCGGTCCCGCGAGACCAAGGCGGTACGCGACCGCGAACACGCCAACGAGATCAAGACCGCCATCCAGGCGCTCGGCTCGGTCGCGTTGCCGGTGAAGACCGCTGCCGACTCCGGCAAGCTGTTCGGCTCGGTCACCGCTGGTGACGTCGTGGCCGCCATCAAGAAGGCGGGCGGGCCGAACCTCGACAAGCGGATCGTGCGGCTGCCCAAGGCCCACATCAAGGCGGTGGGCACCCACCCCGTGGTGATGCATTTGCACCCCGAGATCGAGGTGGAGCTCTCCGTCGACGTGGTCGCGGAAAGCTAGCCCGCACTAACAAGCAATGTCCCCGGTGGCGGCCAGTGGCCGCCACCGGGTTTTGTGCTGCTCGGAGCCATATGCGAGATAGCTGGGAAGCGCGATGCGGCGGCGCCCGGCTGGCGAACTTTCCAGAGCATGGTTTCGGACGTGCCTCGTTACCACTGATTAACTTGGGGAAAATCTCGGCGAAAACCAACACGCCCGACGCAGTAACCTGACCCGACACGCCGAAGAGATTCTTGTCCACACTGAATGTCTGGCGTTGGATAGCGGTCACCTGCAGTGATGTATAGAAGGTCGGCCTTGATCCACAGGTTTTCCACACCCCCCTCAACACCGGCGTCAATGGATATGCACACACGATGCACAGGTTCATAAACAGCAGGCACTTGGAGTACTCGCCAGCAACGTCTAGCGTCGTCCCGTCGCAAGACGATGGGTGTGTGGGAGTGGGGGTTGTCGGTGCCTTGACTTACGCTCTGAAACTCGGCGATCGAATGTACGTTCGGATGCTTATTTCGGAGGAGGTGAGAGCCAATGGCTGTCGTTGACGACCTCGCGCACTCGGACAACATGGATGCCCCGCCGCCGAGTGAAGACTTCGGCCGGCAGCCGCCGCAGGATCTCGCCGCGGAGCAGTCGGTGCTGGGCGGGATGCTGTTGAGCAAGGACGCCGTCGCCGATGTGCTGGAGCGGCTGCGGCCCGGTGACTTCTACCGTCCGGCTCACCAGAACATCTATGACGCCATTCTGGATCTCTATGGGCGCGGGGAACCGGCCGACGCGGTGACGGTGGCCGCCGAGTTGGATCGGCGCGGCCTGCTGCGGCGTATCGGCGGTGCGCCCTATTTGCACACCCTGATCTCAACGGTGCCGACCGCCGCCAACGCCGGCTACTACGCGGGCATCGTTGGCGAGAAGGCGCTGCTGCGCCGTCTGGTGGAGGCCGGCACGCGGGTGGTGCAATACGGCTATGCCGGTGCCGAGGGCGCCGATGTGGCCGAGGTGGTCGACCGCGCGCAGGCCGAGATCTACGACGTCGCCGATCGGCGGCTGTCCGAGGATTTCGTGCCGCTGGAAGATCTGCTGCAGCCAACGATGGACGAGATCGACGCCATCGCTTCCAACGGTGGGATCTCGCGCGGTGTGCCGACCGGATTCACCGAACTCGACGAGGTGACCAACGGCCTGCACCCGGGTCAGATGATCATCGTCGCGGCGCGCCCGGGTGTGGGCAAGTCCACGTTGGGCCTGGACTTCATGCGCTCCTGCTCGATCAAGCACCAGATGGCCAGCGTCATCTTCTCGCTGGAAATGAGCAAGACCGAGATCGTGATGCGATTGCTGTCAGCGGAGGCGAAAATCAAACTCGCCGACATGCGTTCGGGCCGGATGACCGACGATGACTGGACCCGGCTGGCGCGTCGGATGAGCGAGATCAGCGAGGCGCCGCTGTATATCGATGACTCGCCGAACCTGACCATGATGGAGATCCGGGCCAAGGCGCGCAGACTGCGCCAGAAGGCGAATCTGAAGCTCGTGGTCGTCGACTATCTGCAGCTGATGACCTCCGGTAAGAAGCACGAGTCGCGGCAGGTGGAAGTCTCGGAGTTCTCCCGGCATCTGAAGCTCTTGGCCAAGGAGATCGAAGTCCCGGTGGTCGCGATCAGCCAGCTCAACCGTGGTCCCGAGCAACGTACCGACAAGAAGCCGATGCTTTCGGACCTGCGTGAGTCGGGCTCGCTGGAGCAGGACGCCGACATGGTCATTCTGCTCAACCGCCCGGATGCATTCGAGCGGGACGACCCGCGTGGGGGAGAAGCGGATTTCATTCTGGCCAAGCACCGTAACGGTCCGACCAAGACGGTGACCGTCGCGCACCAGTTGCACCTGTCGCGCTTTGCGAACATGGCCAGATGAGCCGCGGTGGTAGTGCATCGGATGCGGTTAGAGGTCAACAGCAGGCTGTTCAGCGCACTAGACAAACGCAAGGTGGCCGCGATGCCCTTGTGCACCTGCCGATCAAGTCGTCCAGAAATCATTGTGATTGTTGAACAACGAGGCACCCCGCGACAATCGCAAGGCTATCCACGAGCTGCACTGACAGCCGCGACCAGAGCGCTTTACGACGCTTTGCAATGCGCTCACACACCGTCGCGTTTCACGGCGTACGGTTCTTGGGCATGAGTCGTCGAGGGTCGCATACCAATTCCTTCCGATTGCTCGGCGCCGTCGCGGCGTTCGGGCTGATCGTCTCGGGCTGCTCGGACTCCGATGGCGAGTCCTCGTCGGCGGACACCTCCACCTCTTCGGCGGCGTCCTCCACCACGGCCGGGGCAGCGACCGTCAAACCCCTCGATCAGGCCGCGCTGCAGGCAGCCCTCGACCAAGGCGCCCAGGAGTTCCTGCTGCCCGGTGCGGTGGCGCTGCTTCGCACTCCTTCCGGCACGGTCACCGCGACCTATGGCACCACGGAGCGGGGCGGCGGCAGGCCCGTCTCCGTCGACGACCACGTCCGGGTCGGATCCAATACCAAGACGTGGACGGCGACCGTCATCCTCGAGCTCGCGCAGGAGGGCACGCTCGCCGTCACGGACCCCGTCTCGAAGTACCGCCCGGATGTGCCGAACGGCGACAACATCACGATCGAGCAGCTGCTGAACATGCGTAGCGGCCTCTACAACTACAGCGAGACACCAGAGGTCAACGAGGCGCTCGACAATGACCCGCAGCGGGTGTGGACCCCGGACGAACTGTTGACGATCGCTTATCAGAACCCGCCCTACTTCCTGCCCGGCGCGGGATACCACTACTCCAACACCAACTACGTGCTCCTCGGCCTGATCGCCGAGCAACTCGACCGCAAGCCGCTGGCCGAGATCTACCAGGAGCGGATCTTCGCGCCCGCCGGACTCACCAGCACGGTGTTCCCCGAGCTGCCCGACACGTCGCTACCTGATCCCTACTCGCACGGCTACTTCTACGGCACCAACATGCTCACTATCAGCGATCCGGCGCTGCCCGAGGACATGCAGGCCGCCGCGAAAAACGGGTCCCTTGCACCGGCCGACGTCACCAACAACAACCCGTCGTGGACGTGGGCGGCGGGAGGTGGCATCTCGACCGCGAACGACCTCGCCACCTGGGGGGAAGCCCTCGCCGGCGGGAAGGTGCTTGACGGGCAGATCCAGCAGCAGCGGATGGCCAGTATCCAATCGACCGACCCGTCCAACCCGGCAGCAGCCGGCTACGGCTGGGGGATGGCGAAGTTTGGCCCGATGTACGGTCACACCGGCGAGTTGCCCGGGTACAACTCGTTCATGGGGTCGGACCCGGAGAACAACGTCACCCTCGTCGTCTGGGCGAATCTCGCGCCAGGCGTCGACGGGCACGACCCGGCGGCCACCATCGCCAGGGGCGTCATCGATAAGATGTACGCCGGGTAGGGGCTCTCAGAGACCCGGCGTGCGGCGGCCCACCATTGGGTCGCCCGCGACCTCGTTGGTCGGTGACCGCGAGGCACCCAACGAACCGAAGGCAGGGAACGGAATGGTCTGTCGCTGAGGGCCGGCCTAGTCGCCGACCGATGGTTGTCGAGCGGCTCCTGTCGATTCTCTTGGGTTCCACCGCCGGTGCCAGAACGATGGCCAACTCACGAATAGGTGAGTTTGCAGTTGTCAGTCCCACCCCGTTCTCGGTGGTCTTATTGCGGCCGCCAGGACCTACGCGCAACCCGTTCCTGCAGGGTCGCGTAGATTCTTTGACGAGCAATCCGAGCACCTAACGCAGCATCCAACGAAGGCCATCATGTCCGACGATCAGAACACAGGCGTTCCACCGAATCACCTCTCCATCGATCCGCGCAGCGCCTTCTATAGCGAAGAGGTCCTCCGCCGCGACGTGGGTATTCGGTTTAATGGCGTCGAGAAAACCAATGTTCACGAATACAACGTGGCTGAGGGGTGGGTGCGTGTTGAAGTCCCTACCGCGAAGGATCGCCGCGGAAATCCAATGGTCGTCAAGCTCAGCGGCACGGTTGAACCCTATTTTCGCTGAGAGAAATAGCAGCCGCCGCGAATTCTCTGCCGGGGCCGTCGAACGGCCCCGGCGGTCAGCCCGTGGCTCGATCACGGAGCGAATCTGAGCTACGGCCCGACCCTGCCCGGACAGGCCCCAAGGGGGGGATGACCGATTCGGCAACCAGGCTGGTCGCGGCTGCCGCCGCGGCGGCCGACGACGAGTTGATCGCTGCCCGATGCGAACTGATCCGCGCAAAAATTGCATTTGCGGCCAGCCGCGGCTCCGACGCCCCGCCACTTCTGCTTGCCGCGGCCAAACGAATGCAACGCCTCGACCCGTTGGAGTCGCGGAAGGCTTACCTCGGAGCGGTGCTGGCGTCTATCCTGGTCGGCTGGATGTCGACCGACCAGCACAATTCGTCGCCCTCGGTCGCAAAGGCGGCCAGCAATGCGCCGGCCGCTCCGCACCCTGCGCGCGCGCTCGACGTATTACTGGACGGCCTGGTCATCAGATTGACCGAGGGCTACGTTGCGGCGGCCCCCATCTCCGCAGCGCGATCCGAGAGTACCTGCGCGAGCGGGACATCGGCGTGGCCGAACCGGGTTGGCACGATCTCACCGCCCGCGTCTGCTTGGACCTGTTCGACCAGGACGCCTACAACTTCCTGGCGGCCCGCCAGGTCGAAGATCTTCGGGCAGCCGGCGCGTTGACGATGCTTCCCGTCGCGCTTGTGACGTTAGCGGGAGTCTGTGTCTCGGCAGGCAATTTCGGGCAGGCCGATGCCTTGCTCGATGAGTCTGCCGCCATCATCGCCGCGACCGGCGCGCCCCCGCGTCCGGCGATAAAGACCTACCTCGCCGCATACCGCGGACAGGAACAGCTATGCCGCGATGGAGTGCAGCAAACGGTCGACAGTGCAGCGAGTCGTGGCGAGGGATATGACGTTTCGGTCGCCATGTACGCGGCCGCGATCTTGCACAACGGGCTCGGTCAGTACCAGGAGGCGTTCCACGCCGCAGCATCGGGCGCACGCTACGACGACCTCGGAATGTGCGGCTACCTGCTGGGCGAACTGGTCGAAGCGGCTGTGCGATGCAAGGAGCGCAATGCAGCAACAGAGGCGCTGGGACGACTCCTCAAACGGACCAAGGCCAGTGGCACTCCCACAGCCCTCGGCATAGGCGCCAGCGCCACTGCGCTCGTGTCCGACGGCTCAATCGCCGATGCCGCGTATCGCGAAGCCATCACACACTTGCAGAGCAGTCCGGTCGTGCGAGGTGGGCATCTTCGCGAACAGCAACCGTGGAGTGACCACCAACGTCGAACAAAATTCCACTAATGGCAGAGGACCGATCCCTCCGCGCTATCGGTTTGCCGGCCGGTGGCGGTGAGGCGGACGGTTCCTGACCTGACCGCCCGGCGGTGTCAGCCTCTGCGGGCGACGTCTTTGCTCAGGATCTGGGGCCAGGTCTCGACGTCGGCCGGGGTGTGCGCCACGATGAGCGTCGACTGCGGCAGCAATGCGGCAAGTGATTCCGCGGTCGACAGCGGATGCGCCGGGTCGTTGATCCAGGCCAGGATCGTGGTCGGCACATCGATTCGTGCTAGGGCTTCACTGGTGGGAAGGTCGCTGAGAGCCGCACCGCGAAACAGTGATGGCAGCAACGCATCGGCGACATCGGGAACTGTTTCGGGCGCGCCGACCGTGGCTGGTGGCGGAGTCGCCGCACGCCCCCAGGCGATGAATGCCCCGACTCCCTCGGTCTCGATGATTTCGGCCGCCACCCGGTAATTGGCGGCCTGCGCGGGCCGGGTGTGCCACGCGGTGGCCGGCACCATCAGCGTGAGACCGGCGAAGCGGTCCGGCTCGCGGGCGGCAGCGTGCAGCAGTGTGCCGGTACCCATGGATGGGCCGACCCCATGCACCTGTTCGCCGGGAAACCATTTGTCGAGCAGCCGTAGAAGATCCTCGGCAAGGCGTTCCCACCGGTAATCTTGGGGAACCTTGCGCCCGGTCGACTTGCCGTGGCCGCGTGCGTCGTAGCGCAGCAAGCGGGTCCCGCTGAGCCCCCTGCCGAGGTCAAGATTGAGCACCCGGTCACGCGCCCGGCTGGAGGTAAGTCCGTGCAGTTGAACTACCGGGTGACCACCTTCGTCGCTCAGCTCTACCGCAAGCTCTGCTCCCGGTACCACGAAAGTGGACATCGCGCGACTCTTTTCACGATCGGCCGACTCGTCCCGGAGCCGACCGCGCTGACTGAGCATTCAGGCTATCTGGGGCGTTAGGGTACCGCCATGCGGCTGACCAACGTGGCGCACTTGCGGCTACCGTTCGGACGACTCTGGGGTTATGACGTGTCGGTGTCTGATCTCGGTCGGCAGCTTCCGGTGTCTTTTGACCAGCGCATACACGTAGCCGCGGGTGCGCGACCCGGCTCCTGGATGGCTCTGTCCATTCGATTGCCGGCTGGGGTCAGCCGGCAATCGCTGGCCGATGCGTGGCTGGGCGTGATCGCCCGCCACGGCACTCTGCGAACGGCATTCACACTCGGGGCGGACGGCGATCCGCAGCTGCATGAGATCGATGTTCAACCCGGCAAGTGGGTCGAGCATGAGATCGCCGCGGGCCAGGAGGTCAACGACGCACTGCGAGTAGTTCTCAACGCGACGTGTTCGCCCTATCAGCGGCCCTCACATCGGCTCTGCGTGTTGGAGACTGCCGCCGGATTGACGGTGGTCATCGCTGCCGACCACGCACATGTGGATATGTGGTCGATGCTCGTGATTGCCCGGGACCTGTTGTCGATGCTCGCCGACGCGAGGACCGGACGTACGTCGTCTCTGCAGCCGCGGCCCGCGTTTGTGGTGCACACCCAAGCGCTACTGGACCGTCCCCCGGCGCCGGATCGCGTGCGTGCGCGGTGGGCCCAAATCATCAGCGACAGTGGTGGGGTCATGCCGCGGTTTCCGCTGCCGTTGGGTGAGTCTGGGCCGCATCCGGAACGCGTCGAAGTGCGTGATGTGTTCGATGTCGATGACGGCGCCGCGTTCGCCGCGCAGGCACGCAATGACGGCGTCTCGACG
This sequence comes from Mycobacterium marinum, assembly GCF_003391395.1. Lineage (NCBI taxonomy): Bacteria > Bacillati > Actinomycetota > Actinomycetes > Mycobacteriales > Mycobacteriaceae > Mycobacterium > Mycobacterium marinum. The sequence goes on from NZ_CP024190.1 coordinate 81,923, forward strand.
TTGGCACTCGCGGTGGTCGCCATGACTGCGGTAACCCGCGAGTTGGCGGGAGCGCCGCTGCGCGCAGTCTTCCCCGTGCACAGCCGATTTGAAGAAAAGTGGCACGACTCGGTCGGCTGGTTCATCACCAATTCGGTGCTGGAGTCCGCGGTCGTCGAGCCGAACGCCGCGGCCGCCGCCGTCAAAGAAGCGGTGCAGCTTGGTTCCTGGCCACTCGCCGACGTACTGGCTCCGTGGGGCGGAATGCCAATGGCGCCTGGCATGTTCGCCATCTCCTGGCTGGACCAACTTAGACTTCCGGTGCGCATCGACTCCGTCGGACTCGACGCCCAGTATGTAAGCGCGAGGATCCACACCGATGGCGTCATGCTCTGGTTCATTCAGGACGAATCCGGCCTGCATCTGCGATGCCGCTACCCAGATACCGCGGAGGCGCGAACCAACGTGGGGTCCTGGCTGGACCTGCTGGTGGCGCGCCTGCAGGCACTGGCGCAGTCCTCGGTGCGAGGACTGTTGCGGGTAGCAGGGCGCACCTTCCGGGTGCAGCGCGCGACGCGCGAACACGTGGGAGTGATCGCCGAGCTGCTCTCCGACGACGAATTCGGTCAGGATCGCGAAGGCGCCGGACTCGAACGCTACGAGGCGGCCTACGACATCCTCGTTCGCAACCGATCCAACTATCTCGGAGTCGTCCTGAACGGTTCCGACATGGTCGTCGCGACCGTGCAATTGACCATCATTCCCGGCCTGTCCCGCGGCGGCGCCACTCGGCTGCAGATCGAGGGATTACGGGTCGCCAAAGCCGAACGCGCACAGGGCCTCGGTACCGCCCTCGTCGAGTGGGCACACAACTACGGCCGAGCTCACGGGGCGCAGTTGGCGCAGGTGACCACGGACGAGGCACGCGAAAGGGCTCGGGCGTTCTATCGCCGGCTCGGGTACCACGCCGCCCACGTCGGGCTGAAACGCACCATCTGAGTCCGGTTTATGCGCAGTGAACGTTTCAGCGGTGCCCAGGTCGTGCTCGGTGGGGTTCTTAGAGACACCGGTGCCGACCAGCGATTCTTCGTCGACAAGCGGCAGGACCTGTAGCGAGCCCGTGTCGCCGTGTCCGGGCGGGGTCTGCGCCGGGCGTCGAGGCGCAGCGAGACGACAAGGGCCGGTTGATGTTCCCGGGATTTCTTCTCCTCGCGCACAAGGGCTGAGGATGACTGAGCCACCCGAGAACGCATTCACCCCGGACGCCCACGGGCCGCCATCTCAGGGAACTCCGGGTCTATGGGCTCACGCAATGGGGCCGACGTGATGGCGGCCCTCATGGGCAGAAACACCGCAGGGAGAAAAGTCACTAGCATGACCACGCTGGCGTATACGAACACCACGGTGTACGCCTGAGACAGGTCGTGCAACAGGTTGGCCCCAAAATCGGGATTGAGGGTTCGCGGCGGTATCTGCGAAGGGTCCAGGGGGATCCCCCGTCTGGTCGCGCTTTCGTTAAGGGCTTCGAGGCGGTTCGCCGCGGCAATGTTGGCGCTGCGATTGAACTGGCTGGTCAGTATGACCGACATCAGTGCGGTGCTTGCCGAGGCGGACAGCTGTTGATTGACGCTAACCAGGGTCGAACCCCGCGCGATTTGGTGCGGGGCCAGGGTCTGCACCGCCACCGTGGTGAGTTGCAGCATGATGGAGCCTATGCCCATACCCACGATCGTCAGCCCGATAAGCAGGGTGGGTACGTAAGCGGCGTGCTCGGCGGCGCCGAACGCGAGAGTGCCCATGCCAACGCTGATCAGCGTTACGCCGCCCAACACCACCTTGCCGGCGCCGTGTCTGTCCATCAAGACGCTGGAGGTCGGTATGGTCACCGCGGCACCGAGCCCAAGCGGAATCATGTGTATGCCGACCTGCAACGGTGTTTCACGCAACAGCTGCTGAAAGTAACTTGGCACCAGCAGCACGGCGCCGGAAAACCCGGCGGCGACAAAGACTATCGTCGCATTGGCGACGGTCACCACCCGGTTCCTGAACAGCCGCAGATCTATCAGCGGACGGTCGGCGCGATAGAGAGCGTGAAAGACGAAGGCGCCCATCAGAACCAGCCCGGCGGTCGCCGGTATCAAGACATGGCGATCAGCTACGGTCCCGCGGGCTGGAACAGTCGACAATCCGTAGAGAAATGTTGCCAGCCCGGGTGACAGTAGCAGCATGCCGACTAGGTCGAGGGTTTCTGACGGTGCTGTGTGATCTCCGGGAAACGCGATGGCTGCAAGGGCTACCGTGATCAAGCCGATCGGCACATTGATCCAGAAGATCCACTGCCACCCGTAGTCGTCGATGAGCCAGCCGCCGAGTATCGGCCCAGCCATCGGGCCAAGTAGTAGCGGTATGCCCATCACCGACATGAGCCGAGCGAGTCGGTTGGGGCCCGCCTCGCGAGCCAAGATGGTAATGACCAGTGGCATCAATATGCCGCCACCACCGCCCTGAACCGCGCGGAAGATGATCAGACACGCGATGTTCGGGGCGACCGCGCACAGCACTGAACCTAGGGTGAACCCCAACACCGAAATCATGAAGAGTCGCTTGGTGCCGATCCGGTCGGCCGCCCAGCCTGACAACGGGATAGCCGCGGCTTCGGTCAGTGTGTAGGCGGTCACCGTCCAAGCGACGACGGCTTGATTTGAGCCAAAGGTGACGATCAGACTGCGCTGCGCGACACTGACGGCAGTATTGGCCAAATTCACTGCGACCGAAGCGAACACGCAGATTCCAGCAATCCGAAGCAGCGAACCGTCGAGTCTATCGGCGTGGCGCTCTCCCGCCGCCACTGAACTCCCCGTGCTCCCATCCGGCCGTCCCGGCAGATTCTGTTGCAACGCGGTAGCTTTCGCAGGAGTGGTATTCATCGGCAGCCGCTATACGCACGGCCTGGACAGCATCGGACCACCCAGGTTCGGCGGCTCGGTAGCGTGAACCAACATCGAATGACGCCCAGCTACACGCGCGCCGCTGTCGGCTCTTGCGAGACGGACGTGAGAAGTCGCTGACGCGTTAGCCGAGGGGGCCGTGAGCGGATGTTTAGTGGCCACCAGAACCAGCGGCCGAGTAGCGCGGCGATAGACGGGGTCATCAAGGAGCGCACAATCAACGTATCGAACAGCAGACCCAGGCCGATGGTGGTCCCGATCTGGCCTATCACAATCAGATCGCTGACCGCCATGGACGCCATCGTCAAGGCAAACACCAGGCCGGCCGACGTCACTACCTTGCCAGTACCGCCCATCGCGCGGATGATTCCGGTCTTTATCCCGGCCCCGACTTCCTCCTTGAGCCGGGATACCAGCAGTAGGTTGTAATCGGAGCCCACGGCCAATAGAACGATGACGGACATCGCGAGCACGAGCCAATGCAGTTCGATGCGGAGCAGGTGTTGCCACAGCAACACCGAGAGACCAAACGATACGCCTAGCGATAGCGCAACGGTTCCCACGATCACCAACGCCGCGACGAAACCTCGCGTGATAAGTAGCATGATGATGAAAATCAGGCAGAGCGACGAAAGCCCCGCAATTATCAGATCGTATTTCGAGCCGTCGGCTATGTCTTTGTAGACCGCGGCGGTACCGGTGAGGTAGATCTGGGCGTCCTCCAACGGGGTACCCTTGAGCGCCTCCGCCGCCGCGATATTTATCGCGGAGATGCTCGATATGCCCTCGTATCCCGCCGCGTTTCCTCTGTGAAAGATAAATAGCCGGGCCGCCTTCCCATCTTGGGACAAAAACATCTTCATTCCCCGTTTGAAGTCGGGGTTGTTAAAAACCTCTGGAGGCAGGTAGAACGAATCGTCGTTCTTAGCGGCGTCGAATGCTTGGCCCATCGCAGTCGAGTTCTTGCTCAATTCATCCATCTGATCGTAGATCCCGGACATCGTGCTGTGCATTGTCAGAATCAATGTCCGCATACCCTCCATGTTTTGGATCATCTGCGGAAATGTCGCGACGACCTGGGGGAGAATCCGATCCATGTCGGTTAGGTCTCCCGTGAGGGTGGTGAGCTGTTCGGAAACCTGGTCGACGCCGTCGAGGGCATCAAATATCGATCTTAGCGACCAGCAGATAGGTATGTCCGCACAGTGTTTCTCCCAGTAAAAATAGCTCCGAATCGGCCGCCATGTGTCTTCGAAGTCCGCGATGTGGTCACGCAATTCGTCGGTGACGCTCTTCATTTCGAGCGTATCGCCGACCATTCGATGCGTAGTTTTCGACATCTGCAGCATCAGATCGTAGGTCCGCTTCATTAGCGCGATAGTGCTCGTCAGCTGGTCCGCCTGCGTCAGCATGTCGTTCATGCGGTCGCGCTGGTATTTCATGTTTTGCAGCTGACCCGCATTCTGCATGCTGATCTGGAACGGTATCGACGTATGCTCGATGGGCGTGCCCTTGGGCCGAGTTATTGCCTGCACTCGGGAGATTCCCGGCACGTGAAAGATGCCTTTGGCCAACTTGTCCAAGACCAGGAAGTCCGCAGAATTCCTCATATCGTGGTCGGCGACGATCAGCAAGACGTCCGGCTTCATTCGGGACGGAGGAAAGTGACGATTTGCCGCGGCGTATCCAGCATTGGCCGGGATGTTGTCTGGCACATAGGTCTGGTCGTCGTAATTTGTCTGATACCCGGGCAGGGCGATCAGGCCAACCAGTGAGACGGCACAGGTTGCCGTCAGGATGGGAGCGGGCCACCGTACGACAGCGGTGCCAATCCGGCGCCAGCCGCGCGTCTTGATCTTCCGCTTCGGATCGAAAAACCCGAAGCGGCTGCCCAATGCGAGAACTGCTGGGCCCATCGTCAGCGCGGCGACGACCGCAACCAGCATGCCCGCGGCACAAGGGATCCCCATGCTCTGGAAATAGGGCATCCTCGTGAAGGTCAGGCAATACATCGCTCCGGCGATGGTCAAGCCGGAGCCTAAGATGACGTGAGCAACGCCTCGGTACATCGTGTAGAAGGCTGTTTCCGCGTCCTCGCCGGCCTGCCGAGCTTCCTGGTAGCGGCCGATGATGAATATGCTGTAGTCCGTACCGGCGGCGATGGCCATGGTTGTGAGCAAGTTAATGGCATAGGTCGACAAGCCAATAACCCCGTGCCACGCCAAAAAGGCGACGACTCCCCGCGCCGCTGTTAACTCGATTCCAACCGTAATGAGCAAAAGTGTCACGGTGACGATTGAGCGATAGACCAGAAGCAGCATGGTGAAGATCACCAAGATACTTATCATCGTGACGATGACGAGTGACTTATCTCCGGTGCGACTCATATCGGCGGTGAGTGCCGACGGGCCGGTGACGTACACCTTTATGCCAGGAGGTGGCGGCGTGCGCGCCAGAATCTGCCGCACAGCCTCGATGGACTGGTTGGCCAGCGGGCCCCCCATGTTGCCGGCGAGGTTCAGCTGCACATACGCGGCTTTGCCATCGGTGCTCTGCGCCCCTTCCGCCGTCAGCGGATCGCCCCAAAAATTCTGAATGTGCTGAACGTGCGTTGTATCGCTGCTCAACTGGCGAACGAGGTTGTTGTAGTAGTAATGCGCGTTGTCGCCCAGCGGCTGGTCGCCCTCCAAGAGGATCATCGCTGTGTTGTCGGAATCGGACTCCTTGAACAGCTCCCCGATGCGCCTCATCGCAACCGCCGACGGGGCATCTCTGGGGTTCATTGAAACCGAATGCAGCTGCCCAACCACCTCAAGTGGCGGCAAGCCCACGGTGAGATACGCACTCAGTGCAATCCAGCCGATGACGATGGGAATGGACAGCCTACGGATTGCGCAGGAAAGCGACTGCCGCACTGGGCGTTTGATAGTCACGCGGACTTTACAATGCAGAAGGTGTACGCGTTGATTTCTTGTGATATTCGCTCGGCCTTGATGACGCCGTCAACGATTATCCGGCAGCCCAATCTGTTGCTATCACCCTGCGCCACAATATTTCCCGTCAGTGATGCCGACGTTGACTTGATTTCCAGCGACCAGGGCAGATGCGCTCCATCAACCCGGCGCGGCTGGGCATTGACGTCGAAATAGTCGATATCGGCGACGGTTCCCGCTGGCCCGAAGATTTCATACGTCAGCTGTTTTGGGTTGAAAGGTGTGGCGTCGTCACTGGAGCCGTCGGTATAGAGCTCGGGCTTTTGTGAACCGAAGAATCCGTGAACACGCGATACGCTGAATGCGGTGACGCCGACCACCGTGACGATCACCAGTGGGATCCAAAGTTTGCCAAGAATCTTGAGAGCTGTCATCAGTTCACCTAGCTGCAGTTCTGCTGTTCGAGGACCGCGTCAGTCGGGGGATTCTTCGGCGCGGTTCGGGGGATGAAAGATGGGACTTCGTGGGTGCGCCTTCCGCGTCGAAACCTGGTCGACGGCCGGAGCGGAGCGGCGCGACGGTCGCGAAGGTGGTGTGCTGGGTGATCGGCTGGCTGATCACTGGGGCCCCTAACGATCGGGATTGTTGTCAGCACTGATGTCTGGCTACCCACCTAGAAAGCTGAAACCAATTCGCTTTTAGGCGTTAGGAATTCGTGCAGTTACTAGGTGCTGTAGTAGGTAGAACGTCAATAGCGGGCTCAACCGTACTGTCGCCCTTGGGGGTTGGCAACCCCGCCAAAATTGCGTGAATCCTGTGAGTTGGCTTAATAGCCTTTCGGGCCGAGATTGATGGAATCGCAAGTCGGCGAACAAATGTGACGTGTACTCGCCTTTTCGGGCGGAAACCACCCCAGTGCTTGGGAAACGCGTCGCGCACCGGCACCCATGTGCGACAGGAACAACCGGCCCGTGTTGGGGAAACGTCGTTCATCGGTTGCCCGCAGTGATCGAGCGCCGCGAGTCGTTCAGCTGCGGGTTTGTGAATACCTACCGGTAGGGAATTGGTCGCGGCCGCCGGCGGGGCTCGCGTATTCGATTGACTTGTAAAGCTAAGTCGCACAACGATTCAGGTGCTTTGCCGACTGCCGGTGGTGGCGGCGAGATGTCGGGCCGACCGGTTGAGCTGCGGAGACTGCGGCCGCGGGCCGGCCTCATTACCCGCCCCGCCCTGGCTGACTCCTGTGAGTTCACTGGGAGGGGTTGCGAAAGCACTTGGGCGGGCGTGAAATATGCGCTTGGCGCCGACGTTAAAACGTCAACTCGAAAGTTGTAATGCTAATGACTATCAGTCCTTTTGACGACGATAATGGCGCATTCTTCGTTCTGGTCAACCACGAGGAGCAGCACAGCTTGTGGCCGACCTTCGCTGAGATCCCAGCCGGATGGCAAGTGGTCTATGGCGAGGAGGAGCGCACAAAGTGTCTGGCATATATCGATGAAAACTGGCCTGACATAAGGCCGAAGAGCCTCCGCGAGAAGCTGGCGCGAGGTAGTCACGGCCACACCTGAGCCGCTGGCAAGCTCCCGAACCGAACTCGATCTGACGCGGTTCGCCAGGTTCGGTGACTCGGTGATGTCACGGCGAGGCTGGTCACGGCCTGACGGCCAATTTGTGGTCGCCGGCTGCCCGGTTCACCAAATTAGGGGACCCGCTCTAAGAAAGGCATTTCGATGGCAAGCGAAGAGAAACTTCACACCTATCTCAAGCAGGTCGTCTTGGAACTCGAGAAGACGCGTAGGCGTTTGCGCGAGGTTGAGATGGGGGCTCGCGAACCGATCGCAATCGTGGGTATGGCTTGCCGCTACCCGGGCGGGCTGGAGTCACCCGCAGATCTGTGGTCGGCGGTTGCCGAAGGCCGTGACCTGATTTCGGAGTGGCCGTCGGATCGGGGGTGGTACGGCGAGCCCTATTTCGACGGGGAGTCTCAGACCAGCAGGTTGGGCGCACCGATCGGGGGGTTTCTGGCCGATGTGAGTGCGTTCGACGCGGAGTTTTTCGGACTCAGTTCGAGTGAGGCCTTGGCGATGCATCCACATCAGCGGCTCGCGCTCGAATGCGCCTGGGAGGCGTTCGAGCGCGGGGGTATCGATCCCTCGAGCGTCCGAGGTAGCGACACCGGGGTCTTCCTAGGTGTTACGTCGATTCCGTACGAAACACTGGGCGAAGGGGTGGACGGCGATAGTCCACTGATGTTGGCGGGCCATATGACGAGTATGGCTGCGGGGCGAATTTCCTATCTTTTCGGGCTCGAGGGACCAGCCATGGCGCTGGATACCGCTTGCTCGTCGTCGCTGGTTGCGATTCATCAAGCCGTCGGATCATTGAGATCGGGTGAGTGCTCGATGGCGCTTGCCGGGGGCGCAGCAATCATGATGTCGCCACCGAGCTTCTTTGCCTTGGCGCAAGGCATGGCCTCGGCGAGCGACGCGCGTTGCAAGTCGTTTTCAGCGTCGGCCGACGGTGCCGGTTGGGGCGAAGGGTTGGGCCTGCTCCTGCTGGAGCGCCTATCTGACGCCCGGCGCAATCAGCATCCGGTGTGGGCCGTGGTGCGCGGTAGCGCCGTCAAGCATGACGGCGCATCGAACGCTCCGCAGGCGCCCAACGGTCTTGCCCAGCAGCGGATTATCCGGCGAGCGCTACAGAATGCTGGTTTGGAGGCGGCCGAAGTCGACGTGGTCGAGGCGCACAGCCCCGGAACGCCGGTGGGCGATCTGGTCGAGGCCGACGCGTTGATGGCGACATACGGTCAGCACCGGCCAGAGGGACGGCCGCTGTGGTTGGGTTCGCTCAAATCAAACACCGGACACACTTTGGCTGCGGCCGGCGTTGGCAGCGTCATCAAGATGGTGGAAGCGATGCGGCACCGCACCATTCCATTGACTTTGCACGTGAACGAGCCGACTCCGTATGTGGACTGGGCATCAGGGCGCATTCAGTTAGCGACTGAAACTCAGGAGTGGCCGCGACCGGACAACGTGCGCCGGGCTGCGATATCTGGCGTTGGAATGGGCGGGGTTAACGCACACATCATCATCGAAGAGGCCGTCGAGGAGCCCACGCCAGTGGGGCAGACGGCCTTATCGGACAGTGGCTGGGACGCAGCCTCTCCCGTCGTCCCGTGGATCATCACCGCAAAGTCGCCGGAGGCGCTGCTGGCGCAAGCCGCTCGGACGGTAGCGCATCTTGAGGATGAGCCCGAGCCGCGGGCCATCGACATTGGATACTCGCTGGCTAGCACTCGGGCACAGTTTGAACATCGAGCGGTAGTCGTCGGACGCGATCGCAACGAGTTGCTCAACGGGGTGCGATCACTTGTGGCTGGCGAATCTGTCCCGGCGGTGGTGCGTGGTGTGGCTGAGCCGTCCGCCAAAACGGCGGCGTTCTTTCACGGCGAAGGGGCGCACTGGCTGGGCATGGGGCGCCAACTGTACTCAATCTTCCCGGTGTACGCCAAAGCAATTGACGAAACCTGCGAAATACTGAGCAGTCTGATGGGCACGCCAGTTCGTGACCTGCTTTTTGCGTCGGCTGACTCGGAAAAGGGCAGCTTGCTGAGGCGACCCAGCTACGCTCAGCCCGCACTATTTGCCGTGGAGACGGCGTTGTACCGGCTAGCGCAGTCCTGGGGTTTTCAGCCCGACTTCGTTATGGGGTGCTCTGCGGGTGAGATCGCGGCCGGACATGCGGCGGGCCTGTGGTCATTGCAGGACGCGTGTGCTCTCGTGGTGGAGAGTGGCCGCCTGAGGCAGTCAATGGGTGATGCCGACACCACTGCTGTCAGCCCTACCGCGGAGCTCTACGCAATTCCTCCGTTGGGTGCCAGCGAGCCTAGTGCCAACGGTGCGTCAGGCAACCACACCGGGTCGCAGTCGTCTGATGGGCAGGAAGCCACGTCCACCGGGCAACAGCAGGCATCCTCCGCTGACGCGCTGCGAACAGGCCTTTTCAAGCTCTGCGACCGGCTCGATTACCGCCTTCCGGATACGCCCATTGTCTCAGCGCATACCGGAACGGTTGTTGATCCTAGCCTGGTCCGCACGCCGGAATATTGGGTAGAACAACTGAGTTCACCGGTGCATCTCAAGAAGGCGATACGCCGGGCACGGAGTAGGGAAGACATCACCACTTTCCTGCAAATCGGTCCCGGGGTTCATCATGCCGCCATGATCCACGGGATTTTCGAAGATGCTGATGGCAGTTCCTCCGGCGTCGTGATTCCGCCGTTGTTGCAGCCAGGCACGGATGAAGATGTCTCGTTTGTGAGCGGGCTGGCCACGGCGTACGTGAACGGGGCACCAATCGATTGGGCTGGCGTGTACCGCGGCGCGGGAGCACGGCGAGTACCGTTGCCGACCTACGCTTTTCAGCGCACGCGACTATGGCTTGATGCGCAAGGCAGCGCAGGCGCCGGCGCAGGCCTGGCCGGGGCGGTCGATGCTCGGGCGTCGGCGGGACCGGTGCACGATGGCGAGCCCGTGTGCACCGAAATCGAGCGGACTGTGGCCGCGGCGATTGGGCAGGTTCTGGGCATCGCCCAAGTCAGCCGCGACGACGGGTTCCTGGCCCTCGGGGGCGACAGTGTCTCTGCAATGCGGCTGGCCGCGCGGGTCCGCGCGGAGGGCCTGCCGCTAACCCCGGAGCTGCTTTTCGAACACGCCACCGTCAGGCAGATCGCAGCGGCGCTGCAGGAGGCCGCCAACCAGGCCACGGACTGGGGCGCCCCGGGGCGCCTCGCCGCTGACCGCCAGTTCGAGGCCATGAGCGTGTCGGGACTGTCATCCGCGGAGCTGGCCGCACTGCCAGGACTGTTGGCGATGCTCGACCAGCCGAGGTCAGCATGACGCAGCCAACCAAGCCCGTCGTCGACATCGAGGACGTGATGACGCTCAGCCCACTTCAGCTGGGGCTGTTCGCGCTGGCCATGGCGAGTGGAGCCGCGTCCGACGACCCGTACACCGTCGCACTCGGCATCGATGTGCATGGTTCGCTGGACGTCGGCCTGCTACGCAGTTGCGCGTTGGCGATGCTGAAGCGCCACCCGAATTTGAGGGCTCGATTCCTCGGCCGCGGCTTGCCGCATCCAGTGCAGGTGGTGCCGTCCGAGGTGCAGTTGGAATGGGCGCGTGTCGAGGCCACGGCGGAGACGGCGGGTGCGCTGGAAGCGCAGGAGCGCAATCGCGGATTCGACCTGGAAATGGGTCCGGCGATCCGATTCTTGCTGATCGAGCTACCCGGCGACAGGTGGCGATTCTTGATTACCGCCCACCACATCGTGATCGGCGGCTGGTCCATCGCGCTGTTCGTCGATGAGCTACTCACGCTGTATGAAGCCGACTGCAACATCGACACGTTGCCGGCGCAGCCGCGACCGTATCGCGACTACATCGGTTGGCTCGAGCGCTGCGACGTTGAGCAAGGGCAACGGCAGTGGCGCGAGCATCTCGCCGGCCTGGCGGCGCCTACCCTGCTGGCGGCGCCGCTCGGTAGCAGCGGTGTGCAGCCGGACAGCCTGCCCAAGAGGGCGCAGCTGACCCTGGACGAAGGGGCCACGACATCCTTGGTCGACGGTGCCCGCAACCGCGGAGTGACGGTCAATACCCTGACGCAGCTGGCCTGGGCGCTGATGCTGTCGACGCTAACCGACCGCCGCGACGTGGTTTTCGGGGTCACGGTGTCGAACAGACCCGCCGAGTTGGCCCGGGTGGAATCAATGGTCGGGCTTTTCGTCAACACCGTCCCGCTGCGTGTGCGTCTCGACCCGAAAACGACTGTTGCCCAGCAATGCGCGTTGATACAACGCGATGCCGCCCGGCTGCGTGAGCATGCCTATCTGAGCCACTCGCAGATCCGGGCGCTGGCCGGCATGGGCGAGCTGTTTGACACCCTGCTGGTATTCCAGAACTTCCCATCCCTGGGTCTGGCCGACGGGAAGGCGCGAGCCGTAGGCGCGGCGACGTTTGACTCCCTAACCGTGCAGAGTCCTACGCACTTCCCCGTCTGCATCACCGCTGAACTCACCGATGCTCGTTTGTCGCTGTCGATAGCAACAAATGCCAACGCATTCGGCGACATCACCGAATCGGCCCTGGGTGATCGCTTGTTGGCAGTACTGCAACGACTGTTGCCGATGTGGGACCGTCCGCTGCGCGACGTCAGCATGTTGCTTGACGGTCACACCGACGGCGATACGGCCGTATCCGAGCATGCGCGGCTGGATGTGGTGGGTAATCGGGCGGTGTTGGCGGAGCCGTTGGTGGAGCCGGTGTCGGTTCCGGGGTTGTTCGCCGCGCAGGTGGCCGGTGGTGCTGAGGTGACGGCGTTGGTGTGTGGGGATCGGTCGTTGACCTATCGCGAGCTTGATCAGGCGGCTAATCGGTTGGCGCATTTGTTGGTTGATCAGGGTGTGGGTCCTGGTGATGTGGTGGGGTTGTTGTTGGAGCGCTCGGTTGAGGCGGTCATCGCGATCTTGGCGGTACTCAAAAGCGGTGCAGCGTATTTGGCGATCGATGTCAATCATCCTGATGGGCGTATCGGGTTCATGATCGAGGATGCCGCGCCGGTGGCGGTGATCAGTACCGCGGGGTTGGCGCAGCGGTTGGCGGATTACCCGGTGGCGGTGATCGATATCGATGATCCCGCGATCGCGACGTGCTATCCCGGCCATGAGTTGCCCTTCCCCAGCGCGGACAACATCGCGTATCTGATCTATACCTCGGGCACGACCGGCAAGCCCAAAGGCGTGGGGATCACCCACCACAACATCACCCAGTTGTTCACCTCGGTCGCCGCCACCGGATTCACCCCAGCGTCGGGACAAGTCTGGACCCAATGGCATTCGTATGCCTTTGACGTGTCGGTCTTTGAAATGTGGGGTGCACTGCTGCATGGGGGCCGGTTGGTGGTGGTGCCGGAGTTGATCACCAGGTCTGCGGCGGAGTTGTTGGCGTTGTTGGTGACTGAGGGTGTCAGTGTGTTGAGTCAGACACCGTCGGCGTTTTATGCGTTGCAGGCTGCGGATGCGGCGCAGCCGCAGTTGGGTCGGCAGTTGTGTCTTGATGCGGTGGTGTTTGGCGGTGAGGCGTTGGAGCCGGCGCGGTTGGGGCCGTGGTTGGCCAATCATGGGCAGCGGCCGCGGTTGATCAATATGTATGGCACCACCGAGACGACGGTGCATGCGTCGTTTCGTGAGATTGTGCGCCATGACCTGGGTTTCGCGGTGAGCCCGGTTGGGGTGCCGTTGGCGAATCTGGCGTTTTTTGTCCTCGATGGGTGGTTGCGGCCGGTGCCGGCGGGGGTGGCCGGGGAGTTGTATGTGGCGGGTGCCGGGGTGGGGTGTGGGTATTGGCGCCGTTCGGGGTTGACCGCGTCGAGGTTTGTGGCGTGTCCGTTCGGGGCTGCGGGGGTGCGGATGTATCGCACCGGCGATGTGGTGCGTTGGGGCCCAGACGGGCAGTTGCAGTACGTGGGGCGCGCCGATGAACAGGTCAAGATCCGTGGGTATCGCATTGAGTTGGGCGAGGTGGCTGCGGCGTTGTCGCAGTTGGACGGGGTGGATCAGGCGGTGGTGATCGCTCGTGAAGACCGGCCCGGGGATAAGCGGTTGGTGGGCTATGTCGTCGGCTCGGTGGATGCGGGTCTGGCGCGGGCGGCGTTGGCGCAGGCGTTGCCGGCCTATATGGTGCCCGCCGCGGTCGTGGTGGTCGACAGTTTGCCGTTGACGGTCAACGGCAAGTTGGACATTCGGGCCTTGCCGGCCCCGCAATACGGCGCCACCGGCAGTTACCGCGCCCCGGCCAGCCCGGTCGAAGAGGTCCTCGCCGGCATCTACGCCCAAGTACTCGGACTAGACCGGGTCGCGGTAGACCAATCCTTTTTCGACCTGGGTGGGGATTCGTTGTCGGCGATGCGGGTAGTCGCTGCGATCAATAAGTCCTTGGATGGGGATTTGTCGGTGCGGGCGTTGTTCGACGCGCCTACCGTCGGCGAGTTGGCGCCGTGTATCGGTCAGGGTTCGGGGCAGTGGACGCCGTTGGTGGCCGGTGAGCGTCCGGCGGTGGTTCCGTTGTCGTTTGCCCAGCAGCGGTTGTGGTTTATCGATCAGTTGCAGGGGCCTTCGGCGGTCTACAACATGGCGTGGTCGGCGCGGTTGTCCGGTGAGCTCGATGCCGCGGCGTTGGGTGCGGCGTTTGCTGATGTGGTGGCCCGTCATGAGAGCTTGCGGACGGTGTTTCGTGCCGTGGCGGGGGTGGCTGAGCAGTTGGTGCTGGGCGTCGAGCAGGTCGATGTGCGGTGGCAGATCATCGATGCTCAGGGTTGGTCGTCACGGCGGCTGGCTGAGGCCCTCGAACAGCAAGCACGGCATTGTTTTGATTTGGCGGTCGAGATTCCGTTGCGGGCGAGGCTGTTTCGTGTCGCTGACGACGAGCACGTGTTGGTGGTGGTGGCTCACCATATCGCCGCTGACGGGTGGTCGCTGCGGCCGCTGGTCACTGATTTGGGAGTGGCTTATGCCAGTCGGTGTGCGGGGCGGGCGCCGGGTTGGGCGGGGCTGGCGGTGCAGTATGTCGATTACACGTTGTGGCAGCGCACCAACCTGGGTGAGTTGACCGATAGCCACAGTGGTATCGCCGGGCAGCTGAGGTATTGGGAAAAAGCTCTCGAGGGGATGGCCGAACGGTTGCAGTTGCCCACCGATCGGGCCTATCCGCGGGTGGCTGACCATCGCGGTAGCGGTGTGGATGTCCAGTGGCCCGCCCAGCTGCAGCAGCAGGTTGCCCGGGTGGCGCGTGAGCATCACGCGACGAGCTTCATGGTGATCCAGACCGCCCTGGCGGTGCTGTTGGCCAAGCTCAGCGGCAGCTCTGATGTGGCAGTCGGGGTTCCGGTGGCCGGCCGTGGTGATCCGGCCCTCGATGAGTTGGTGGGCGTGTTCGTCAACACGGTGGTGCTGCGGGTGCAGGTGGCCGGTGATCCCACCTTCGCCCAACTGCTAGCGCAGGTACGCACCCGCAGTTTGGAAGCCTTCGAGCATCAAGACGTGCCCTTCGAGGTGCTGGTGGAGCGGCTCAACCCGGTGCGATCGTTGACCCATCATCCGTTGGTCCAGGTGGTGTTGGCGTGGCAAAACGACATGTCGGCGGAGTTGGTGTTAGACGGTCTCGACGTCGAATTCGCGCCAGTACACACCCAAACTGCCCGGATGGATCTGGTGTTTTCACTGGGTGAACGTTTCACCGATACCGGTGCACCCGCCGGGATCGGCGGGGGTGTGGAGTTTCGCACCGATGTGTTCGACGCGGCCAGTATCGCTGCGTTGATCGAGCGGTTGCAGCGGGTGGTGGTGGCGATGGTCGCTGATCCGGATCGGCGGTTGTCGTCGGTGGATCTGCTTGATGAGGCCGAGCATGCGCGGCTGGATGTGGTGGGTAATCGGGCGGTGTTGGCGGAGCCGTTGGTGGAGCCGGTGTCGGTTCCGGGGTTGTTCGCCGCGCAGGTGGCCAGCCGTGCTGAGGTGACGGCGTTGGTGTGTGGGGATCGGTCGTTGACCTATCGCGAGCTTGATCAGGCGGCTAATCGGTTGGCGCATTTGTTGGTTGATCAGGGTGTGGGTCCTGGTGATGTGGTGGGGTTGTTGTTGGAGCGCTCGGTTGAGGCGGTCATCGCGATCTTGGCGGTACTCAAAAGCGGTGCAGCGTATTTGGCGATCGATGTCAATCATCCTGATGGGCGTATCGGGTTCATGATCGAGGATGCCGCGCCGGTGGCGGTGATCAGTACCGCGGGGTTGGCGCAGCGGTTGGCGGATTACCCGGTGGCGGTGATCGATATCGATGATCCCGCGATCGCGACGTGCTATCCCGGCCATGAGTTGCCCTTCCCCAGCGCGGACAACATCGCGTATCTGATCTATACCTCGGGCACGACCGGCAAGCCCAAAGGCGTGGGGATCACCCACCACAACATCACCCAGTTGTTCACCTCGGTCGCCGCCACCGGATTCACCCCAGCGTCGGGTCAAGTCTGGACCCAATGCCACTCCTACGCCTTCGATTACTCCGTGTGGGAGATGTGGGGTGCGTTGCTGCATGGGGGCCGGTTGGTGGTGGTGCCGGAGTTGATCACCAGGTCTGCGGCGGAGTTGTTGGCGTTGTTGGTGACTGAGGGTGTCAGTGTGTTGAGTCAGACACCGTCGGCGTTTTATGCGTTGCAGGCTGCGGATGCGGCGCAGCCGCAGTTGGGTCGGCAGTTGTGTCTTGATGCGGTGGTGTTTGGCGGTGAGGCGTTGGAGCCGGCGCGGTTGGGGCCGTGGTTGGCCAATCATGGGCAGCGGCCGCGGTTGATCAATATGTATGGCATCACCGAGACGACGGTGCATGCGTCGTTTCGTGAGATTGTGCGCCATGACCTGGGTTTCGCGGTGAGCCCGGTTGGGGTGCCGTTGGCGAATCTGGCGTTTTTTGTCCTCGATGGGTGGTTGCGGCCGGTGCCGGCGGGGGTGGCCGGGGAGTTGTATGTGGCGGGTGCCGGGGTGGGGTGTGGGTATTGGCGCCGTTCGGGGTTGACCGCGTCGAGGTTTGTGGCGTGTCCGTTCGGGGCTGCGGGGGTGCGGATGTATCGCACCGGCGATGTGGTGCGTTGGGGCCCAGACGGGCAGTTGCAGTACGTGGGGCGCGCCGATGAACAGGTCAAGATCCGTGGGTATCGCATTGAGTTGGGCGAGGTGGCTGCGGCGTTGTCGCAGTTGGACGGGGTGGATCAGGCGGTGGTGATCGCTCGTGAAGACCGGCCCGGGGATAAGCGGTTGGTGGGCTATGTCGTCGGCTCGGTGGATGCGGGTCTGGCGCGGGCGGCGTTGGCGCAGGCGTTGCCGGCCTATATGGTGCCCGCCGCGGTCGTGGTGGTCGACAGTTTGCCGTTGACGGTCAACGGCAAGTTGGACATTCGGGCCTTGCCGGCCCCGCAATACGGCGCTACCGGCAGTTACCGCGCCCCGGCCAGCCCGGTCGAAGAAGTCCTCGCCGGCATCTACGCCCAAGTACTCGGACTAGACCGGGTCGCGGTAGACCAATCCTTTTTCGACCTGGGCGGCGACAGCATCCTGGCGATCCAGGTCGTTGCGCGGGCCCGTGCGGCGGGGGTGGTGTGCCGGCCGCGTGACGTATTCACCGAGCAGACCGTCGCCGGACTAGCAACGGTGGCGACGGTTTTCGATGATGCGAATGACGACGGCCGGCACGCCGAGGACAGTGTGGGCGAGGTCGTGGCCACGCCGATCATGCGCTGGCTGCAAAGCCTGGACGGTCCGCTCAAAGAGTTCAATCAGACGGCGTTGTTGCAGGCTCCCGCCGCGATGTCCTACGACGACGTGATCGTCTCGCTGCAGGCGGTGCTGGATCGTCATGCGATGCTGCGGCTGCAGGTTGACACCGATGCGACGGGGCGCTGGTTGTTGCATGTGCCCGAGCCGGGTTGCGTGGACGCGCGCCAGTGTGTGCGGGCAGTGACGGCGCTGAACGATGACGAGTTGGTGCAGGCCCGGTCGCGGTTGGACCCGTCTGCCGGAGTGATGGTTAGCGCTTTGTGGGTGACCTCGTCCGCCCAGTTGGCCTTGGTCATTCATCATTTGGCGATCGATGGGGTGTCATGGCGGATCCTGCTGGACGACCTCAACAGCGTCTGGGAACAGCACCGCTCCGGCGAAATGGCGGCATTGCCAGCTGGCGGGACGTCGTTTCGGCGTTGGGCGACGTTGCTGGCCGAGCAGGCGTATTCAGCGACGGCGGTGGACCACGCGGCCGCTTGGAGGCAGGTGCTGGCCGCCCCAAGCGTGCTGCCGGCCGTGAAGCCTGCGGTTGACACATACGCCACTGCGCAGCGGTTGTTGGTGTCGCTGGATATCGAGACGACCCGGACGCTGCTCGCCGCGGCGCCGGCGGCGTTTCATGCAGGGGTGCAAGACATCTTGCTGATTGCGTTCGCGTTGGCGTGGTCGGAGTTTTCAAGTGGCGGTGGTACCCGGATCGCCATCGACGTGGAGGGCCACGGGCGCCACGAGGAACTGGCCTTCGGTGTTGACCTATCGCACACGCTGGGTTGGTTTACCACCAAGTACCCGGTGGCCGTGGGCGTCGGTGCGCTGCGCTGGGCGCAAGTAGTGGCCGGCGATGCCGCCCTGGGCACCGTGGTCAAGGATGCCAAGGAGCAACTTCGGGGCCTGCCTGACGGCCTGCTCTATGGGTTGATTCGCTATCTCAATCGCGAAGTCGAGCTGGCCGGGGCCGAGCCGACGATCGGTTTCAACTATCTGGGGCGCCTGAGCACACGGACGACCGCGGGTGACGACCACTGGCAAATCGCCAGGTGGGGTTCGCTGTTCACCGACGAATGCGCCAGCGCCGAACTGCCGATACAGCTCTTTCACACAGTAGAGCTCGACGCGGTCACCTTCGACACGGAAGCCGGCCCGCAGTTGCACGCCCAGTGGACGTGGGCGACATCGGCCCTCGACCGGGCACAGCTCAACCGGATCAGCCGGTTGTGGTTCGAGGCGCTGACCGGCATCTGTGCGCATGTCCGTGCTGGCGGGGGCGGCATGACCCCCTCTGATATCGGACTCACCCGGTTAAGCCAGCACCAGATCGACCAACTCGAACAACGCTACCGCGTTGCCGACGTGTTGCCTTTGACCCCTCTGCAGCAGGGCCTGCTCTTTCATGCCGATGCCGCACGAGGTGGCGCCGATCTGTATGTGGTCCAGTTCGACATCACCCTGTCCGGCGCGCTGGACCCGCGGCGGCTACGGACAGCCGCACAAGAAGTGCTCCGCCGCCATCCCAATCTCGCGGCTCAATTCGTCTGGGGCGAACCCCTCGACGAGCCCGTGCAGATCATCCTGAATGACTTGGTGCTGGAATGGCGGACGGTCGAGTTCGACCCAACTGGCGACCCGGATGCTCATGTCGAGCAACACATTGACGAGGTCTGCGCCGCCGAACGCGTCGCCGTCGCAGACCTCGGCAGTGGCAGTCCATTTCGGATCGCATTGATCCGCACCGCACCGTGTGAGCATCGCTTTGTACTCACCGCGCACCACATCGTGTGCGACGGCTGGTCGATGCCGATCGTGATGCAGGAAATATTGGCCGCCTATGCGGGACAGCCGCTGGCGGCGCCCGGGTCGTATCGCAACTTCTTGACCTGGCTGGCCGAGCGGGACAAGAGCGCTGCCCGCACCGCCTGGCGTGAGCTGTTTGCCGATTTCAGGCACCCCACATTGGTGGGCCCGCCAGATCACCTGGGCCTGGGCAGTCGAGGCGTTGAGTCATACCTGTTGCCCATCGGGACTACCGAGGCGCTGACCGAGCTGGCGAGGTCGTGTCGCGTCACGGTGAATATCGTGCTGCAGGCCGCGTTTGCGCAACTGCTGAGCTGGTTGACCGGTCAGCACGATGTCGCGTTCGGCACCACCGTATCGGGCCGGCCAGCCGAGGTGGCCGGCGTGCACTCCATGGTGGGGTTGTTCATCAATACGGTGCCGACCCGGGCTCGGATGGCGGCGACTACGACCACTAGAGAGCTGCTGGACCAGCTGCAAAGCGTGCACTACGAGACTCTCGAGCACCATCACCTGGCGCTGAGCGACATCCACCGCGTCAGCGGTCATGACCAGCTGTTCGACACCCTTTTCGTCTACGAGAACTATCCAATCGACAAAACAGCCGCCCAGGGCACCGGGGAGCTGGCCATTTCCGGGATCACCTGCCGCGAATACAGCCACTACCCGCTCGTGGTGCAAGCCATGCCGGGCGACCAACTAGGCCTTCGAGTGGAGTTTCGCACCGATGTGTTCGACGCGGCCAGTATCGCTGCGTTGATCGAGCGGTTGCAGCGGGTGGTGGTGGCGATGGTCGCTGATCCGGATCGGCGGTTGTCGTCGGTGGATCTGCTTGATGAGGCCGAGCATGCGCGGCTGGATGTGGTGGGTAATCGGGCGGTGTTGGCGGAGCCGTTGGTGGAGCCGGTGTCGGTTCCGGGGTTGTTCGCCGCGCAGGTGGCCAGCCGTGCTGAGGTGACGGCGTTGGTGTGTGGGGATCGGTCGTTGACCTATCGCGAGCTTGATCAGGCGGCTAATCGGTTGGCGCATTTGTTGGTTGATCAGGGTGTGGGTCCTGGTGATGTGGTGGGGTTGTTGTTGGAGCGCTCGGTTGAGGCGGTCATCGCGATCTTGGCGGTACTCAAAAGCGGTGCAGCGTATTTGGCGATCGATGTCAATCATCCTGATGGGCGTATCGGGTTCATGATCGAGGATGCCGCGCCGGTGGCGGTGATCAGTACCGCGGGGTTGGCGCAGCGGTTGGCGGATTACCCGGTGGCGGTGATCGATATCGATGATCCCGCGATCGCGACGTGCTATCCCGGCCATGAGTTGCCCTTCCCCAGCGCGGACAACATCGCGTATCTGATCTATACCTCGGGCACGACCGGCAAGCCCAAAGGCGTGGGGATCACCCACCACAACATCACCCAGTTGTTCACCTCGGTCGCCGCCACCGGATTCACCCCAGCGTCGGGTCAAGTCTGGACCCAATGCCACTCCTACGCCTTCGATTACTCCGTGTGGGAGATGTGGGGTGCGTTGCTGCATGGGGGCCGGTTGGTGGTGGTGCCGGAGTTGATCACCAGGTCTGCGGCGGAGTTGTTGGCGTTGTTGGTGACTGAGGGTGTCAGTGTGTTGAGTCAGACACCGTCGGCGTTTTATGCGTTGCAGGCTGCGGATGCGGCGCAGCCGCAGTTGGGTCGGCAGTTGTGTCTTGATGCGGTGGTGTTTGGCGGTGAGGCGTTGGAGCCGGCGCGGTTGGGGCCGTGGTTGGCCAATCATGGGCAGCGGCCGCGGTTGATCAATATGTATGGCATCACCGAGACGACGGTGCATGCGTCGTTTCGTGAGATTGTGCGCCATGACCTGGGTTTCGCGGTGAGCCCGGTTGGGGTGCCGTTGGCGAATCTGGCGTTTTTTGTCCTCGATGGGTGGTTGCGGCCGGTGCCGGCGGGGGTGGCCGGGGAGTTGTATGTGGCGGGTGCCGGGGTGGGGTGTGGGTATTGGCGCCGTTCGGGGTTGACCGCGTCGAGGTTTGTGGCGTGTCCGTTCGGGGCTGCGGGGGTGCGGATGTATCGCACCGGCGATGTGGTGCGTTGGGGCCCAGACGGGCAGTTGCAGTACGTGGGGCGCGCCGATGAACAGGTCAAGATCCGTGGGTATCGCATTGAGTTGGGCGAGGTGGCTGCGGCGTTGTCGCAGTTGGACGGGGTGGATCAGGCGGTGGTGATCGCTCGTGAAGACCGGCCCGGGGATAAGCGGTTGGTGGGCTATGTCGTCGGCTCGGTGGATGCGGGTCTGGCGCGGGCGGCGTTGGCGCAGGCGTTGCCGGCCTATATGGTGCCCGCCGCGGTCGTGGTGGTCGACAGTTTGCCGTTGACGGTCAACGGCAAGTTGGACATTCGGGCCTTGCCGGCCCCGCAATACGGCGCCACCGGCAGTTACCGCGCCCCGGCCAGCCCGGTCGAAGAGGTCCTCGCCGGCATCTACGCCCAAGTACTCGGACTAGACCGGGTCGCGGTAGACCAATCCTTTTTCGACCTGGGTGGGGATTCGTTGTCGGCGATGCGGGTAGTCGCTGCGATCAATAAGTCCTTGGATGGGGATTTGTCGGTGCGGGCGTTGTTCGACGCGCCTACCGTCGGCGAGTTGGCGCCGTGTATCGGTCAGGGTTCGGGGCAGTGGACGCCGTTGGTGGCCGGTGAGCGTCCGGCGGTGGTTCCGTTGTCGTTTGCCCAGCAGCGGTTGTGGTTTATCGATCAGTTGCAGGGGCCTTCGGCGGTCTACAACATGGCGTGGTCGGCGCGGTTGTCCGGTGAGCTCGATGCCGCGGCGTTGGGTGCGGCGTTTGCTGATGTGGTGGCCCGTCATGAGAGCTTGCGGACGGTGTTTCGTGCCGTGGCGGGGGTGGCTGAGCAGTTGGTGCTGGGCGTCGAGCAGGTCGATGTGCGGTGGCAGATCATCGATGCTCAGGGTTGGTCGTCACGGCGGCTGGCTGAGGCCCTCGAACAGCAAGCACGGCATTGTTTTGATTTGGCGGTCGAGATTCCGTTGCGGGCGAGGCTGTTTCGTGTCGCTGACGACGAGCACGTGTTGGTGGTGGTGGCTCACCATATCGCCGCTGACGGGTGGTCGCTGCGGCCGCTGGTCACTGATTTGGGAGTGGCTTATGCCAGTCGGTGTGCGGGGCGGGCGCCGGGTTGGGCGGGGCTGGCGGTGCAGTATGTCGATTACACGTTGTGGCAGCGCACCAACCTGGGTGAGTTGACCGATAGCCACAGTGGTATCGCCGGGCAGCTGAGGTATTGGGAAAAAGCTCTCGAGGGGATGGCCGAACGGTTGCAGTTGCCCACCGATCGGGCCTATCCGCGGGTGGCTGACCATCGCGGTAGCGGTGTGGATGTCCAGTGGCCCGCCCAGCTGCAGCAGCAGGTTGCCCGGGTGGCGCGTGAGCATCACGCGACGAGCTTCATGGTGATCCAGACCGCCCTGGCGGTGCTGTTGGCCAAGCTCAGCGGCAGCTCTGATGTGGCAGTCGGGGTTCCGGTGGCCGGCCGTGGTGATCCGGCCCTCGATGAGTTGGTGGGCGTGTTCGTCAACACGGTGGTGCTGCGGGTGCAGGTGGCCGGTGATCCCACCTTCGCCCAACTGCTAGCGCAGGTACGCACCCGCAGTTTGGAAGCCTTCGAGCATCAAGACGTGCCCTTCGAGGTGCTGGTGGAGCGGCTCAACCCGGTGCGATCGTTGACCCATCATCCGTTGGTCCAGGTGGTGTTGGCGTGGCAAAACGACATGTCGGCGGAGTTGGTGTTAGACGGTCTCGACGTCGAATTCGCGCCAGTACACACCCAAACTGCCCGGATGGATCTGGTGTTTTCACTGGGTGAACGTTTCACCGATACCGGTGCACCCGCCGGGATCGGCGGGGGTGTGGAGTTTCGCACCGATGTGTTCGACGCGGCCAGTATCGCTGCGTTGATCGAGCGGTTGCAGCGGGTGGTGGTGGCGATGGTCGCTGATCCGGATCGGCGGTTGTCGTCGGTGGATCTGCTTGATGAGGCCGAGCATGCGCGGCTGGATGTGGTGGGTAATCGGGCGGTGTTGGCGGAGCCGTTGGTGGAGCCGGTGTCGGTTCCGGGGTTGTTCGCCGCGCAGGTGGCCAGCCGTGCTGAGGTGACGGCGTTGGTGTGTGGGGATCGGTCGTTGACCTATCGCGAGCTTGATCAGGCGGCTAATCGGTTGGCGCATTTGTTGGTTGATCAGGGTGTGGGTCCTGGTGATGTGGTCGGGTTGTTGTTGGAGCGCTCGGTTGAGGCGGTCATCGCGATCTTGGCGGTACTCAAAAGCGGTGCAGCGTATTTGGCGATCGATGTCAATCATCCTGATGGGCGTATCGGGTTCATGATCGAGGATGCCGCGCCGGTGGCGGTGATCAGTACCGCGGGGTTGGCGCAGCGGTTGGCGGATTACCCGGTGGCGGTGATCGATATCGATGATCCCGCGATCGCGACGTGCTATCCCGGCCATGAGTTGCCCTTCCCCAGCGCGGACAACATCGCGTATCTGATCTATACCTCGGGCACGACCGGCAAGCCCAAAGGCGTGGGGATCACCCACCACAACATCACCCAGTTGTTCACCTCGGTCGCCGCCACCGGATTCACCCCAGCACCGGGACAAGTCTGGACCCAATGCCACTCCTACGCCTTCGACCTGTCGGTCTTTGAAATGTGGGGTGCACTGCTGCATGGGGGCCGGTTGGTGGTGGTGCCCGAGTCGGTCACCGGCTCCCCGGCCGATCTGCATGCTCTGCTGGTGGCCGAACAGGTCGATGTGCTGGCGCAAACCCCCTCCGCAGTGGCGATGCTGTCGACGCAGGGCCTGGAATCGACGACGTTGGTGGTGGGAGGCGAGGCGTGTCCGGCCGAGGTGGTCGACAACTGGGCGCCTGGCCGCATGATGGTCAATCAATACGGCCCCTCGGAGACCACGATGTATGTGTCGATGAGTGCTCCGCTGGTCCCGGGCTCGGGGCCGGCGCCGATAGGTGTGCCGGTGCCCCGCGCCGCCCTATTTGTGCTGGATGGGTGGTTGCGGCCGGTGCCGGCGGGGGTGGCCGGGGAGTTGTATGTGGCGGGTGCCGGGGTGGGGTGTGGGTATTGGCGCCGTTCGGGGTTGACCGCGTCGAGGTTTGTGGCGTGTCCGTTCGGGGCTGCGGGGGTGCGGATGTATCGCACCGGCGATGTGGTGCGTTGGGGCCCAGACGGGCAGTTGCAGTACGTGGGGCGCGCCGATGAACAGGTCAAGATCCGTGGGTATCGCATTGAGTTGGGCGAGGTGGCTGCGGCGTTGTCGCAGTTGGACGGGGTGGATCAGGCGGTGGTGATCGCTCGTGAAGACCGGCCCGGGGATAAGCGGTTGGTGGGCTATGTCGTCGGCTCGGTGGATGCGGGTCTGGCGCGGGCGGCGTTGGCGCAGGCGTTGCCGGCCTATATGGTGCCCGCCGCGGTCGTGGTGGTCGACAGTTTGCCGTTGACGGTCAACGGCAAGTTGGACATTCGGGCCTTGCCGGCCCCGCAATACGGCGCCACCGGCAGTTACCGCGCCCCGGCCAGCCCGGTCGAAGAAGTCCTCGCCGGCATCTACGCCCAAGTACTCGGACTAGACCGAGTCGCGGTAGACCAATCCTTCTTCGACCTAGGCGGCAACAGCATCCTGGCGATGCGGGTGTCGTCCGCGATCGAGAAGTTTCTGGGTGTGGATCTGCCAGTGCGGCTGATGTTCGAGGCTCCAACTGTTGAAAGCCTCAGCAGACAGGTGGAATCACCCTACAGCTCAGTCGAATTGGCTCCCGTTGAGCTGCTCAAGCAGGGCGCTGGAACGCCGCTGTTTTGCCTGCCGCCTGGTGGCGGGCTCAGTTGGATATATCGGAATCTGGGCGCCTATCTGGACTGTCCGATCATCGGCATTCAACAAGTTCCGTCAGATCAGGAAGTAGAACCCGGATCGGTTGGGGACATGGCACGACGCTATGTCGACATGATTCAGGCGCATCACCCTGATGGCCCCTACAACCTTCTCGGTTGGTCCATGGGGGGCGTGGTCGCCCATGAGATTGCCGTTGAGCTCCGCCGGCGAGGATGCGAGGTCGGCCGGCTCATCGTTCTGGACGCGGCCGGCGAGGTCGATAGCGCCGACAGTGTTGCCGAGCCAGCATCCGAAAGCGATGTCCTGGAACTGATCTTGGTCGCTGCGGGAATCGATATCGCGGAACACCCGCGGCCCCTTACCTATCAGCAGGCAGAAGCACTACTCAACCAACGCACACCGGTCGAGTTCTCGCTCCCGCCCAGGCGGATTGTAGAAGTCATGCTTGACAACATGAACGCCAATCAATCAATGAGATTGAAGCATGTCCCGGATGTATTTGACGGTGACATGATTGTCTTCTCCGCCAAGCGGGACAGCGGCGGCCGATCACTCGCAGATAGTTGGCGGCATTACGTTGCCGGCGATATCACGGAATATCCCATCGATTGCACACACGAGGCGATGTTGAACATCGAATCACTGCAATTATTCGCAGAGCGGATCGCTATCTACCTGCGTTAGTTGAACGGCAATAGGACCGACTCGCCCTGAGACTGGAGGCACGACCAATGAACCGCCGCTATTTGTCGGATGAAGAGATACAAGGACTGAACCGAGACCTCCGAATACTGGTCACGACAAATGGCACTCTCACCAGGATTCTCAATATCGTCACCGCCGATGAAATCGTCATCGAGAACATCGATCAGGAGATTCTGCCCGACGCGCCGACTCCGCCGGACCCCGCACAGTTGCCCAAAGGCCGAACTCTGCTGCGCAATGTAGTGCTCAAGGGCAGGCATTCTGGGAGCTCATTCGTAGCCGCAGAGACTTCGATCGTCGTCGATCGAGTCCCGCCCGAGCTCATAGAAAGCCTGATGAACACGGACCGTCCGATTGGCGAGTTGCTGGTGGCGAGTCGCATTGAGTTCTTCAAGGAAGCGCCGGAAGTCTGGATCGGCGAGTTGCCGGAGTGGATCGTGGCTCCGGAATACGGAATCTCACAGCATCAAGCCCTCGCCCGCCGATACACGATCATCATCTCGGGTCAACCGGCGATAGTCATCACGGAGCATTTCCTTCCGGAGATATTCATCTGCTGTCTCAACAACGACATCGCGATCAACAAGGACATTCGACCCATAACGGCACCAAGGCCCAAACAGTGACTTGAAGCGGCGGCATCGGCACCAACCCGACTGTAGGAAGTTCCAACTTTCTCTACGTGTAGGTCTGCCTTAAGGCAAGGGCCTGCATCCCTGCGCCATGCGGGGAAACGAATGTGTTCATAGTGGCGAGTCAGGACGGGGTCATTCGGCATGCGAAATAACAATCTAGCGTGGCTGCTTGCCAACCAAGCATTGGCGTCAGAATGGTCGGCATCGCCGGCATACTACGCGCCGAACATTGTGACCCACGCCCAAATCCATGAGGGTGCTGCGCGCCTCGGCAACGTGTTTGGTTCCCGGGGTCTGCGCACTGGCGACCGTGTCCTGCTGTGCCTCCCGGACTCAACCGATTTGGTGCAGTTACTGCTGGCCTGTCTGGCTCGGGGGATTGTGGCGTTCATTTCGAATCCGGAGCTGCGCCCCGACGACCATACATTCCAGGAGCAGGACACGCAGCCGGCACTTGTGGTGACCACTGATGCTCTGCGCGACAGGTTTGCGCGGTCCGGCATCGTGGATCCGGGGGAGCTGTGGGCGCAAGCCAACCAGGCCAAACCGGCGGCCTACGAGCCGTTGACCGGCGATGCCCTTGCCTACGGCACCTATACGTCCGGTACCACCGGCGCCCCCAAGGCAGCGCTGCATCGGCACGGCGACGTGTGGGCATTCATCGACGCCATGTGTCGCAATGCATTACGGCTCACCCCCGACGACGTCGGGCTAAGCATCGCGCGCATGTATTTCGCCTATGGTCTAGGCAACTCGGTGTGGTTTCCACTGGCCACCGGCAGTTCTGCGGTGATCAGTCGTTCGCCGCTAGGCGCCGAGTCGGCGGCCAACCTCAGCGAGAGGTTCTCGCCATCGGTTCTGTATGGCGTGCCAACCTTTCTTGCGAGAGTTGCCGACACCTGCGCTGCCGATGCGTTCCGGTCGTTGCGCTGTGTGGTCTCCGCAGGCGAGGCACTTGAGCTCGGCCTGGCCCAGCGACTGATGAAGTTCTTTGGCGGTATCCCCCTCCTCGATGGAATAGGCTCCACCGAGGTTGGGCAAACGTTCATCTCGAGCACGGTCGATGAATGGCGCCTCGGGACTCTAGGAAAGGTTCTGTCCCCCTACGAGATACGTGTGGTGGCACCGGATGGCACGATCGCCGCACCCGGGGTTGAGGGAGACCTTTGGGTCCGCGGACCGTCGCTGACCGCCGGCTATTGGAATCGACCTACCCAGCCTCCGTCGATCAGCGATAGCTGGCTCGACACGCGGGACAGGGTGTGCGTCGACGCCCACGGATGGGTAACTTACCGGTGCCGCGCGGACGACATAGAAATCGTCGGCGGCATCAACATCAATCCGCGCGAGATTGAACAGCTCATTCTCGAAGACCACTTGGTGGCCGAGACGGCGGTCGTTGCCGTACGGGAACCCACCGGCGAATCAGCGCTTCAAGCGTTTCTGGTGCCCGAAAGTGGCGCGTCGCTTGGTGAATCGGCGATCAAAGAACTTCATCGGCGGCTGCTTGGCAGCCTGTCGCCGCACAAGGTACCGCATCGATTCGAGATCGCAGAGCGGCTCCCCCGAACCGCGTCCGGAAAACTACAGCGTGGCCAACTCCGCACGCAGCCTGCGGCGCAGCCAGTTTGGGAGCGCCGGTGCACGGTGGGGACGTCCGACTCGGATGGGCAGCGCGATCCCCACACGCAAACCAACTACAAGGTTGGCCCCAGAGTCGGCCCGGTAACACTTGACGAGCGCCTGGCAGTTCTACAGCAAGAAGGTCACCGCCTGATCGCCGACACAGTCAGCGCAGAGGTGGCCCAGATCCTGGGAGACCCCGCCGCTGAGCGAATAGACCGCGACGTCGCCTTCGCCGAGCTGGGTTTTGACTCGCGCATGACGGTTGAGTTGCGTAATCGGTTGGCGGCGGTGACCGGGTTGCGGCTACCGGAGACGGTCGGGTGGGACTATGGCTCGATTTCTCGGCTGGCAGCGCATTTGGAGACCGAGCTAGCTGGATCGGGTGGCCGGGGGAAGCCGGGTCCTTCGGTGGCTGGTGGGGCGCCGGTGGCGATTGTGGGTGTGGGGTGTCGGTATCCGGGTGGGGTGGAGTCGGCGGGGGTTTGTGGGATGTGGTGGTGGGGGGTCGGGATGTGATTTCGGGGTTTCCGGTTGATCGGGGTTGGGATGTGGAGGGGGTTTTTGATCCGGATCCTGATGCGTTGGGTAAGACGTATTGCCGGTTGGGTGGGTTTTTGGATGGTGCTGATCGGTTTGATGCGGGGTTTTTTGGGATTGGGCCTAGTGAGGCGTTGGCGATGGATCCCCAGCAGCGGTTGTTGTTGGAGTGTTCTTGGGAGGCGTTGGAGGACGCGGGGATTGATCCGGTGTCGTTGCGGGGTTCGGTGACTGGGGTGTTTACCGGGTTGATGAGTTCTGATTATGGGGCGGGGCGGGTGTCTGGGGATTTGGAGGGTTATGGGTTGACGTCGGCGGCGGCGAGTGTGGCTTCGGGGCGGGTTGCGTATTTGTTGGGGCTAGAAGGTCCGGCGGTGTCGGTGGATACGGCGTGTTCGTCGTCGTTGGTGGCGTTGCATTTGGCGGCGGCGTCGTTGCGGTCGGGGGAGTGTGATGTGGCGTTGGCGGGTGGGGTGACGGTGATGGCCACACCGGCAACGTTTGTGGGGTTTTCTCGGCAGCGGGGATTGGCGGCTGATGGGAGGTGTAAGGCGTTCGCGGGGGCTGCGGATGGGACGGGGTTCTCTGAGGGTGCTGGGGTGGTGGTGCTGATGCGGTTGTCGGAGGCGCGGCGGCGGGGCCTTGCGGTGTTAGGGGTAATCGCGGGATCGGCGGTGAATCAGGATGGTGCTTCTAATGGGTTGACCGCACCCAATGGGCCTGCGCAGCAGCGGGTGATCGAGGCGGCGTTGGCTAACGCGGGGTTGACCGCTGCGGATGTGGATGTGGTGGAGGGCCACGGGACGGGCACCACGTTGGGTGATCCTATTGAGGCGCAGGCGCTTTTAGCGACTTACGGGCAGGCTCGCCCGGCCGATCAGCCGTTGTGGCTGGGTTCGATCAAGTCGAATATGGGCCATACTCAGGCCGCGGCGGGAATCGCTGGGGTGATCAAGATGGTGCAGGCGATGCGCCATGAGCTGATGCCGGCGACATTGCATGTGGATGTGCCTTCCCCGCATGTGGATTGGTCCTCGGGGGCGGTGTCGTTGTTGACCCAGCCGCGGCCCTGGCCGGCGGTGGATGGCCGGCCGCGTCGGGCGGGGGTGTCGTCATTTGGGATCAGCGGCACCAATGCGCATGTGATCGTGGAACAGGTTTGCCCTGAGGTGGTGGCCGAAGCCGTTGATGTGTCCCCGGATTCGCTGCCGTGGGTGGTTTCGGGCAAGTCGGAGGCCGCGGTAGCCGCGCAGGCAAAGCGGCTACTCGCTGCCGTGCAAGCCGATGAAGGCCTCGATCGGCTCGATGTGGGCTTCAGCTTGGCACGGCGCACGGCGTTTGAGTATCGGGCCGTCGTCCTGGGCGAGGACCGTCCGCAGCTGATATCGGGATTGACCGAACTGGCCGCCGGGCAGCCCGGCCCAACAGTACTCAACGGCCGAGCCGCCACGGTAGGCAAGACCGTCATGGTATTTCCCGGCCAAGGCTCACAGCGGTTGGGGATGGGCCAGCAGCTGCATGGCCAGTTCCCGGTTTTTGCCCAGGCGTTTGATGCCGTGGTTGAGCAGTTGGATCGGTATCTGCGGTTGCCGTTGCGGGACGTTCTCTGGGGAGGCGACGAGCACCTTTTGGAGTCAACGGAATTTGCTCAGCCGTCACTGTTCGCGGTAGAGGTTGCGCTGTTTGCCTTGTTGCGCGACTGGGGTGTGAGTCCTGATGTTGTGATGGGCCATTCGGTTGGGGAGCTGTCGGCCGCGCATGTGGCCGGGGTGTTGACGCTGGATGACGCGGCGAAGCTGGTGGCCGCGCGGGGGCGGTTGATGCAGGCTCTTCCCGAGGGCGGGGCGATGTTCGCGATAGCCGCTAGCGAGCATGAGGTGTCGCCCTTGTTGGGTGCGGCAGTGGGCATCGCGGCGATCAATGCCCCCGATGCGGTAGTGATTTCTGGTGAGCGGGCAGCGGTAGGCGTGCTTGCCGAGGAACTGATCGATCGTGGTCGACGGGTGCATCGACTAGCGGTCTCGCATGCATTTCACTCCCCGCTGATGGAGCCGATGCTTGCCGACTTCGCGCTGGCCGCTGGCGACATCACGGCGCACCCACCGCGGATTGCCTTGGTGTCGAACCTCACTGGCGAGCTTGCCGGCCCAGACTATGGTTCGGCGCAGTACTGGGTGGAGCATGTACGCCGGCCAGTCCGCTTCGCGGACAGCGTGCGCAATCTGGAAGAACTAGGAGCATCGCACTTTATCGAGGTAGGGCCCGGCGGAGGACTGAGCTCGGCCATTGCGCAATCGCTGCGGTCGCCGGAGGCGGTCACGGTGCCGGTACTGGGCAAAGACCGACCGGAAGCGAACTCACTGATCAGCGCGGTCGGGCAACTGTTTAGCACCGGGGTGGGGGTGGATTGGTCGGCGGTGTTTGCGGGCTCGGGTGGTCGGCAGGTGGAGTTGCCGACGTATGCGTTCGCGCGGCGGCGGTTTTGGCTGGACGGCTCGGCCAGCGCTGCCGATGTGGGCGAGGCGGGGCTGGTAGCGGCTGGGCATGCGTTGTTGGGTGCGGTCGTTGAGCAGCCCGATACCGGTGCCGTGGTGCTGACCGGACGGTTGTCGTTGGCGCGTCAGCCCTGGCTGGCCGATCACCTGGTCGGCGGCGCGGTGCTGTTCCCCGGCACCGGATTCGTGGAACTGGCCATTCGCGCCGGTGATGAAGTCGGATGCGGTGTGGTCGAGGAGTTGACGCTGGCGACGCCGTTGGTACTCAATGCCGGCACCGCGGTACAGGTGCAGGTGGCGGTGGCTAGTGCCGGGCAGTCGGGGCAACGGTTGGTGTCGATGTACTCCCGCGCGGACCAACCCGATCAGCATTGGGTGTTGCATGCGCAAGGCAGTGTGGCACCCGCAGCGGTGCAGCCGGCCCCGGCCGCCTCGGCCGAGCTGTCGACCTGGCCCCCGGCCGGTGCAGAGGCGGTCGATATCGGTGGCCTCTATGAACGGCTGGCGCGACGAGGCTATGGGTATGGCCCCGCCTTTCAGGGACTGCGCGCGGTCTGGCGGCGCGGCCGCGACGTCTTCGCCGAAGTCGGCCTGCCCAACGACGAGGGCCTGGACCTGACCGACGTCGGGATCCACCCAGCACTGCTCGATGCCGTCTTGCATGCCACGATGGCTGCCGCTGGCGCCGACGTCGCCGAGATGCGGCTGCCGTTCAGCTGGCGAGGCGTCTCGTTGCACGCCGCTGGTGCCGCTGGGTTGCGGGCCCGCATCGCCGCGCTCGACGGCGGCGATGGGGCTGCGGTCTCAGTGGAGCTCGCCGATGCCGCGGGGCTACCGGTGTTGTCAGTGGATTCGCTGGTCACCCGTCCCGTCACCGCCAACCAGCTCAACGCGGCGATAGCCGCGGCAGCTGGTGCACCCGATCACAAGCTCTTGGAAGTGGCGTGGTCACCAATAGCGCTCAACGACCGCACCATTGGTGGCCGCGGTGACCTCCCAGTGATGCTGTGGGATGACTACCGCGATGATGACGCGCACGGCGCTGGCACCGTGGTGATCTGGGAAAGCTGTTGCGCCGCTGATGATGATGTAGTGCGGTCGGCGTACGCCGCTACGCATGCTGCTCTTGCCGTCCTGCAATCATGGCTAAGTGGGGACCGGCCAGGGACCCTGGTGATAGTGACCCATGGTGGCGTGGCACTCACCGATGAGGGTGTCAACGATCTGGCTGCCGCGGCGGTGTGGGGATTGGTGCGTTCAGCGCAATCCGAACACCCCGGGCGAATTGTGCTGATCGATACCGATTCGGCACCAACAGATCCCGAAGTGTTGATGGACTTGGCGAACCTGGCCGGCCGCGGCGAACCGCAACTACTGGTCAGTGGTGATGCTGTGTACGGCGCCCGGTTGGCCCCCATCCCACCGGCGCTGTCCGCCCCTGATGGGGATTACCCCACATCGGATGGTCCGGCCGAACTGGCGTCGGTGCTGGATCCGGCCGGAACGGTGTTGATCACCGGAGGTACGGGGATGGCTGGCGGCGTGCTAGCGCGGCATGTGGTCGGTGCTGGTGGGGTACGCCATGTCGTATTGGCGAGTCGCCAGGGTGAGCAGGCCCCAGGGGTGGCCGAGCTGGTGAGCGAGCTCTCCGCGGCCGGTGCTGAAGTACTGGTGCTCGCCTGCGATGTGGCTGATCGTGACGCGGTCGCCCAGATGATGGAGCAGGTAAGGCGACGGTGTCCGCCTTTGACCGGGGTGATTCACGCCGCTGGTGTTCTCGACGACACGGTGATCGCCTCGCTGACTCCCGACCGGATGAATCCGGTACTGCGGGCCAAGGTCGACGGCGCGTGGCACCTGCATCAGCTCAGCCGTGGTCTGGGGCTGTCGATGTTTGTGTTGTGTTCCTCGATCGCCGGCGTGATGGGTTCTCCCGGACAAGGCAACTACGCAGCGGCGAACACGTTTTTGGACGCGCTTGCGGCCCACCGGCGCGCTACGGGCTTGGCCGGCCTCTCCGTGCAATGGGGTCTATGGGAACAAACCAGCGCGATGACTGGCCACTTAGGTGAGCGTGATCTGGCCCGCATACGTCGTAGTGGCCTGGCGCCGATGAGTATTGGTCAGGCAGTGGAACTACTTGACGCCGCTGTGTTGCTGGATCGCTCCACGGTGGTCGCCGCGTGCCTGGACCGCAACGCGCTGGCCAGCCCGGCTGTCAGCGCCGAGCTACCAATGCTGTTTCACTCGCTGCTGCCTCGACCGACCCGGCGCGTGATCAACAAGGACGCCACCACCCACGAGTCGGGGCTGACTCAACGGCTGCAGGCGTTGAGCCCCGACCAACAACACCAGCTGCTGGTGGAGACCGTGAGAAATCAAGCGGCAGTGGTGCTGGGACGACCCAGTGGTCAAGACATCGACCCCGAATGCACATTCCAGGATCTGGGCCTGGATTCACTCACCGCCGTGGAGCTACGCAACCGGCTCAAAGCCGCTAGCGGCCTGAGCTTGTCGCCCACTCTCATTTTCGACTACCCCACCCCGGTCACGCTGGCCAGGCACCTCGCCCAACAGCTCATCGGTACCGGCACAACCGGCAGCGCACAGATCGAAAGTCAACTCAAGACACTTCAACAAACACTGCTGGCAATCGAGGACGGCGATAAGCAACGTGTGGCCGCACAATTGCGCAAATTCCTCACCAGACTGCTGGCCCCTGCCGAGAGTGGACGCCCGCTGGATGACCGAATCAAAGACGCGACGAGCCCGAGCGAGATCCTCCAGCTAATCGACGCGGGATCCATCGAATCATGAAAGGAGCAAAGACCATGAACCCTGAATGCATGGACCCGGAGCACAACAACCTATTCGAGGCGTTGAAAAGGGTTGCGGTCGAGCTGAACCAGACACGAGCACAGCTGCGGGAACACGAGGAGCGCGCGGATGTGCGGGTGGCGATTGTGGGTGTGGGGTGTCGGTATCCGGGTGGGGTGGAGTCGG
This sequence comes from Mycobacterium marinum, assembly GCF_003391395.1. NCBI lineage: Bacteria > Bacillati > Actinomycetota > Actinomycetes > Mycobacteriales > Mycobacteriaceae > Mycobacterium > Mycobacterium marinum. Next base: position 115,871 of record NZ_CP024190.1, read on the forward strand.
CGGGGGGTTTGTGGGATGTGGTGGTGGGGGGTCGGGATGTGATTTCGGGGTTTCCGGTTGATCGGGGTTGGGATGTGGAGGGGGTTTTTGATCCGGATCCTGATGCGTTGGGTAAGACGTATTGCCGGTTGGGTGGGTTTTTGGATGGTGCTGATCGGTTTGATGCGGGGTTTTTTGGGATTGGGCCTAGTGAGGCGTTGGCGATGGATCCCCAGCAGCGGTTGTTGTTGGAGTGTTCTTGGGAGGCGTTGGAGGACGCGGGGATTGATCCGGTGTCGTTGCGGGGTTCGGTGACTGGGGTGTTTACCGGGTTGATGAGTTCTGATTATGGGGCGGGGCGGGTGTCTGGGGATTTGGAGGGTTATGGGTTGACGTCGGCGGCGGCGAGTGTGGCTTCGGGGCGGGTTGCGTATTTGTTGGGGCTAGAAGGTCCGGCGGTGTCGGTGGATACGGCGTGTTCGTCGTCGTTGGTGGCGTTGCATTTGGCGGCGGCGTCGTTGCGGTCGGGGGAGTGTGATGTGGCGTTGGCGGGTGGGGTGACGGTGATGGCCACACCGGCAACGTTTGTGGGGTTTTCTCGGCAGCGGGGATTGGCGGCTGATGGGAGGTGTAAGGCGTTCGCGGGGGCTGCGGATGGGACGGGGTTCTCTGAGGGTGCTGGGGTGGTGGTGCTGATGCGGTTGTCGGAGGCGCGGCGGCGGGGCCTTGCGGTGTTAGGGGTAATCGCGGGATCGGCGGTGAATCAGGATGGTGCTTCTAATGGGTTGACCGCACCCAATGGGCCTGCGCAGCAGCGGGTGATCGAGGCGGCGTTGGCTAACGCGGGGTTGACCGCTGCGGATGTGGATGTGGTGGAGGGCCACGGGACGGGCACCACGTTGGGTGATCCTATTGAGGCGCAGGCGCTTTTAGCGACTTACGGGCAGGCTCGCCCGGCCGATCAGCCGTTGTGGCTGGGTTCGATCAAGTCGAATATGGGCCATACTCAGGCCGCGGCGGGAATCGCTGGGGTGATCAAGATGGTGCAGGCGATGCGCCATGAGCTGATGCCGGCGACATTGCATGTGGATGTGCCTTCCCCGCATGTGGATTGGTCCTCGGGGGCGGTGTCGTTGTTGACCCAGCCGCGGCCCTGGCCGGCGGTGGATGGCCGGCCGCGTCGGGCGGGGGTGTCGTCATTTGGGATCAGCGGCACCAATGCGCATGTGATCGTGGAACAGGTTTGCCCTGAGGTGGTGGCCGAAGCCGTTGATGTGTCCCCGGATTCGCTGCCGTGGGTGGTTTCGGGCAAGTCGGAGGCCGCGGTAGCCGCGCAGGCAAAGCGGCTACTCGCTGCCGTGCAAGCCGATGAAGGCCTCGATCGGCTCGATGTGGGCTTCAGCTTGGCACGGCGCACGGCGTTTGAGTATCGGGCCGTCGTCCTGGGCGAGGACCGTCCGCAGCTGATATCGGGATTGACCGAACTGGCCGCCGGGCAGCCCGGCCCAACAGTACTCAACGGCCGAGCCGCCACGGTAGGCAAGACCGTCATGGTATTTCCCGGCCAAGGCTCGCAATGGCCGGGAATGGGCCGCGAATTGTTAGCGGCATCGCCGGTGTTCGCGGAGCACATGCGCTTGTGCGCAGAGGCGTTGGGCGAGTTCGTGGATTGGTCGTTGCTCGATGTGGTCAACGGCGTCGCGGGGGCGCCGACGCTGGATCGGGTGGATGTGGTGCAGCCCGTCTTGTGGGCGATGATGGTGTCCTTGGCCCAGTTATGGCGCTCGGTGGGCGTGGTTCCCGACGCGGTGATTGGGCACTCGCAGGGTGAGATTGCTGCGGCGTGTGTGGCCGGGGCTTTGTCGCTGCGTGATGGCGCGGCCGTGGTGGCCTTGCGTAGTCGGGCGCTGGTAGATCTGGCTGGCACCGGCGGCATGGTTGCTATCGCATGCGGTGTCGAGCGGGTGCGCGAGTTGCTGGCCGACTACGGAGATCGGCTGAGCTTGGCTGCGGTTAATGGTGTTGCGGCGGTAGTGGTTTCCGGCGAAGCCGAAGCCTTGCGCGGATTGACGGGGCGTTGCGAGGCCGCGGGCATGAGGGCGCGCCGTGTCGAGGTGGACTATGCGTCGCATTCCGCGCAAGTGGAATCGATCGGTTCTAGCCTGGTGGCAGCCCTGGCCGGGGTGCGGCCGCGTTCGTCAGACATCGAATTTGTCTCGACGGTGACCGGTGCGTCGGTGGATGGCGCTTCGTTGGACGCCGACTACTGGTATCGCAACATTCGGCAGACGGTGCGCTTCGATCGAGCGGTGCGTTACTGCCACGAGCAAGGGTGCCGGACCTTCGTTGAGGCCAGTCCCCATCCGGTGTTGCTGGGCGGTATCGAAGAATCGCTGGCCGAGGGGATCGGGCGGCCCGATTCCGCTGGGGTGATCGTGATTCCGACATTGGGCCGCAATGAAGGCGGCGTAGAGCGGTTTTGGATGTCGCTAAGCCAGGCGTGGCTGGCCGGGGTGGGGGTGGATTGGTCGGCGGTGTTTGCGGGCTCGGGTGGTCGGCAGGTGGAGTTGCCGACGTATGCGTTCGCGCGGCGGCGGTTTTGGCTGGACGGCTCGGCCAGCGCTGCCGATGTGGGCGAGGCGGGGCTGGTAGCGGCTGGGCATGCGTTGTTGGGTGCGGTCGTTGAGCAGCCCGATACCGGTGCCGTGGTGCTGACCGGACGGTTGTCGTTGGCGCGTCAGCCCTGGCTGGCCGATCACCTGGTCGGCGGCGCGGTGCTGTTCCCCGGCACCGGATTCGTGGAACTGGCCATTCGCGCCGGTGATGAAGTCGGATGCGGTGTGGTCGAGGAGTTGACGCTGGCGACGCCGTTGGTACTCAATGCCGGCACCGCGGTACAGGTGCAGGTGGTGGTGGCTAGTGCCGGGCAGTCGGGGCAACGGTTGGTGTCGATGTACTCCCGCGCGGACCAACCCGATCAGCATTGGGTGTTGCATGCGCAAGGCAGTGTGGCACCCGCAGCGGTGCAGCCGGCCCCGGCCGCCTCGGCCGAGCTGTCGACCTGGCCCCCGGCCGGTGCAGAGGCGGTCGATATCGGTGGCCTCTATGAACGGCTGGCGCGACGAGGCTATGGGTATGGCCCCGCCTTTCAGGGACTGCGCGCGGTCTGGCGGCGCGGCCGCGACGTCTTCGCCGAAGTCGGCCTGCCCAACGACGAGGGCCTGGACCTGACCGACGTCGGGATCCACCCAGCACTGCTGGATGCGGCATTGCACGCATGGCTGTGCGTGGGTGGCGACGGCGAGGCGACGGTGCTGCCATTTTCCTGGCAGCACTTGTCATTGCACGGCTCGGGCGCTTCGCGGCTGCGAGTTTGCATCGCGCCGGCTGGACCGAGCGCGGTATCGGTGGAGTTGGCCGATGGTGCGGGTCTTCCGGTCCTATCGGTGGGTTCGCTAACTACCCGCCCGGTTGGCGCCGCGCAGCTACGGGCCGCGATGTCAGCGGGAGGCGATGGCACCGGCCGGGAGCTGTTGAATGTGGTGTGGACGCCGATCACGTTCGAGCGCGACAGCGTTCAGCGCGAAGGCGAACGCCGGGTGGTCTCCTGGGATGACTTCCTTGCCGGGCGTTGTGCCGCTGCGCGGGACCTTGACGGGGACGTTGCGGTTGTGTGGCAGTGGGAGTCCGGCGGCGCGGAGTCGGTGGTGAACACGGTGTATGCGGCCACCCACCGAGTCCTAGAGGTACTGCAGCGCTGGTTGGCTGACGACCTGCCCGCCGTGTTGGTGGTGTGTACGCGGGGGGCGATGGGGCTCGCCGGCGAAGCCATCACTGACCTGGCCGGGGCCGCGGTGTGGGGGTTGGTGCGGTCGGCCCAGACCGAACACCCGGGTCGCATTGTGCTGATCGACACCGACACATCGATGGCCCTGCCCACGGTCATCGGCGTAGGGGAACCGCAGTTGGTGGTGCGCGCGGGTGATGTGTACGCCGCCCGGCTTGCCCGAGGCAGGGCGGCGCTGCGCACACCGGACGCGGGCCAAGGGTGGCAGCTGGCCGCCACCGGCGGGGGCACCTTTGATGACGTCGTGTTGGAGCCGTGCCCGCGGTCGGATGAACCACTGGCGGTGGGCCAGGTGCGGGTCGCATTGGCTGCGCTTGGGGTCAACTTCCGGGACGTGCTGGTGGTGTTGGGGCTGTATCCCGGCAACAAGCCCACCCTCGGCGGCGAGGGCGCCGGGGTGGTGGTCGAGGTCGGCCCGGGAGTCAGCGGGCTGGAACCCGGTGATCGCGTCCTGGGACTGATGAGCGGCCGTTCGGAGTGTGTGGTTGATCAGCGGCTGTTGGTTCCGATACCGGCAGGGTGGTCGTTTGCCGAGGCGGCCAGCGTGCCGATCGTGTTCCTGACGGCCTTTTACGGGTTGTCGGATCTGGCGGGGCTTCGTCGTGGAGAGTCGGTGTTGGTCCATGCGGCCACCGGCGGGGTGGGCATGGCAGCGATTCAACTGGCGCGGCTATGGGGGGCGCGGGTCTTTGTGACTGCCAGCCGCGGCAAGTGGGACACATTGCGCGCAATGGGTTTTGACGATGATCAAATCGCGGACTCCCGCACGTTGGAGTTTGAGGAGAAGTTCTCGGCGGCCACCGGCGGCCGTGGAATCGATGTTGTGCTGAACGCGCTTGCGGGAGAGTTCACCGATGCCTCGCTGCGGTTGCTGGCCGACGGGGGGCGCTTCATCGAGATGGGTAAGACCGATATCCGTGACGCCCAGGAGGTTGCTCAAGAACATCCTGGCGTCAGCTATCGGGCATTCGACCTGGCTAACGAGGTTGCGCCGCAACGCCTTGGGCAGATGCTGGCCGAATTGATGACGCTGTTTGCGGCCGGGAAGCTGCATCGGCTGCCGGTCAAGACCTGGGATGTGCGGTGCGCTCCGCAGGCCTATCAGTTCGTCAGTCAGGCCCGTCATATCGGCAAAGTGGTCCTCTCCGCACCAACGGAACTGCGCGATGCGCTGGCGGCAGGCACGGTATTGATCACTGGCGGCACCGGGCTGGTCGGCTCGGTGTTGGCTCGCCATTTGGTCAGTGCCTACGGCGTGAGGAATCTGGTGCTGGTCAGCCGCATGGGCGAACAGGGCGCGGGTGTGGCCGAGCTGGTGGATGAGCTCTGCGAAGCTGGCGCCCGCGTGCTGGTGGCCGCTTGCGACGTGGCCGATCAGAGTGCGGTGGAGAAATTGATAGCCGGCTGGGGCCGGGAGTATCCGGCGCTAACTGGGGTCATTCATGCGGCCGGGGTGCTCGATGATGCGGTAATCACCTCGATGACACCGGATCGAGTCGATTCGGTGCTGCGGGCCAAGGTCGACGGGGCGTGGAATCTACACCACGCGACTCGTGGTCTCGGGCTGTCGATGTTCGTGTTGTGCTCCTCGATTGCGGGGGTGGTTGGGGCTCCCGGTCAGGGGAATTACGCCGCGGCCAACGCGTTTTTGGATGCGCTCGTCACAGACCGGCGCGCACACGGGTTGGCGGGCGTGTCGTTGGGGTGGGGGTTATGGGAGCAGGCGAGCGGCATGACCAAACATCTGCGCGGCAGCGATGTGAGTCGGCTCAGTCGCGGCGGGTTCGCGGCGATATCCGCCCAGCAGGCGCTCGATCTATTCGACGCCGCGCTGATTGTGGATCAACCCACAGTACTGGCCGCCCGTCTCGATCGCAGAGCGTTGGAAAACCCGGCGCTCAATGCCGACTTGCCGACCCTGTTTAGCGACTTGATTACTCGGCCCATGCGGCGCAACGTCGATAACGACGGCACACCAACGGAATTGGCGCTCGTCAACCGCTTGAACATGATGACCCCGGATGAGCAGCACGACCTGCTGACCGAAGTTGTGTGTACCCAAGCGGTGATGGTGCTGGGCCGGCTCAATGCCGCCGACATCGACCCAAACGCTACCTTCAGCGACCTCGGGTTCGACTCGCTGACAGCTATCGAGCTTCGCAACAGGCTCAAAACCGTTACCGGGCTGACTTTGCCGCCCACTTTGATCTTCGATCACCGAGCCCCGAGCGCGCTCGCCCAACACCTCGGCCAACAACTGTGCGCCACCCATCAGCACGAATCTCACAACGCCATGGCGCCCGCCGATTCTGAGGACGAAAAGCTGCGGTCCATCCTCAGTGCGATCTCGGTTGCCGATCTGCGAGATGCCGGCCTGCTGGACAAACTGCTACGCCTGCGGAAAGACCCCGATCGAAATCTCCGGGTGGACCGGGTGGACAACGTGGGAACCAAGCAGCAGGAACTCGAAGGCATGATCAACTCGTTAAGCCCCGAAGAATTGGTAGCGATGGCGCTCGCCGAGCCCTCCGGAGGCAATCGCATAGATAGCGGCGGTTAGCCCTCGGGCCCGATGCGATGCAACAACTGGGTCCGAAGTGCGCTCGCGGTCAGCTGTCGCAGCCGGATAGGGCGTGGCTCGATACGGCGCGTTCGTCAAGGTCCCAGCCGAGCACCGACCGGCTTAGCGCGCTCAAACTCAGCGGGTCACAGTTGTCAGCCACCGGCGCTCGGGCAATAGGCCAGTCGACCCAAATATTTCCCCGCCACGTTTCCAAGTTTTCGCTGTGGTCAACGTCATCGGGGTGCAACCCCGACTTGAAATACATGTTTGCGTTGGGGGCGATGCCTTCAAAAAAATGGGATACGGGGCAGCATGATCGTGCGGCGCAGCGTTTTGATGGGATGGAGCCAGGCCCACGAAGCGCCGCCGAGCCATACACTTGCCGCGTGAACATCAGCAAGGCCATCGTCGGCGCAGCGACAGCACCTATCCGGGCCGGCGTCGCGGTGGCCGACGCCGGACTCAGCGTTGCGGCCGTCGCGCTCGGGGCTGTGAAGCAATCCTTGGGTGAGGAAAGCCCGAAGACGGTAGACCCGATCACCGACCTATTTCCGCTGCGCGGCGCAATCGTGGGCGCCAACCGAGTTGCCGAGTTGACCGAAAACGACAGGGCGATGGGGCGCGCTCTGGTCCGGGGCGGGGCGGCGGACAAGCTGATGCGTCCGGGTGGGATTGTTGACCTGTTGACCGCACCCGGGGGTTTACTCGATCGGGTATCAGCTGCAGACAGTTCCTCGCTAGAGCGGATCCTGGCGCCCGGGGGGCTCGCTGATCGGCTGCTCGCTGAGGACGGGCCGCTGGAGCGGATGTTCGCCGAGGACGGCATTATCGAGCGGATGTTCGCCGAGGACGGCGTCATCGACAAGCTGCTGGTCAAAAACGGGCCGCTCGAGCAATTCACCGAAGCCGCCGAAATCCTGAGCCAGCTCGCGCCCGCCGTGGACAAGTTGACGCCCACCACCGACACCCTCGAGTCCGCTGTCGTCACCCTCAACAAGATGGTCAACTCGCTCAGCGGCATCACCGATCGCATTCCACGGCGGCGGTCGACGCGGCCGGCGGTGCGCGCCAAGCGCACCACGGACCAAGCTGGCGTCGATGAGTGAGTCGACCGGCGCACCGGCACACCCCCGCTAAGCCATGGTGTCCGCCTGGCGAGCCCGTAGGTGATGGCGGTGGGGGAGTGCACCACGCTGATTGCCTGGGAGGCCTGGCGTTTCCGGCGCGGTGACGGCGCGGCGATCTCGCGGCGCCAACGGGCCCGATTGCAGATGCTGGTCCGGCATGCGCGAACGGCGTCCCCGTACTATCGCCGCCTGTACCGGGACATTCCTTCGGGGCAGGTCCCGCTGGCGTCACTGCCTGTCGTGTCCAAGCGCGACCTCATGGCGCATTTCGACGACTGGGTGACCGACCCGGACATCACCATCGAGTCCCTGCGGCGCGACTTCTTGTCCGACCACTCGCTGCTGGGGGCCCGCTATCTGGACCGTTACCACGTCGCGACGACATCGGGAACGAGCGGAGAGCCGGCCATCCTGATTCACGATGACGCGTCGTGGGCGGTGTTCCAGTTCGTGGGCCGCCGGGGCGAATCGCGGTTCATCGCTCGACGAGAGCTGCTGTCGGGGGTGCTGCGGCGCGGTCTGCGTGCTGCGGCGCTGTTCGTTGCCGACGGGCACATCGGTGCCTCGGCCGCGTTGGCCGCTGCGCGACGCCGCAGCGCCTTTCTGGCCAGCCGCGCACGGGTCTTCTCGGTGCTGCGACCGGTGCCGGATCTGGTGCGGGAAATCAACGAGTTTGAGCCAACGATCGTGGAGGGCTACCCGAGCGCGTTGGCGCTGCTGGCCGGCGAACAACGCGCTCGGGTAGCGATTGAGCCCCTGCTGGCGATCGCCGCAGGCGAGCAGCTGACGCCCGCGCTGCGCGCCGACATCGAGTCGGCGTTCGGCTGCCCGATCCAAAATCGTTATGCCTCAGCCGAATTCCCCGGCTTGTCGATGGAATGTCGTTACGGGTCATTGCATGTCAACACCGACTGGTATCTATTCGAGCCGGTCGATGAGAACTACCAACCCGCGGCAGCGGGGGCTGTCTCCCACACCGTTTTGGTCACCAACCTGGCCAATCGGGTGCAGCCGCTCATCCGCTATGACCTGGGTGACCGGGTGAAACCGACCGGCACCCCGTGCGCGTGCGGCAATCGGCTACCGGCCATCACGGTAGAAGGGCGCGCCGCCGATCTGCTCTCATTCGAGGCGCCCGATGGGACCGCGATCACGGTGTTGCCGCTGGCCCTGGTGACCGTAATCGAAGAAACCCCGGGTGTGCACCGGTGCCAGGCCATCCGCACCGGTCCACGGGCCTTGACGGTGCGGCTGGAGATGTCACCCGGCACGGACCCGGGCCAGGTGTGGCGTGCGGTCGACGAGCGGTTGCACGCGTTTTTCGCCGCGCAGCAAACCGCACCTGTTGCGGTGGAACACGCGGTCGAACCGCCCGCCGTCGACCCGCGCAGCGGCAAGTTCCGCCAGGTATGGTCAGCGCACTGATCGTCACCACCATCGCGAGTTCTTTTCGAACGCAACATGTTTGCGGTCATGCCCGGCAGGTGAAGGCAACGGCGACGCTGGGTCAACAGGGCTAGCGCCGCTTTGTCACGACAGATGGCCCCGGTCGATTTCCCGCTGAATCTGCTCTTCGGCTATCGGTCGCATGCCCAGGAATACGCCGAGGCCGTGAAAGACGAGGCCGATCCCCCAGCCCAGCGCGGGCCATATCGGCCAGAAGTACCCGCCGGAGGTAAAAAACCAGATCGCGACCAGCGCCGCGTTGCCGAGGATGTAAGCGCCCAGGTGCCACCAGAAACTGCGCTTCGCATGGATTCGGGCTGCGCCTGGCGTCGCTGTTCATCGGTCATATCGCCTCGTTCGAGCCGGCAATCTCCAATGTCCTCGAGCATACGGGCAGGCTCGACGGAAACGTAGTGCCTTGCTCGAGGTCGGGGCCCCTTTGCCGTCAGTGACGTAGCCGGCGCGCGCACCGGCTGGTCGGCTGTGGCCCGAAAACGCTTGCCCGGGTGAGTGGTCCAGATGCCCTACCGCGTGGGGCCCACCGGGGCCGCGGTCAGCTGAAGCGAACGTTCAGAGTCGCGAGGCCGAAGATCTTGCGGCCACCGGACTTTGCGGCGACGATGACGACGCCGGTGCGGGTCGCCGGGTCCAGCGACTTGATCCGGCCGCTGTATTCGATGTCCGCGCCTTCGGCGGCGGACACGATGGCGGGCTGGGACAGCCGCACCGCATAGCGGGTAACCGCGCCCGGGTCCCCCGACCATGCGGAGAGGAATCCGGCACCCAATCCCATGGTCAGCATCCCGTGGGCGATCACATCGGGCAGCCCCGCCAGCTTGGCGATGTTTTCGTCCCAGTGGATCGGGTTGGCGTCGCCGGCGACGCCGGAGTAGTTGACCAGGTCGCCGCGGGACAGTCGCGCGTGGCGGACCGGCAGCTCGTCGCCCACCTGCACGTCATCGAAGGACGGCGTACCCGGTGTGCGGGTCGTGCCACCGTCGGCGATGCGAATCTCGCCCTCGGGGCGCACCGTCTTCTGATATGCGGCATCGGCTGCGGCGATCTCGAGGATGTTCACGTCGTGCATGATCGTGTTCTGCACGGCCGACTTGATCGCCGGATCGACATCCTCGGCGGTGATGCCGACGACGGTGGTGTGCAAGGTGTGCACCCGTTCGCCGGCGGTGTCGGTGAAGGTGTTGGTCACGGTGATGAGGTCTCGGCCGGCGATCCTGCGTACCGAGGACAGTTCGACATCCACGTGCAGTTCGTCATCGGCCACGATCGGGCGGTGCTGCTCGAAGACTTCTTCGGTCTGCATGTAGGTGTCGTAGCCGACGACCACCGACTCGAACAGGTAGCGATTGGCGGCCATGGCCGGTATCGACGTGAAGGTCAGCGGCGTCACCAGACCGGAGTAGCCCAGCTTTTCGGCGGCGGCCATATCCCAGTGCGCAGGGTGGTAGTCCTGCACGGCGCGGGCATATTCGCGCACTTTCTCGCGGCCGACTCGGTAGGTTTCGTCCAGCCGGTAGTAGTGGCCGACCCGCGATTCCATCGCCGACGCTTCTGCTGCTGCGGTCATGAATTTGCTCAACTTTTCTATCGGCTTGTTCGGTGTGGCCGACCAGAGCACAGTAACGCGCCAAGGCCGCGTTAATAGACACCGATGGGGTTTGCCTGGCTGCTGTGGCCGGCGGCGGGGGTGTGCCGATGACCGGCCTGATCAGCCCGCCACGCCGTCCATGTGGTCCACCCCGGCGGCGCCATCGAGAATTTCTGTTCCGTCCGCGCTACGGTCCCTAATTGGCGTTTGTCGAATTGTGGCACTATTTTGCTGGGGTGATGTCCTCAGCTTTTGGTGCACTCGCACGCCGGATCGCTCCCTTCCTGGCCGTTTCGGCCGCCGCATACCTGGCGTTTTTTGCCGCCCCGGCGCCGGTCGTTCCGGCCCCGCCGATGACCCTGGTCGACGGGGCAAACCCGCTGGCCGGGCAGCCCTTCTACGTCGATCCCGGCTCGGCCGCAATGGTCGCGGCGCGCAACGCCAACCCGCCGAGTCCTGAGCTGAACGCCATCGCCAACACTCCGCAGTCCTACTGGCTCGACCAAGCGTTCCCGGCCTCCACCGTCGGCGGCACGGTTGCCAGGCAGACTGGTGCCGCGCAGGCCGCCGGCGCCATGCCGATTCTGACGCTCTACGGGATTCCGCATCGTGACTGCGGAAGCTACGCATCGGGTGGATTCGCGACGGGTGCCGACTACCGCGCATGGATCGACGCCATCTCGTCGGGCCTGGGCTCGGCGCCCGCGGCGATCATCGTCGAACCCGATGCGCTGGCCATGGCCGACTGCCTTTCGGCCGACCAGCGCCAGGAACGCTTCGACTTGGTGCGCTACGCCGTCAACACGCTGACCCGTGATCCGGCCGCTGCCGTCTACGTCGATGGCGGGCATTCGCGCTGGGTGAGCGCCGAGGAGATGGCCGCCCGGCTCAACCAGGTCGATGTGGGCCACGCGCGGGGTTTCAGCCTCAACATCTCGAACTTCTACACCACCGATGAGGAAATCGGCTATGGCGAGGCGATATCGGGGATGACGAACGGTTCGCACTACGTGATCGACACGGGCCGAAATGGTGTCGGCCCGGCCCCGGAGTCCCCGCTCAACTGGTGCAACCCTGACGGCCGCGCCCTGGGCGTGGCGCCCACCACCGCCACCGCCGGCGCGCATGCCGACGCGTACTTGTGGATCAAGCGGCCGGGTGAGTCCGACGGGTCGTGCGGCCGCGGTGAGCCTCAGGCGGGTCACTTCGTCAGCCAGTACGCCATCGACCTGGCCCACAACGCGGGCCAGTAGCGGTCTCACGTACCGGCCCATGCCGGGCCGGCCGGTCCCGTTGCCGCCTGGCTCTACCATATGGTAGGTCTATCTTTCCGGATTAGGTCTACCAAGCGGTATGGCTATTCCTCTGTGAGGGCGGGATAGGGGGGCGAGTGCGATGATCTCCACCAGCGGCACCGAGCGGCGTGCCGACGGCCGTCAGCTGCGCTATCAGCACCGGCGCGGCGAAATCTTCGACGCGGTCATGGCCCATGTGCTCGAACACGGGATCACCGGCCTGTCGTTTCGCACGCTGGCCGCCGCGGTCGGCGTATCGCATGTGACGCTGCGCCACCACTTCGGCACCAAGGACCAGCTGCTGGTCGAAATTCTTGGCGCGATCGGCACTCGGATCGTGATTCCGGAGCAGCTCGGCGCCGATGATGTCGAGGCGCTGTGGCGGCGTTGGAACGAGCCGGGAGCGCAGCGGCGGTCTCAACTGCTTTTCGAGGCCTACGCGCAGGCCGTGCGCCACCCAGACGAGTACCGCGGGTTCCTCGACCGCATCGTCACCGACTGGATCGAAACGATCCGTCAGCACGCTGTGCAGGCCGGATGCCCCAGCGAGGAGGCCGAGAATTTCGCCACGCTGCTCATCGCCCAGTTGCGCGGCCTGCAATTCGACCTGCTTGCTAGCAATGACCGAGCCCGTGTGGCCGTGGCACTAGGCACCGTTGTCGATGGCGTCCGCGCCAAACGCGCCGAATGGGACGCAAGTCGCTAATGGTGCGGTGAGACCGGAGGCTGGCGAATTTATGGAGTTCGGCGAAACGTGACGAGTCCGCAGCCCGAGTAGTACCGTGACGCGTCAGTCCTTCTTCACTATCCGGGAGTGGGCATGCCGAATATGGATATTCCATTTCAGCCGCTGCGAAATTCGTTGTACACGTCCCTAGAGCTGATGGGCGGCTTCGATCCGGAACGGCCACTCAGCGCCGCCGAAACGTTGGACTTTCAGACCTATCGTTACTTCACCGCCAATGGCGGGGCGTGCCCGAATGACCCCTACGCCGGGATGATGCAGGCATTGCACGATCACTCGATCATGCGCGCAATATCGAAGTTCTTCACCAGCGTCGACGTGCCCACGGTGGCGATCATGGGCGGCCATGACGTGCCGCGTAGCGCCGCAAGATACCTAGATGTCGTGCACGTTGCGCGGACCCTGACCCAAGGTGGATGTCTGGTCGCCAGTGGCGGTGGACCCGGCACGATGGAAGCCACCCACCTAGGTGCGCTGCTGGCGACCGCCTCGGATCAGGACGTGGCAGATGCGGTGCAGCACCTGAGGTCGCGGCCGACGTTGCCCGACACCACGTCGGTGGTCTCGCAGACCGGTGAGGTCGACACCGCGATCGTGCGCCAGTTGCACAGTTGGGCCAAACCCGCCTTCGAGATTGCCCAGACATTCACCGATCCCGGAGGGCGCAGTCTGGCCGTTCCCACCTGGCACTACGGCTGCGAACCGCTGACACCGCTGGCGACCCATGTGGCGAAGTATTTCCAGAACAGCCTCCGCGAAGACATGCTGCTCTCGCTGGCCGCTAACGGGATCATATATACCCCCGGCGCATCGGGAACACTGCAGGAGGTTTTCCAGAACGCCGCCCAAAACTATTACCCGAGATCCGGCCAGGAATTTTCTCCGATGATCTTCTACGGCAGGGAATTCTGGACCGAAAAACTACCGGTGCTGCCGGTTCTTGAAGGCCTATTCGTGGGTAATGCGAAGCTGACGCCCGAGGAATTCGGCCGGTTGATTCGGGTGGTCGATACCGCCGAGGAGGCGGTCAACGCCCTGCTGGAGCATCGCCCGTCGACCACCAAGATGATCCATCGGATGCAAGCCGAGGGATTTGGGCCGATCCTGGCGGCCGCCGCCGGATCCGCTGAGGCGGCCACGAGTGTGCTGGGGGCGCGCTAGGTTCTTGGCGCCAGTGCCCGCGCTCAACTAGTCGGGCGGGGTAACGGTTCGAGCACGTTTCGGTCGTGACGCGACAGGTCGTTCGGTGCCCTGGTGGTGCTGCCTGAACAATGCGGGCATGAGGCAATTGGCCGGCCCGCACGCGGCGGGGGCCTGACATTGGCGCGTGAGATCTCGCGCCAGGCGTTTTTGCGTGGTGCCGCCGGTGCGTTGGCCGCCGGTGCGGTGTTTGGTTCGGTCCGCGCCGCCGCCGAGCCGAATCCCTCCGGCTGGGAGGGGCTTTCTTCAGCCCTCGGCGGGAAGGTTCTACGACCCGACGATGGACCCCAGTTCGCAACGGCCAAACAGGTTTTCAACACGAACTACAACGATTTCACGCCCGCGGCGGTCGTGACCCCGACATCGGCGGCAGACGTGCAGAAGGCGATGGCCTTCGCGACCGCCCACAACCTCAAGGTCGCCCCGCGCAGTGGCGGACACTCCTACATCGGCGCGTCCACCGCCAACGGTGCCATGGTCCTCGACCTGCGACAGCTTCCCGGCGACATCAACTACGACGCCGCCACCGGGCAGGTCACCGTGACACCGTCGACCAGTCTGTATGAGATGCACCAGGTGTTGGCCGGGGCGGGGCGAGGCATCCCGACGGGCACCTGCCCCAGCGTCGGCGCCGCCGGGCACGCGTTGGGCGGAGGCCTGGGCGCTCATTCCCGGCACGCGGGCCTGCTTTGCGACGCGTTGACCTCGGCGGCGGTGGTGCTGCCCAGCGGCCAGGCGGTCACCGCGTCCGCCGCGAGCAACCCGGATCTGTTCTGGGCCTTGCGCGGCGGCGGTGGCGGCAACTTCGGCGTCACGACCTCGCTGACCTTTGCCACATTCGCCACCAAAGACCTCGACGTGGTGAACCTCGACTTCCCGCCCGAGTCCTTCGCGCAGGTTCTGCTGGGTTGGCAACAATGGCTGCGCACCGCCGATCGAAACAACTGGGCCCTGGCGGACGCCACCGTCGACCCGATGGGCACGCATTGCCGGATTCTTGCCACCTGTCCGGTGGGGTCAGGTGGCAGCGTGGCTTCGGCCATCACCTCCGCCGTCGGGGTGCAACCGATCGGTACCGACCACCACACATTCAACTACTTGGATCTGGTGCGGTACTTGGCCGTCGGGAACCTCAACCCCGCACCGCTTGGCTACGTTGGCGGGTCCGACGTGCTGCCCACCGTCAACGCGGGTGCGGCAAAAGGGATCGCCTCGGCGATCGACGCCTTCCCGCGCGGTGCGGGCCGCGCGTTGGCGATCATGCACGCACTCGACGGTGCCCTGGCCACTGTGGCGCCGGGGGCCACGGCCTTTCCGTGGCGCCGGCAGTCCGCGCTGGTGCAGTGGTATGTCGAAACCCCGGGCTCCCCGGCCGCGGCGAGCGGCTGGCTCAACACGGCACACCAAGCCGTGCAACCGTATTCGGCTGGTGGCTACGTGAACTATCTGGAGGCAAACCAGCCGGCGTCGCGCTACTTCGGTCCGAACCTGTCCCGGCTGAGCGCCGTTCGGCAGAAGTACGATCCCGGCCGGGTGATGTTCTCCGGACTGAATCTCTAGCGGCCAAGTGGCCGGCAATCCCGGGCTGCCCGATGGCTAGGGGCCTAGCGACGTCGCGAGCAGTTCCGGCACATACTGCACCAGGCTCGGGACGAGGCCGCCGACCGGTGGGCCGGTGATGGTGAGTGAATTCAGCAGGGGTAGCACCGGTGTCGTCGCCGTCAGGGAGAGTGGCTGTAGGGGACTGAGCAGGCCGGAGAACGGAATGTCAGCGGCCACGGACAGCCCGGGAAGCGACAGCTGCATCGATAGCGTCTGGCTGCCGTTGAGGAATCCGTTGGCGATATTGGCGGGGGTGTCGGCGAGCGTGCTGATTGCACCCATCGTGTCGCCGGCCTGTAGCGCACCGAAAATTGCTGTGCCGCTTGCTCCGGCGGCCAGGCCCGCATTGACGGGGGCGCCCAAAGCGTTGAGGGCCAGAAGCTGCGGTAGTCCGAGCCCGACCCCGAGCGATATGCCCGACGGAGTCAGCGACGTCAACGACAGCGAGACCGGGCTGCTGAACGCTTGATACAGGGTGGCGGAGCCCTGTGCGAGGTTTGCCGGTATCGCCAGCAGCGGCAGCACGTTGCCGCTGGCCAGTGAGGTGGAAATCAGCTGCGGATACCCGGTGACGGCGTGTGTCAGGATGGGCACCGTTTGGTTGGTCCAGGTGTCTGCAATGGTCTGCAGATTGGCGGTGGTGTTGGCGACCAGGCTCGGGAAACCGCCGGTTGTGACGGTGGCGGTAGCTGCGGTCTCGGCGCTGAGGTAGGCACCACCGCTTGCGGTCAATAGATCGATCAGCTGCTCGTGAAAAGCCTGCGCCTGGGCGCTGATCGCTTGGTAGTCGGAGCCGAAGGCACCGAACAACGCCGCGATCCCGGTCGATATCTCATCTTCGGCCGCGGCCGCTAATGCTGTTGTGGGGGCGGCAGCGGTCGCGCTTGCCTCTCCCAACGTGGAACGAATAGCCGCCAAGTCTTGGGCCGCCGTCGTCATCAGCTCCGGTGTCGCGAGTACAAAGGACATTTCCTTCTCCCATCGACGCATTACCGTGGGTGCCCGACGATAAGGGCGAAAATGAGCGTAACGGCACCTCAGCTCGCCGGGTGGGAAAACTGATTTTTGACTGATTGGGCAATTTGGTCCCGCGCGTTTTCCGGCAACGCCGTTCAATCACCATTCATTTGGGAGTGGCTCTGACAGCATGCCGGGTACGGGCAATGTTGAAGGCCCGAACCGTGGGGTTAGCCGCGTTGTGGGAGAAGGGACTTGAGCCCAGTGCCGGCTGGGGCGCCACCGATCGACTGCCGATACGGCCTGCCCGGCTACTACGCTCGAGTCCAGGCATTCTCGCCGACCCACTTGGAGGCTCCGATGACCGAGATCGATCCCACTCCACTCACCAAACGCCGCCTGGCCGTTGATGGCAAGCAAATGGCGTACCACGAAAGCGGTGAGGGCCGTACGGTTGTGTTCCTGCACGGCAATCCGACCTCATCGTATTTGTGGCGCAACATCATTCCGCATGTGTCCGATCGCGCGCGCTGTATCGCTCCCGATCTCATCGGGCAGGGTGACTCGGACAAGCTCGATGACACCGGACCGGGCAGTTACCGCTTCGTTGAGCATCGGCATTACCTCGACGGCCTTCTTGACCAGCTCGACCTCGGCGATGATGTCGTTTTGGTGATCCACGACTGGGGCTCGGCCCTCGGATTCGACTGGGCCAATCGCCACCGCGAGCGGATCGGCGGCATCGCTTTCATGGAGGCCATTGTGCGGCCGGTGACTTGGGCGGAGTGGCCCGAGTCCGCAGCGGGAATCTTTCGGGGGTTCCGCTCGGATGCGGGTGAACAGATGGTCATTGACAAGAACCTGTTTGTGGAGGCGGTCCTGCCCGGTTCCATCCTGCGCGGTCTCACCCCCGCCGAACACGACGAGTACCGGCGCCCGTTCGTCGAGCCGCGACACCGCCGGCCGACGCTGAGCTGGCCGCGTGAGATACCAATCGAGGGTGAGCCTGCCGACGTGCATCAGATCGCTTCCGACTACGCCCAGTGGCTGCCCACCGCGGATTTCCCAAAGCTGTTTATCAACGCCGAGCCCGGTGCCATTCTCACCGGACCGCAACGCGAGTTCTGCCGAAGTTGGACCAACCTGACCGAGGTGACGGTGCCCGGTAGCCACTTCATCCAAGAGGACAGCCCGCATGAGATCGGCCAGGCGATCGCTGACTGGCTGTCGAGTCTCGGCTGAACGCGCAACATGTCGCGATGTCTCGTTTCCAGAGATTCGGGAGTGATCGCTTTCTGTCTCAGCCCCCGTGGGCGGTGTCGTTTCTTCGGCGGTCTTGAATTGGCCTGAATAGCCCCTCCACGTGACCTCGACTTAGACTCACCCGGATGGGATCGGATCAACTGCTGGTCGTACTTGATCAGCTCGGGGTTGCGTCCAGCCAATGGCAGAGCCTTGGCGCCCGACTCGCTACCGGGGCAACACCGCCGGCACCGGGCCAGCCATTCCAAGCCACTACGGCGACGGTGAAGGGCATCAACGCAGCAATCGCCGGCGCTGCGGCGGCCTTGGCCACCCGAACTCAGGCTACGGCTACCGGGGTGACCGCTGCGGCCGCAAGTTACGCCAACCAAGAGGCGACCGCAGCGGGCGAGATGGCCGCCGTGACGCAGGTGAGGGTGGTGTAGATGCCGGCCACCCTGTCGCAAATCCGGGCGTGGAGCACCGAGCACCTCATCGATGCGGCCGGCTACTGGACCAAGACCGCCGATCAGTGGGAAAACGCGTTCTTCCAGATGCGAAACCAGTCCTATGCCCTGGGCTGGAGCGGCGCTGGCGGGGACGCGCTACGGGAACGGACCAGCGCCGACCTGCCGATTGTCGGCGCAAAAGCCGACATGCTGCGTCAGGCGGCCGGGATCGCGCGCAATGGTGCCAGCGACATCAGCGCAGCCCAAAGGCGAGTTCTCTATGCTGTCGAGGACGCCCACAACGCGGGATTCACTGTCGGAGAAGGCTTATCGGTCACCGACACCCGCGCTAGCGCTACGGCCGCCGAGCAGGCCGCTCGACAGGCTCAGGCGCAAGCATTCGCCGGTGACATCCGCTTGCGCGCCGAACAGCTCGACGGGGCCGAGGTCAAGGTTGCAGGCCAACTTGCCGCCACCACCGCCGGTCTCAGTAGCGTCACCTTTGCGCAGAACGGCGGCGGGGTTCAGTTGGTCGACTTCACACGAGACGACGCCACCGACCCACCCCCATTTGCACCATGGGACACCCCCGATGGAACACATGGAGCACCGCCTGGTGCTGGCCTGAGCCCTAAGTTGCAGCAGATGCTCCTCGGCGATGATCAAGCCAACCTGACCGGCCAGGGTCTTGTGGACAATCTGCAACGGCTCGTGCAGTCGCTGCCCGAAAACGACCCCAAGACCGCGTGGTTGCGCGGACAGGTGGCGGATCTACAGGCGCACGTCAACGACATCGACTACGCCCGCACCCACTGCAGCACCAGTGACTGGATCGGACGGACCACACAGTTCGCCACAGGTGTGATAACCACCGGCATCGGCGGGCTCACAGCAGAGACCGGGGCGGGAGTCGCCGTCGCTGTGGCCGGCGGTCTCAACACCCTCGTGGCGGGCGGGGGTCTGCTGCAATGCCTCACGGGAAGCAAATAATGGACGTACTAGCGAACGCAATCCTGACTGGCGCGTTTGGTCTGGCGCTGTGGGGTGCCTGGCGCCCGCACTACCGTGCAGCCTCCTACCTCGTGGCCGGCGCCGTCGTTGTAGCGCTGATCGCGGTGCTGGTGGCCGCCGGCCAGACCAACTTGGTCATCGTCTCGGTGGTGCTGTCGTTGCTGCTGTTCGGTCCGGCGGTGGTTTTCAACCACCGCAGATCGCAGCGTAGTCGAGGTTTCTCCAAAGACCGCAAGGCGTAGCGATCGTCGGCTGCTGACCATCTTCGGTGAACGTAACGACCCCTTGGGCTTTCAGCGACGATGGGCCGCGCTGTTTCCCGACACGGCACAACGGGGCCCTCGCGGGCGGCAAACCGGACGCGGCTACCGACGGCCTTCTGATGCGCGGTGTCCATCAAGGAATGCCGCGACCAGGGCACCGAAGTCTAGTTGCGATGCCAGTGCTTCGGCCCCGGTGCGCGACCACAGGCCGGCGGCCATCAGCGGTCCAAGCAGCATCACCAGCTTTTGGTAGGGGTCACCGGGTGCCAGTTGGCCTTGGGTCTGGTGCGTTGCGATCACCTGCGCCGCGTTGTGCAGGTTGGGCATCAGCGCCGCCATGGCCGTACCGAGTTCGGGATTGCGGGGCACCTCGACCGCCAGAGTCACCACCGCGCCCCCATACTTCTGGACGGTCTCGGCATAGGCGGTCACCAGTGCAAGGAGGTCGCCCCGGACATCATCGGTGGCCACCACTCGCGCGAATGGGGAGTTCGCCAAAGCGTGGGTGAGCGCGCTGTTGATCAGCGTGGCCTTGTTGCCGTAGCGGCGAAACAGCGTCACCTCGTTGACGCCGGCCCGGCGGGCGATCTCCTGGGTGGTGGTAGCCCGGTACCCGCACTCGGCGAAAACCGTCACCGTTATGTCGAATAGGCCATCGACGTCGATATATCTGGGCATTTGCCTCCGAACGTCCGGAATCAGAGCGTAGCCAAAGCGCTTAATGCAAGTGTACGCTTGCATTAAGCGGGCTCCGGTGGGACCAGATGGAGAGGTCGACGATGACTGACGCGCAGCAGCTGCCGCAGGACCACGACACGTACCCGACCCAAAGGTCGCGGCGCTCCATCCTGTGGCGCACCAAGGTCCGGTTGCAGTTCACCGGTTGGCTGCAATACCTGATCACCGCGGTCGTTGCGGGTGTGTTCCTCGCTGTCGCGGGGCTCGGATGGTTGATCGGGGTGTGGCAGCCGCTGCTGTTGTGGACGCCGTTGGGAATCGGCCTGCTCTTGCTGGTGATATCGATCCTCGATGTCATCACCGTGAAGTGGGGGCTACGGCCCGCCGAGTCGTTACCGCGGCGCAGCGATCATCCGAATGCCTTCGACATGATGCGCGCACGACGCTCGTGCCACTCCTTCCAAAAACGTGACCTCACTGAGCGTGATCGGAGCGAGCTGATGCGAGTGGCAGCGGCGTGCACTGATCGCGACCGGCTGATCGGCACCAGCCCAATCCGTTTCGAGTACATTCGGGCCACGCGGCTGGCCTGGACGGTCGAGGGAGCCCACGAGTTTCTGGTGGCCATAGCACCGCGAAACTACGACCGGCTAGCGCTGCTCGACGTCGGCCGCAGTCTGCAGAAGGTGGTGCTGCACGCCACCCGGACGGGGGTGGCCACCTGCTGGATCGGCCCGGGCGCCAACCAAACCCGGGTTGTCGAACACTTGGGTGATCGATTCGACCCCAGCCAGGATCACGTGGTCTGTATCTGTGCCTTGGGTTACCGATCACGGTTCCTGCCCTTGTTCATTCGGCTGATAGAACGGATCCAGAACCGTCGCCTGCCGCTGGCGTCCTTGTTTTTCGCGGACCCGAACCTGCGCGTGCCGCTGGCCGTCGACACCGCGCCGTTCGCCGCATTTGGCCGCTGCTACGAGGCCTGCCAATGGTCGCCATCGTCCTACAACGCCCAGACCACCCGATGTGTTGCGGTGACCGAATCCCGCAATGGCTCAACGCGAGTCGCGCGGCTCGACTTTTTCGCCACCACGACATCGCGCTTCTATGCACCCGTTGCGGTGGGCATCTGGTGCGCCAATTGGGAAACCGGCTGTGCGGCGCTGGGCATCCCGGGCCACTTTGCGGTACTGCCAGCGGATGCCCCGGGCATCCGGGGCTACCCGGACGTGCCGCACTATGACGTGAGCTGGATCGCTGATCCCAAGAGCTGAACAGCATCTCGGGCGGGCCGAGGGCGCCGGGCCGCAACAAAATCGGTTGACCGTCTGCTGGCCGGGTGTGATCCTGGTCCGTTGACCATTGCCCGACCAGTATCCAACCCGGTACCCGACCAGCAGACAGCCATGACCCTGACCAACGATGAACTGACCGACCTGACCACCGGCCTAACCGGCGGTGATGAGGCGCGCCGCCAGCCCATCACGGACGTCAACGCGTGGCTGGACGGGCTGGAGTACGGCGTCCGGCCCGCGCTGCGCGCACTCGGCGAGTTGCTGATCGGCGTCGCCGAGCGCGAAGGTTGCGAGAACGCCGATCGCTTCATCGCACGCTGTCTGGGCGTGCCGGATTCCGGGCACCTTCTGGACGAAGAACGCGATCTCAATCCCGTTTCCCGGTTGACCACCGCGCTGGCGCTGGCCGAATGGATCGAGCAACACGCGGACGCCTGCGAAGTCGGCCCGGGCGAGCACGCCTACCCGCCGAAGTGGACCCAGACCGAGATCGGTGGCCGCCGCTACCGCCACCCACTGTGCTTGTGCGTGCACTTTCCGGCCGGGACGCTGCTGGCTGAGACGGGTTGCGTCATCCACATCGAGGCGCGCGAGACGGTCATGCATTCCGCCGAGGTCAGCGCGTACGTAACGCCGGACAACCAGGCCCATGCCCGAGCCGTGCTGGATCGGCTCGCCGAACGGGCCAACGAACTCAACCCATACCGGGGCGAAGCGGTGCGCGCGACCAACAACCACGGCCTGAACTTCAGTGTGATCGACCTGCCATCGACGGCGACCCGCGACACCGTCATCGTCCCCGACGCGGTGTG
The DNA here is from genome assembly GCF_003391395.1 of Mycobacterium marinum. Taxonomy (NCBI): domain Bacteria; kingdom Bacillati; phylum Actinomycetota; class Actinomycetes; order Mycobacteriales; family Mycobacteriaceae; genus Mycobacterium; species Mycobacterium marinum. The sequence goes on from NZ_CP024190.1 coordinate 137,988, forward strand.
GACCGAGGTAGATCTCGGTGTCGCCTCGGTGCGCGACCGCCACGAGCTGCTCAACGCGCACGGCCTGGGAGCACGGCGCGGTGTGCTGTTGTGCGGCCCGCCCGGCACCGGCAAGTCGGCGGTCAGCGCGGTGGTGGCGGCCGAGGTGGTCGGTGAATTCACCGTCATCTACGTCGAGGCCAAAGCGGGGGCGGACCTGCTGACCGCCGTTGTGGAAGAGGCCCAGCGCCTCGGCGGTCCGGTGCTCATCGTGTTGGAAGACGTCGACCTGTGGTGCCGGGACCGCCGGGCCGGTGATGGCGGCCTCTCGGAGCTGTTGGCGGCAATGGACATTCGGCCCGAGGCCCGCATCCTGACCCTGGCCTCCACCAACGACGCCGAGACCCTGGACAAGGCGGCGGTGCGCACCGGGCGGTTCGACTCCATCGTCGAGGTCGGCTACCCCAACCGCGCCGACGCCGCCCGCATTCTGGCGGCGTTGATCCGCGACATTCCCGGGGGAGCGGCCGTCGACACGGCGGCGGTAGTGGCCGCACTCCCCGAGCGGACCAGCGGTAGCGATATCCGCGAAGTCGTCCGCCGCGCCGTGCTGGCCGGCGATCGCGGCTCCGTGAGCACGGCAGCGCTGCTGGCTGAACTGGGCAGCGGGCGCTACCGGGCGACGGTGCCGCACGGGATGTACCTGTAGAGCCGCGGGCGGGATTGGTGCCGGTTCGCCACCACCGCCTCGGCGAAAGCCATTGCTTCAGTGGACCTTAGCCCGGTCCGGCGCGCGAAGGGCGCGGCGGCGAGTTTCGCCGCGGCCGGTTGGCCTGCCGATGGACGCGCCCGGCGATGTAGTTTGACGAGGTGGCCTTCCAGCGCTCGGCAGCATCTGGTGACGTTCCCGCCGAATACGACGAGGACTCGATCACGGTCACCTCGCCCAAACGCGAAGCCGCGGGTGTGCGCGCGGTGCTGGTGTCGCTACAGCGTGGCCTGGAACAGATGGGCGCATTTCGTACCGCGGCCGCGCTGGCCCGCCTGAATCAGCGCAACGGCTTCGATTGCCCGGGCTGCGCGTGGCCCGAAGAGCCAGGTGGCCGCAAACTGGCCGAGTTCTGCGAGAACGGCGCCAAGGCCGTTGCCGAGGAGGCCACCAGACGCACCGTCACGCCGGAATTCTTCGCCCGGCATTCGGTCACGGAATTGTTGGCCAAGCCCGAATACTGGCTTTCCCAACAGGGCCGCCTTTCCCATCCGATGGTCCTGCGGCCCGGCGACGACCATTACCGGCCGATCGGCTGGGACGAGGCCTACCGGCTGATCGCCGAGCACCTCAAGGCGCTGGGAAGCCCGGATGAGGCGCTGTTCTATACGTCGGGGCGTACCAGCAACGAGGCCGCCTTCTGCTACCAGCTTCTGGTCCGCAGCTTCGGCACCAACAACCTGCCCGATTGCTCGAACATGTGCCATGAATCCTCGGGGTCGGCCCTGAGCGAATCAATCGGGATCGGAAAAGGATCGGTCACCGTCGAGGACGTCGAGCATGCCGACCTGATCATCATCGCCGGGCAAAACCCGGGCACCAACCACCCGCGCATGCTGACGGTGCTGGAGAAGGCAAAAGCCAACGGCGCAAAGATCATTGCCATCAATCCGCTACCCGAGGCCGGGTTGATCCGGTTCAAAGACCCGCAGAAGATGAACGGGGTGGTCGGGCACGGTGTGCCCATCGCCGACGAGTTCGTGCAGATCCGCATCGGCGGCGACATGGCGTTGTTCGCCGGGCTGGGCAGGCTGCTGCTGGAAGCCGAGGAACGCGCCCCGGGCACCGTCGTCGACCAGGCCTTCGTCGACCAGCATTGCGCCGGGTTCGATGAATATCGGCGTCGTACCTTGCAGATCGAGATGGACACCGTGCTGGCCGCGACGGGCGTTGGCGCGCCGCAGCTCGAGCGCATCGCGGCAATGGTGATGGCCTCGCAGCGCACGATCATTTGCTGGGCGATGGGCTTGACGCAGCACAGCCACGCGGTGGCCACCATCGGCGAGGCCACCAACCTGCTGTTTCTGCGCGGCATGATCGGCAAGCCAGGCGCGGGTGTGTGCCCGGTGCGCGGACATTCCAACGTGCAAGGCGACCGCACGATGGGCATCTGGGAGCAGATGCCCGAACAATTCCTGGCGGCGCTGGATCGCGAATTCGGCATCGACAGTCCGCGCAAACACGGCTACGACACCGTGGCCGCGATCCGGGCCATGCGCGACGGGCAGGCGGCGGTGTTCATGGCGATGGGTGGCAACTTCGCATCGGCCACTCCAGATACCGCCGTCACCGAAGCGGCCTTGCGCAGTTGCGCACTGACCGTGCAGATTTCGACGAAACTCAACCGCAGCCACCTGGTGCACGGCAGCACGGCGCTGATCCTGCCGACCCTGGGCCGCACCGACCGCGACCTTCGCGACGGCCGTAAGCAGGTGGTGTCGGTGGAGGATTCGATGTCGATGGTGCACCTGTCGCGCGGCAGCCTGCATCCGCCCAGCGACCAGGTGCGCAGCGAGGTTCAGATCGTCTGCCAGCTCGCACGCACCCTACTCGGAGCGCAGCATCCGGTTCCGTGGGAGCGATTCGCGAGCGACTACGACACCATCCGCGACGCCATCGCCTCCGTGGTGCCCGGATGTGCGGACTACAACCTCAGGGTGCGTCAGCCCGACGGCTTCCAGCTGCCCCATCCGCCGCGCGATGCCCGCGAATTTCCCACCAGCACCGGAAAAGCGAACTTCTCGGTCAGCCCACTGCAGTGGGTTCCGGTGCCACCGGGACGACTGATCCTGCAAACGCTGCGCAGCCACGACCAGTACAACACCACGGTGTACGGGCTCGATGATCGCTATCGCGGGGTGAAGGGTGGCCGGCGGGTGGTGTTCATGCATCCCTCCGACATCGAAGCGCTGGGACTGACGGCGGGGGAGCGTGTCGATTTGGTGTCGGAATACCACGATGCGGGCGGCAATCTGCAGGAGCGGCGGGCAAAAGACTTTCTGGTGATTGGCTATTCGACTCCGGTCGGCAACGCGGCGGCCTACTATCCGGAGACCAATCCACTAGTGCCGCTGGACCACACCGCGGAAAAGTCGAACACCCCGGTCTCGAAGGCGATCGTCGTGCGGGTGGAGCCGGCCTCGGGTGGCGACGACCGCCGGTAGTGCGGCTCGGCGCGGCTCAATGCCCGGCGTCGAACTCGATCGGCAACGTTGTCGGTCCGCTCAGCCCGGTCAGCGACTTCCATGGGGCAGCGCCGGTGCGCCGGGCTCCGGGCATGCGCTGGGTGATGATCCGGAGGGCTTCGGTGAGTTCGCGGCGGGCGAGATTGGCGCCCAGGCAGTAGTGCATACCGGCACCGAAGGTTTGGATGGGCCCCGCGATCGGGCGGCTGATGTCTAGCCGGTCGGGATCACGGTAGAGCGCCGGATCGCGGTTGGCGGCGCCGGTGTTGGCGATCACCAGCGTGCCGGTCGGGATCATCACGCCGGCCAATTCGACGTCGTCCAGCGCGATTCGCAATGTGCTGAAGGTGATCGGCGAGTGGCGCATCGTCTCTTCGGCGGCGTTGGCCGCCAGGTCGGGATGTTGGGCCAGCAGTACCCATTGGTCAGGGTGATCGCATAGGGCTTGCACCGAGGCGGCGAGCTGGTTTCGCGTGGTGTCGGTGCCGCCGATGAGCAGCCCCGCGACGAGCATCCGCAACTCGTCGGAGCTGAGGCAATCACCGTCGTCTTCGGCGCGGATCAGCGCGGAGATCAGGTCCTCGGTCAAGCTGCCGCGCCGCGCGGCCACCATGTCGTCGATGTAGGCGTCGAGCTCGTCCCAGGCCGCCAGGATGGCTGGCTGCTGGGCGGCGGCATCCCAGCTGAAGGCCTTGAGGATGTCGTCGGTCCAGCCGGAGAACAGTTTCCAGTCACCCGCCGGTGCTCCCAGCAGCGCGCAGATGATCGGGATCGGGTACCGGCGAGCGATATCGGCGACCACATCACAACGTCCACGATCGGCACAGCGGTCGACCAAATCGGTGATGACCTCGGTGATCGTGGTGTTCAACCGCCCGGTCGCGCGGGGGGTGAAGGCCTGCGACACCAGCCGGCGCAGCCGATGATGCGCGGGGCCGTCAAGACTGATCAGGTTGGCGGCAAGCCGATCCCACAGAGGTCCGGACGTGATGCCCTGGGCGGCAAGGAACATGCCCGGCGGCATCCGGAATCGAGGGTCGCGCAGCACGGTGTGCACCAAGTCGTAGGTCAAGAGTTCGGGCCCATGCGGGCCGAGGGCGATCGGCGACCGGCACCGCGCTTCGGCGAGGATCTGGTGGGCCTCATCGGGGCTCTGTGCGTTCTGGTAGTCAATGTTCGGCAGACCGGCGGCAAAGACATTCGGGGCGACCTGGCGGTCAACGGTGCTGGTCATGATCTCCTCCTCGGGCGCGTCTCGGGCTCAACGATGAGGCTGTGCGGACCGCCGACCATCGGCCACGACGCGTAGATCTGCGCCAGCGGGGTCGTAGATTTGCGCAGTGCCGAGAGCGCACCTACGCGCTGACGCCGATGTTTCGCCACCTACACCCCAGCGATGCTGGCTAGCATGAGCGAGATCGACCCACGCGCGGAAGCACCGCTGGTGGACTGGAGTGATGTCGACATGGGCGAGCTGCTGCCGACCGGAACGGTCACCTTGCTGCTCGCCGATGTCGAAGGCTCTACCCGGCTGTGGCAGAACCAGCCCGAGCCGATGACGGCAGCCGTCGCGCGCCTTGATTCCGTGCTGGCCACGACCGTCGCGACTCATCATGGGGTGCGGCCGGTCGAGCAGGGTGAGGGTGACAGCTTCGTGGTCGCCTTCGCTTCCGCTCGCGAGGCCATCGCATGCGCGTTGGACTTGCAGCGATCACCGCTGGGGCCGATCCGGCTGCGCATCGGCGTACACACCGGCGATATCCAGTTGCGCGACCCCAATGACCCGACCAACTACATCGGACCCACCATCAATCGCACCGCACGCATACGCGAACTGGCCCACGGCGGCCAAACCGTAATATCCGGTGCCACGCAACTGCTGGTTGTCGACCAGCTGCCGGATGGGGCCTGGCTGGCTGATCTAGGGCTGCACCCGCTGCGGGACCTGCCCCGGCCGGAGCGCGTGGTGCAGCTGTGTCATTCCGGCCTGCAAAATGACTTCCCACCGCTGCGGACTACCAAATCCATTGCTGTGCACCGGATGCCGGCGCGACTGACCCGGTTCGTGGGGCGTATCGCGCAGATGGCGGACGTGCGGTCCCTGTTGGCGGACAACCGGCTCGTCACGTTGACCGGCGCTGGGGGTGCTGGCAAGACACGCCTCGCGGTGGAGATCGCGGCCAGCGCGGTGGACGAATTCGGTGACGGCCTCTGGTACGTCGACCTCGCGCCGGTCAGCCACGCCGAGGCCGTTCCGGTGACGGTGGCCCGCGCACTGGGCCTGTCCGATCAACCGGGGCGCTCAACGGTGGATGCGCTCGCTCGGTTCATAGGTGAGCACCAGGTGCTCGTCGTGCTCGACAACTGCGAGCACCTACTGGATGCGACGGCTGCCCTGCTGCTGGAATTGACCGGCCGCTGTCCGGCAGTGCGGCTACTCGCCACCAGCCGAGAACCCCTCGGTGTGCCGGGCGAGGTGACGTTCCTGGTGCCGTCGCTGTCGGTGACCGAAGCCACTGAGCTATTCACCGACCGGGCGCGGCGCGTTCGCCCGGACTTCGCGGTGACCGACGACAACACGACCGCGGTCACCGAGATCTGCAATCGGCTGGACTGCATGCCGTTGGCGATCGAACTGGCCGCCGCGCGAGTCCGAGCCCTGTCCATCGAGGAGATCCGCACGGGCCTGCATGACCGGTTTCGGCTACTCACCGGTGGCGCACGAACCGTGGTGCGTCGCCAGCAGACCCTACGGGCGTCGGTGGACTGGTCCCATGCGCTGCTGACCGAGCCGGAGCGGGTGCTGTTCCGCCGAATCGCAGTCTTTCTCGGGGGCTTCGACCTCGACGCCGCCCAAGCCGTCGCGGGTGACTCGCAGGTGCAGCGCTACCAGGTCGTCGACGAACTCGCGCTGCTCGTCGATAAGTCGCTTGTGATCGCCGAAAGCGGCGGGGGCCCAACGCGCTACCGGCTTCTCGAGACCGTGCGTCAATACGCCCAAGAGAAGCTCGCGGAATCCGGCGAAGTCGAGGCGGTTCGCTCGCGCCACGTCACTTACTACAAGTCAGTGGCGAAGCTGTTGGACGCGCCCACAGGCACCGACCATGAACGCAGGCTCGCGCAGGCCGAGGAGGAGCTCGACAATCTACGAAGCGCGTTCGGATGGAGCCTGGAGACGCGCGACTTCGACAGCGCACTGGAGCTGGCCACTTCGCTTCACCCGGTGTGGATGACGCGCGGCCAGGGCCGAGAGGGACTGGCCTGGTTGGAAGCCGGGCTGGGTAATGAAGCTGGGCTGGGTAATGAGGATGTCCAGGTTTCTCCTTCAACCCTGGCGCGCGCGCTCGCCGACAAAGTGACGTTGTTGGCGTGGACGGGGTCGATGGCAGGGTTTGATGACGCCGAGCGTGCCCTGACGATTGCGCGAGAGCTGGCCGACCCCGCACTGTTGATCCGCGCGCTCGTCGCCCGCGGAGTGATCACGGCCTACGACGCCGACGTCGCGCGCCCCTACTTCGATGAGGCGGCCCAGCTCGCGCGTGAACTCGGGGATTCCTGGCGATTGAGCCAGATCCTGAGCCTGCAGACCCGGGCGGCGATGGCCGCCGGAGACCCGATTGCGCTCGAGGCGGCGGGCGAGGAGGGGCTGCGGATCGCGGAGGCGATCGGCGATCGCACGACGTCTCGGGAGTGCCGCGGTGCGCTCGGCTGGGTGCGGGCCTGGCGGGGAGATCCAATCGGAGCACTGCACCAACTCGGCGAGGCAATCGCTGAAGCCAGCGCGGCCCACGATCTGTTGCTGCTGATGATAAGTCAAGTGGTGCAGGGATTTACCTATGCCTACGTCGGTGACGCAGACGGTGCGTGCGCCTGCGCGGATGCCGTCTTCACCAGTTCGGCGGAGCTGGTGGGCGCCAACGAGGGGCTCGGCTATGCGACAGCCGCAATTGCGTGCCAGGCCGCAGGGGATGCGACGGCGGCCTGGCAGGCCTATCAGAAGGCCCGCGAACTCGTGGGTATGGACCCGCAGATGGCCGGCGTTTTTCCCTTTGGGGCGTTGGCGCCGTTGGTGAGTGGGGACCTGAGCGCGGCGCGCCGTTGGGCCGACGACGTCGTGTCGACCAGCTACGGCTGCTACCTATCGGTGGCGCTGACGGCCCGGGCGCGGGTCGCGCTGGCGCAGGGTGAACTGGGGCAGGCCGATCGGGATAGCCATGCCGCCCTGTCGTGTAGCGCGGCCAACGGGACGACTCTAGGAGTCGCCGACACCTTGGAATGTCTCGCCGAGCTGGCAGCCACTGAGGGCGATCGCCGAGAGGCCGCCCGGTTGTTAGCTTCCGCTGAGGCGATTCGGCACCGCACCGGCGAAGTCCGCTTGAAAATCCTCGACGCGCACTGCGAAGTCGTTCTCGCCGAACTTCGCAACGAGTTGGGGGAGCAGGACTTTGCCGCGGTGTGGGGACAGGGCGCGGTCATCTCGACGGACGAGGTGATCAGCTATGTGCGGCGTGGCCGGGGCACGCGCAGGCGGCCCAGCAGCGGATGGGGTTCGCTCACCCCCACCGAGCATGACGTCGTTCGACTGGTTCAGGAAGGGCTGTCCAATAAGGACATCGCCGCGCGGATGTTCATCTCACCGCGTACCGTGCAAACCCACCTCACCCACGTCTACACCAAACTCGGGCTGACCTCGCGGATCCAGCTCGTTCATGAGGTCGCCCGTCACGCCTGATCCGGATTACGGCGGGCGGCGCGGGCGCCGACGGAGGTATCGCGCTGTTGGCGGTCTAGGGAAGAAACACAACGCGCCGGTCCGCGCCCAGCGGGCGCGTCCAGGCCGACGTTACGTCGCTTAGTGGCATCGCCTGGGTACGGACCTCGAATTCGCCCGCGGCGACGGCTTGGGCGATCCCGGGAATGTCGTTGCGGATGTCGCGTTCGGATACGGAGCCGATGCCGCTCCCGACGATCTGCAGGCGAGTGGAGCGCAGGGCCGCCGAGACGATATCGGCGCTGGGGCCACCCGTCGAGCCGATTTGGATCCAGATGAGCTCTTCGTGCGGGTCGCGACGATTGGTGACCAGGTCGACCATGCCTTTGGCGGTGGGCGGTCCCCACACATAGTCGAGGACGACGTCGACATCGCCGGCCGCTCCGAGCTGATCAAGGGTGAGTGTGCGGTCGGCGCCCAACGAGGTCAGTTCGTTGAGCCGCTGACGATTGCGTCCGGCGGCGATGACCTCCGCGGCTCCGAAACGTTTCGCGACCTGGATTGCCATGCCCCCGGAGCTGCCTGTCGCGCCGAGGATCAGGACTCGTGATCCGGGTTTGAAGTTGATCCGATTTCGTAGCGCCACCCACGACGAGAGCACGGGGTTGACCGCGGCGGCCACCGTGACCGGATCGGCGTCGTCGGGCAGCGCGACGGCCCACTGCTGGTCAATGATTGTCCGCTGCGCCATGGTGCCCAGCGTGGTGTCCGCGAGATGGGCGTAGTAGAGCGTGCCCTCGGCGTCGCGGACCACGGCATCGATACCGGGCACGAACGGAAGCTCGCCGGTGCTGGTGTAGTGCGACCCGTCGGCTTGGGCGCGAACCCGCGGATGCAGTGCCGTGGCGACGACGTCGACGATCAGTTCCCCCGGCTTGGATGAGGTGGGATCGGGGAAGTCCCCGAAGTGGGGCGGCTCATCGAAGGTGCGGACGATCGCGGCTTTCATGGTGTCCATTTTCTCCCCGGTCTTGCGCGGCGCGGGCGACTCCGCGCGATTGCCAGGGGTGGATTCGAGTAAAAATATGGTACTACGAACTATTATAGTTCGCAATCCAATCTATTTGGATATGGTTGTCGCCATGAGTGGTGACGGTTCGCCCGGCAAACAACTCGCGGATGATCTGCGAGATGCGCTGGTGCAAACATCTTTTGCGCTGATGGCGGTGCTTACCGAAGTGGCCGCCGAACACGACCTGTCGCTGACGCAGTTGCGCGTGCTGGGCATCATGCGCGATCGCGAACCGACGATGGGCGAGCTGGCGAGCTACACGGGCTTGGAGCGCTCCACGGTCAGCGGGCTGATCGAGCGCGCGGCGGCGCGCGGCCTGGTCGTCAAGACCGCCGATGAGAACGACGGCCGCGCGGTGCGGGTGAACCTCACCACTGGGGCCCGCCGCCTGGAGCAGGAAACCACCAAGGCGATTGAGCAGCGGATCGCACCAATGCTGGGGCGGTTGAGCACCAGGGAACAGCAGCGCCTGGCGGCGTTGCTGAGTAAAACGCTGGAGCGCTGATGTTGCGGTCGCGCCGCGCAAACGCGCCCGTTCAGCTGGCTGCGCTGGCCTTCAGCGTCGCCAGGGCATCGGTGCTCAATCGGGCCAGCTCGTCGGCCTCGCCATCGTCGAGCGCGGCACCGAAAATCTCGGCCATCCGGCGGTTGGTCGCCTCCTCGACCGCGGCGTAGCGGTCCTTCTTGTCCGTGCCATCGGCGAACGGCTCGGGCCAGCCGAACATGGTCGTGTACTCATGTCCCTTGTTGAGCATGTGTGCTTCGACCGGGGTGATGCCGGAAATGGTGAGGGCGTTGAAATGAACACCGGCCCGCAGCTCCCGCAAGACAAACATCACCTGCAGCGCCCGCGCCGCGGCGTCGTCGGCCAACGCCATGGTGCGCCACCCGGCATACAGCGGCAGGCCCGCGTCCGGTGTCGCCGCGATGATCTTCTCGCCCAGCGCCGCGATGCGATCCAGCCCCGTGGCGGCGGCCAGATACTTGCGGGCGAAGCCGGCGACCTGGTCCCAGTAGAGCTCGGCCGCACCGATCGCGCCGCGAACCGCGATGCCCGTTTCCCACATCCCATGGATGAAACTGGGTTCGAATACCGCGAAGACCGAATGCACCGTGACGCCGGTGGTCTCGCCCAGTACACCGGCGCGGCCTGCCACATATCCCGCGAACGGGTGCTCGTATCCGGCCTCGATGCTTTCGGCGAAGGTGTCCGGGTGCAGCATGAACACCGCGATCGCTTGTTCGATGGGTGAGCCCGCGGCACGGGCGGCGTCGAACATGTCGCTATCGCTCATGAAAATTCTCCTTCGCGGGGGTTTCCAACCTACCAACGCGGTGCGCTGGCCAAGCATGAATGTTTGACCTCAGTCGTGGACGATCACGCCGCGAATGTTCTTGCCGTCGCGCAGATCTTGATAGCCCTGGTTGACATCTTCGAGTCGATATTGGGTGGTGATCAGCTCGTCGAGTTTGAGTTGGCCGGCGTCGTAGAGCCGGAGTAGGCGCACGATGTCGTATTGGGGATTGGCCGATCCGAACAGTGTGCCCTTGATCGTCTTCTCGTTGAGGGTCAGATCCAGGCCCGACAGTTGCACCGTGAGCTTCTCCGGATTCGCCAACCCGGTGATGACCACGGTGCCGCCCTTGCCGATCACCGCAGCCGCGGCACTGACCACTTCCGTGTCGACCGTGCCGACCAGAATGAGCGCTTGGTCCGCGCCTTGGCCCCAGGTGATTTCGTTGACCTTCGCGGCCGCGCTGGCCGCGTCGGGGAAGGCATGGGTAGCGCCGAATTTCAGCGCGGTGTCCCGCTTGAACGCAACCGGATCGACCACCACGACGTGTTTGGCTCCGGCGCTCACCGCTCCTTGTACGGCGTTGATGCCCAGCCCGCCCGCGCCGTAGATGACCGTCGTGTCGCCGGGCCGCACGCCCCCGGCATATACCGAGGTACCCCAGCCGGTCGGAACTCCGCAGCCCACCAGCACCGCGGTGGTCAGTGGCAACCAGTCGTCGATCTTGACCACCGAGTGCTGCGAGATGGTGGCGCGCTCGGAGAAGGTGCCGAGCATGCACATCGCACCGAAGTCCACCCCCTTGCGGTGGAAGCGGAAGCTGCCATCGCTCATGCATCCTTCGAGGATGGTCGCGCCCATGTCGCAAAGGTTCTGCCGTCCGGTGGAACAGTATCGGCAGGTGCCGCAGTTGGGGATGAAGGAGCACACGACGTGGTCCCCGGGTTTGACCTTGCTGACCCCGGGACCGACTTCCTCGATGACGCCCGATCCTTCGTGGCCGCCGACAATCGGATACCGCGGTGGCAGGTCGCCGTCGGTCAGGTGCAGGTCTGAGTGGCACAAACCCGCGGCGGTGTATTTGATCAGTACTTCGCCGACGCGGGGGCCGTCGAGTTCGAGTTCCATGATCTCGAAGGGCTTGCCCGCTTCCAGCAACACGGCTGCTGTGGTCTTCATGATGCGCTCCTGATCGAATTGCGTTGTTGGAGAGCTTCTTAGAGGGCTATGTGGACGGCGTGGCCATGGTTGTCATCAGATACCCCCGGCACGTTGCTGGTCAAGGTGGTTCGCCGGTTTGGTGGTGCGCGGTGTCATACCGAGATCGATTCCACGGCCGGATAGAACCTGTCGGCGTGGATGCGCGCCTCGGGCAGGCCCTTCGCCTCTAGGAGCCGGCCGACGTCGTTGCACATCTCGGGCGCGCCGCACAGGTAGGCGGCATAGGGTGAGGCGTCCCTGATGTCGGTGGCGATGGCCCGGGTGACGCGCCCGGATCGACCGTTGGGCACCGGGTCGGGCGCCTGCTGCGACAGGCACGGAATGAACCGGAAATCCTTCAATCGCGTCGAGAGCGCCGCGATCTCATCCAGGTACACCAGATCGCGGACGAAGCGTGCTCCGTAATAGAAACGGAAGGGCACGTCCGGGTGCTGTTCGGCGGCATCGGTGAGCATGGACAGGATGGGCGCGATCCCGGAGCCGGTCGCGACGGCGATCACCGGATGCTCGGTGTCGCGCAGAAACATGGTGCCGAACGGCGCTTCCAGATGCAGCGTGGAGCCCGGTTCGATCCGGTCCAGCACCTTGTTGAACAAGCCATTCGGCACGCGTTTGATGCAGAAGGTCAGCTCGCGCGCCGAACTCGGCGGGTTGACCAGTGAGTAGGAGCGGCGTTCACCGCTATCCAGGGTGAACTCCGCATACTGACCGGCGCGAAAGCTCAGCGGATCGTCGAGTTCCACCCGCAGCTCGATCAGGTTCGAGGTCCGGGTCCGCAGCCCGAGGACCTTCGCCCGCCTTCGGCTGGGCGGGGTCATCGGTGGCAGCGCCTCGGCGCCGTCGTTCTGGTGGATCTCGATGACCAGATCACTGCGGGCAAACGTGCAGCAGAGCAGAATCGCCCCGTTCTCGCGTTCGTCCCGCGGGATCGCGTACACCGAGGCCGCCGAGTCATCGACGTCACCGTCGATGAGCCAGTGCTTACACGATGAGCAGTTGCCGTGCCGGCATCCGTATTGCAGATTGATGCCGCTACGCAGGGCCGCAGACAGAATGTCCTCGTCGGGGCCGACCAGGAATTCCTCGGCCCCGGGCTCGAGGGTTACCCGCGCCATGGTGCTGCTCAGCTGCTCGCCGGTTCGAGCTGGGACATCTCGGAGGTGATGATGAACGCGTCGTCCTCGACCCGGGCGCGCCCGTAGTAGCTCGACATGACCACCAGAAAACGCGACATGGTCAGCGGCTTCCCGAGGAACTCTTCGACCTCGGCCAACGGGATGCGGATCATGCCCTCGGTCTCGCACAGGTAGAACGTGTGTCTGTCCTGGATCCGGACCTGCGGGCATTCCGCGGTGAAGTAGGCGACGGTCGCGTCGGCCTCTTCGCTCTTCATCAAGACGATGCCGACGGTCGTGGACGCGTGCTGTTCGCTGGCGCTCATGACGTCACCTCCACCGGCGCGCGCAGGCCCGCCAGCTCGAGGATGTCTGCGGTCGCGCTGACGACGCGCCGTTTGGCCTGTTCACCACCACCGGAACCGACCGGGGCGGCGTCGAAGACCGGCAACAACGCATCGACGGCGGCCAACGCGTCCGGATACCAGGAATCCACCCAGCGCTGCATGAGGTCGCGGTTTTCTGCCGCCGGTACCGGCCGGCCCGCGCGGTCGGTGTCGGCGGTGAGCATCTTGACCAGCGCTTGCGTTGCGGCACGGTTGCGACGCCGGTCGGCCTCCACCGTCATCTCGATCACCGCGGTGACCGGGTCCCCGTGCAACGGGGCCAGCCGGCGGAAGAACTCGCTGCCGATCACCGTGGCAATCAGCGGCTCCACCACCAGATTGGTCATCGTCACCATCTCGCCCCAGTCCCGCAGCGAAAGGAGCCGTTCGACCAGGCGGCGGGCCCCCTGGCAGGCCGGGTCGTTGAGCCAGGCCTCCCGGCCGGCCCCTTCGGTGTAGCCGGGCGCCTGTTCGTAGAGGCCCAGGCTGTAGAGAGCGATGTCCTGCTGGTGCCGAAGCCGGTCCATCGCGCTGAAGGTGTATGTCATCGACAGCGTGTCCGACAAGGCCTCCCTGGTGACGAACGCGTGCGCCTTGAACATCCCCCACTCGAAGGAGCCGTACGCCTCGTAGTAGCGCGCCACGAGGTGCAGCCAGTCCGGTGCGATCTCGCCCAATGCGCCGTTGGCCTTCGCCGATGAACTTGCCCCGGCGATGGACCGTTCCTGTTGGGCCGCCATGTTGATGTAGGACCGCTGCCACAGCCCGGATGGGTCGCGATAGTCGAACCAATTCGGGTGGACCAGTGCGGTTGTCCGGGCGTCCTGGCAGCCCAGCCCGTCCGGGCGCAGTAGATACCAACCGCCGGAGTCGAACTGGCCCATGTCGGGCTGGGCGTTGCAGATGACGGCCTCGTATTCGGACAGTCGGCGCTTCTGGGGCTGGATGTAGGTCAGCTCGCGCTCCGAGTAGAACCCCTCACCAATAGCCTCGGGAGTCGCGCCTTCGGAAATTGCTCCGGTTGTCATCAGATCTCCGTGAAGGCTTCGGCGGGAAGCGCTTTGAGCGGATCCTGGATGGCGACCCCGGTGCGCCGAATGTCGTCGATGGTCCACAGCCAGCGTTCGTCGGTGTGCACGTGCGGCTGCCCCATCAGCGTCTTGCCATCGGATCGAAGCAGATGATTGATCTCGATGTAGCGCCACAGCTCGATGCCGTCATTGACTTCCCACCAGGTCTTGCCGGTGTGCCGATGCGGGGCCTGGCGGAAGATGTGCTGGCAGGCCTGCGAGCAAAATGCGTGCCGCTGGCCGGCCTTGTCGACCGATAGCCGGATCTCGTTGACGTCAATCCTGGGGAAGACCGCAGGCATCTGGCATACCCGACAGATCGGGGGCATGGCCGGGAACAGTCCGAGCGCGAGTTGGCCGTTGCGGGGATCGGCCATCTGCCGGTACGCGCGCCAGAAGTCGCCGTAGTACTTCTCCCAGCCGGGGTACTTGTCTTCGAAGAAGGTGAAGTCCTCGTCGGTCATGTAGTCCGACCGCCAGGCATGCACCGGCCACAACGCTGCGGACACCATCGCCGCCGTGTGACCGCCCCATTCCACGTGCCGTTTGGCGTCGTCCATCCACCGGGGCACATGCAGGCCGAACGGCTCCAGCCGCTCGATGTAACTACCGGCCCAGTCCTCCCAGATCCATTGCTGCCAGAACTCTTTGTAGGACTTCACCCGAGCCTTCGAGAAGTAGTCGTTGACGCCACCGAGGAAGTTGTCGATGAAGGCGTGCTGACGCCAGAACGCCGTGTCGAAGTCTTCCTGGAGCATCGGCAAGTTGTCGGGTTCGCTCAGTACCGCCGCCAGCGTCGCATAGCCGTTTGCCATGTGCCGCGCCTCGTCGGACTGGACCGACAGGAAGACCGACGGGGTCGCCTGATCCCCGTTCGCGGCCGCCACCTCGGTCAAAGACACGAACAGCGGGTTGGTGTAGGCGGTCTCGGCAACGACCTGAAGATTGAGCGAATTGGTGATCGGGTCGTCGTTCATGAACGCTTCGAACACGGCCCGCGCCGGTCGCCCGATCGGGTCGTTGGCGCGCATCTCGAAGCCGGAATTGAACCCGGCGGGGTCGGGCGCGTGCTTGGCGAAGTAGCGCATCAAGTACGCCTCTTGATTGGTATGGCGCACTTCATCGATCATCTGGGCCAGGTACCCCTGGCGCAGTTCGGGGTTTTCCACCGTGTCGATGAGCATGGCCGTGCATTTCATCGCGGCGTACTCACCGAAGTCGACGAAGGCCAGGACCGGCTTCAAGACCTCCATGAAACGCGGCTCGACCTGAGCCGAGTTGTTCATCCGGCTCAACGCATCTTCGAGCGCACCGTATTGGCGGCTGTCTTTTTCCTCCTCCATGCCCACGTACTCGCGCACCAGGGTGCGGAACGGGTCTTTGGTCCTTGGCGGGATCTTGTACTTGGTCGGGTACAACGCGTCTCGATGGAAGTAGCTGGGCTCCCAGTCGAAAGACTTGATCTTCTCGTGCTGGGTTGTGATCGATGCCGTCATTGGCGTTCTCCTCTTGCCCCTATGTACAAGCCCGTGCGCAGTTCAGCACTGCTGAGACCAGGATCACACCACCCGCCGGTCTGCACTACCTCCGATCGGAGGTCGCGACGACGGCTTTTGCCCGGGAGCCAACCGGCATGGGGCTACAGTCGAATCGTGCATCCGCACGGAGGAAGCCAGGACGGCTCACTTGTGCATTCCGCTGCCGCGAACACAGCCCCTGAGGCGGTGCGCGTACTCGTGGTCGATGACCATCCGATCGTGCATCTGGGCGTGGAGCGGCTCGTGCAGGGCAACCCGAGGGTCCAGATGTGCACGGGCGCACGCAATGTGAAAACCGGCGTCGCGGTCGCCGCTGCCGAACGGCCGCACGTGGTGTTGTTGGATCTGCATCTGCCCGACATGGCGCTGCCGGAAGCCGCCGCCGCGCTGCGAGGGGCTTGCCTGGGCGTCAAGCTCATCTTGTTCACCGGGGACAGCAAGCCGACGGTGAGTCAGGTTGCGGGACTGGTCGGGATGGACGCGGTGGTGCACAAGGACAACGCGTGCGCCGTACTGGTCACCGCGATCGAAGAGGTCGCCGCCGGACGGCGATTCTGCGACCCGGTGATCAGCACCGGCAATCCGCTGGAGCTTTCCCGGCGCGAGTATCAGGTGCTAGAGCGGCTGGCGATCGGCGAGACCAACGCGCAGATCGCCCAAAAGCTGCAGCTGGCACCCAACACCGTGAAGTCCTACGTGCAGTCGCTGTTGGCGCACCTCGATGCCCGCAACCGATTGGACGCGGTGATCAAGGCCCAACAGGCCGGAATGCTCTAGCCGCGGGAACCCACGCCTGTACGGTGCCGCCGCCCTCCTCATTGGCCGTGCACGACAACCACCCGCCCACCCGTTCGATGCGCTCGACGGTGGCCCGCAGCCCCAACCCGCGCCGGTGCTCGGACGCGATGTCGGGGGCCGTACCGTCGTCGGCCACGGTCAGCCCGACACCGTCTTCTGCGCGGTAGAGGCTGACCACCACCGAGTGAGCACCGGCATGTTTTTCCACATTGAGCAGGGCTTCGCGGGCGGTGCGACGCAGCGCATCGGTCCTGGCCGAATCCAGAAGCGGCAGGTCGCCCAAGACCACCAGTTCCGCGGCGGTACCGGTGCGCGTGGCGAAGTCCCGGCAATCACCTTCCAGCGTGACTGCCAGCGCCTTGTCCTCCGGCAGGTCATGCAACGACAAGGTCTGAGCCCGCAACTCCGACGTCGCGCGTTCGGTGAGCACCAGCGCATCCGACAGCAGCTCTTCGCGACGGCCGGGCTCGGTTTCCTCCTGCGCCGACATCAACGCCACCCGCAGGCTGAACAACGTCGCGCCGACGGAATCATGCAACCGGATCGCCAGGCGTTGGCGTTCGCCGAACGCGGCGACCTCGGCCATCTCCCGGGCGCTGTCGGCAACCTCCATGGCGACCGCCGTCTGCCGCGCCAGGGAAAGCAGCTCCGCCCGGTCACGGTCGGTCCAGGCCACCGGCGACCGCCGGGCCGCGTAGAGCAGCCCGTAGAGCCGGTGGGCACGCACGATCGGGGCAACCATCGCCGCCCGCAACCCCTCCGCGCGCACCGCGTGGTCGAAGTCGTGGGTGATGTCCCGGCTCATGCAGTAGTCGTGCACCGCGACAGTTCGGCGGAGCACCGCCGCCTGCCCGCCGAGCCCTTCCTGCGGCCCGATGACCAAGCCGTTGAGTTCTTCGGTGCGGCCGCCCACGACCGCGACCACTTCCATGGTGTCGTCCTCGGCGATCCGATTGGCTCCGGCCGCCAGGTCCGCACCCAAGCGCCGGTGCACGACATCGGCACCATGGCGCAGCGCCGCTGTTCTGTCGAGCAGCGCCAACACCGCGTTGAACTCAGGATTGGTGTCCAGGTGCGTGGACCTCCTTGGCCAGCTTCGCCGTCGTTGGCGCTGGTTGACTCGAAATTAATCTCCTGCGTCCCGTTCGGGCAATATGTCCTCCCCGATGCTGGGGCAGCGCCGTCTGGAATCCCGGAACCCAGCTGGGGTTGCCCCGGCTGTCGCCGCCCGCGGCGGCCTTCGCGGCCGACACCGACGAATCGGGTGAATGTCCGAGCGGGGGTTGACATTTGGCGGCTAAACGACGGGAATCGCGGGCTCGCTGCCGCTTCCCCGGCACGCGCTTGCCGGTTCGTGACTGGCCGAACGCGGGCCGAGACGCCGGTGGTCAAACCTCCGATCGGAGGTGTCGCGCATCGATGACTTCGTGCGATGTTTGGTCCGTGCACCGTATGCAAAGCCATGCCGAGATGCCCAGCATCGATACCGCCCAGCTTTGTGGCGTGCGGGAGGTTCGGATCACCAAGGCCGCCGCCTATCTCCACTTCGATGACGTGGACATCACCATCAAGGTGGTGGCGCCGCCGCGTGCCGGGGCGGCCGTGCTGGAGACGGTCTGGGATGTCACCGCCCGGGAACCCGGTCCCGGCCTGGGCACGTGGTGGGGCAGTTGGCGCCGATTCCTGCCCGCGGGTCAAGACCAGCCCGAGCGTCGCGTCGCCGAGGAGATCCGCGACGCCGTCGATCGGATCCGCCAGATGTTGGACGCCCACGCGCAACAGGTAAGCCACCGGGGTGGTGGCCGGGCATAGGGTCGACCGGTGACGATCACCTATGACGAGGCGCTGCGTTTGCGGATTCGGGCCCGCCTGACGTCGCACGAGCGCCGCGCCGTCACCGATCCGACCAAGCGGCACGCGGCGGTTGCGGTGGTGCTGGTGGACTCCGAAGTCGGCGAGGACCGGGTGGATCCGGCGCCGGTCGACGAGTGGATCGGGGGGCGCCCGATGCCGGAGCCCGGACTCGACGGCCGCATGGTCGACGTGTCAGGGGGTGCGGCGTTCTTCCTGTGTCGCAGAGCATCTCGGCTCCGTGCGCATGCCGCCCAGTGGGCACTGCCGGGCGGACGCGTGGACCCGGGAGAAACCGCGATCGAGGCCGCGCTGCGCGAATTGGACGAAGAGATCGGCATCAGGCTGCCGGACTCGGCGGTGCTGGGCCTGCTCGATGACTACCCGACCCGATCGGGATATGTCATCACCCCGGTGGTGATCTGGGGTGGGGGCCGCCTCGATCCGCACCCGGTGCCCGACGAGGTGGTGGCGGTCTACCGGGTGGGCCTGCACCAACTGCAGCGTCAGGATTCGCCGCGGTTTGTCGCCATCCCGGAGAGCCCCAGGCCGGTCGTTCAAGTCCCGTTGGGAAACGACCTCATTCATGCGCCGACGGGTGCCGTGCTGCTGCAGGTGCGCTGGCTGTGCCTGGAAGGGCGAGACGATCCGGTCGACGAACTCGAACAACCGGTCTTCGCCTGGAAATAGGTCGGTGGGTAATCAGGCCGCTGCGGTGTGGCGTCCGCACACCCGGCGCTGGCTTCGGATCGCCAGTAAGTTCATTCGAAATGCACACTCAACACACCGAAGCGCACCAGCTGCCCCCCTTGGGAATGCCTGCGGCGGGCGACTTCAGGTGACCGCCGATGACTTCCGGTAGCGCGCCGCAATGGCTCACCCGAAACCTGCGGGTGCTCTCGCTGGTGTCGCTGCTGCAAGATGCGGCCAGCGAGCTGCTCTACCCGCTGCTGCCGATTTATCTGACGACCGTATTGGGCGCGCCGCCATCGGTGGTTGGGGCGGTGGAAGGCGCGGCCGAGGGGGCCGCCTCACTCACCAAGATCGTGTCGGGCCCGCTGGGCGACCGGTTCGCCCGGCGCCCACTGATCGCGAGCGGCTACGGGATGGCGGCGCTGGGCAAGCTCATCGTCGCGGCCGCCGGCGCCTGGCCCGGTGTACTGGCCGGTCGGGTTGTGGACCGATTGGGCAAGGGACTGCGCGGTGCGCCTCGCGACGCGTTGCTGGTCGACGGCGTCGAGCCGGCGCAGCGCGGTCGCGCATTCGGGTTTCACCGCACCATGGATACGCTCGGCGCGGTCATCGGCCCGCTGCTCGGGCTGGCCGGATACGAACTGTTCGACCACCAGATCGGCCCGGTGCTCTACCTGGCTGTGATTCCCGCTGTGCTCAGCGTGCTGCTCATCGCCTGGGTTCGGGAACCACCGCGCAATCTTGCGAAAGCCAAGCCTGCATCGATACTCGACGGGACTCGGCGGCTGCCCCGTCGATACTGGGCGGTGGTCTCGTTTCTGGTCTTGTTCAGCATCGCCAATTTCCCGGACGCGTTGCTGCTGTTGCGGCTCAAGCAGATCGGCTTCTCGGTGGTGGGCGTCATCATGGCCTACGTCGGCTACAACGCGGTGTACGCACTGGCGAGTTTTCCGGTGGGGGCGCTTGCCGACCGCTTGGGCCGGCCGGTGGTGTACGCGTTTGGGCTGGTGTTTTTCGCGGTCGGCTATCTCGGGCTGGGCATCACCACCGACACCGCAACCGCATGGGCGCTGATCGCGGCCTACGGGCTGTTTACCGCTTGCTACGACGGTGTGGGGAAGGCCTGGATCTCGGCGATTGTCAGTGTGGAGCTACAGTCCAGCGCCCAAGGTGTGTTCCAAGGGCTGAGCGGATTTGCGGTGCTGGCGGCGGGACTGTGGGCCGGGTTCCTGTGGGGTGTGGACGGGCGGCTGCCGCTGCTGATCTCGGGTGGGGCCGGAGCGGTGTTCGCGCTCGCGCTGCTGGCCGCCGCGGCCGGTACGCGGCGTCGGGCGAGGTGATCGGGGTTCGAGTCCGGACCGGGGCAGCGCGCACCGGGTTACGCTGACCTGGTGAGCAGCAAGCAAGTGCCCGGTGGGGTGGTACACGCGCTGCCCCCAGACCTGCGTGAGGCGTTGGTGACCAACTCCACCGCGCTGGCCGCCTGGAACGACATCACGCCCTTGGCCCGCAACGAGTTCATCTGCTGGGTCGAGGATGCCAAGCAACAGAAGACGCGTGAGCGCCGTATTCGCCGGACACGCGAAGAGCTGGAAGAAGGCCAGCGCCGGCCCTGCTGCTGGCCGGGGTGCAAGCATCGCGAGCGCACCGGCAAGTGAGCCCGGCGCGCTGAATCTCCGGGCCGGACCGATCGGCTGTCATACCGGCCGGCGGAGAGCCAATTCGAGGCCGTTGTCACGCATGACGGCGCGACACTGGTCGGGCGCGTAGTCGAAGTTCTGCAGATCCTTGATGTAGGAGGCGGGTTCGGCCAGTCCTTCGACGTGGGGGTAGTCCGAACCCATGATGATGCGATCCGCACGCGTTTGAAGGTCTCCCGGGGGTCTTCCTGATAGATGAAGGGAATCTGGCCGTAGGACTTGGTCAGCTTCTCGAACAGGTGGAAGACCCAGGCCGAGCCGCTCTCGATGCAGGCCATCCGCAGGTTGGGGAACCGGTGAAAGAGGCCCTTGTGCAAGTGGTTGGCGAAGGTGTCCTGCAACGGATCCCCGGAGAACAACGACCGAAAGCCCAGCAGCGCCTGAAAAGACATCATGTAGTCCGCTTCGCCCCAGGCCGGCATGAACTTCGAGTAGTAGGTCTCGCCCGAGTGGTAGCACACGGTGATGCCGGAGTCGTTGGCCAACTGCCAGAACGGGTCGAACAGTGGATCACCGGGCGCACGCATGCCGACCTCGGTGGAGACCGGTCCGGGAACCATGACGATAAAGCGCGCGTCGTGGCGCAGCGCCCACTCGAGCTCCCGCACGGCGTTATCCGGTATGCACAGCGTGATGTATGGGGCGGCGAAAATCCTTTCCTGATAGGCGAATCCCCAGTCCTCCTGCATCCAGCGATTGAAGGCGCGGAAGGTCGCCGCCGTGGCCTCCCGGTCGGGCAGCAGCGCTTGCTCCATCCCGACCCCGAGGGTGGGCAGCATGATGCAGCCCTGCATGCCCTGTTCGTCCATGGCCGCCAGCCGAGCGTCGCGGTCACGGTATTCGGGGCGAATCGGCTCCAGGTCGCCGAACAGTGCGTTGAGGTCGGCGCCTCTGAGATTGCGGCCGCGGAAGTACTCGTCGAGCGCGCCGGGCTTGCCGACCGGGTCGAAGGTCGGATTCGGGATGAACCTGTTTACCCTGCCCCCGACGATCAGCCGCGCTCTGCCGTCCAGCTGGGCCCACTGGATGGCACGCCTTTTGTATTCGCGCTCGATGTGGCGGGTGAACGCGTCCACCGCCTCGTAGTAGTGGTTGTCGCAGTCGAAGAACGTGAACCCGAGCTCGGTCTTCATCGCCGTCGTGTCCTTTCCGTGGCCGGACCCGATCCAGCCGAGCCAGGCCGCATCATCGAAGGCTAGAACGATGTTTCACTTTGTACAAGCCAAATGCGCGTTATAGCGCTCATCTATCCGGGAAAATGCAAGAACGGTGTTCTGTTTAGTGAAGCTATTTGCGGGGAAGGCCGAGGATCATCGAAGCGATGACGGTCAGCTGGATCTCCGCGGTACCCCCGCCGATGAGCTCGGAAGGCATGTCGAAGTACGGCCCGAGTACGGCCGGATCCGAGTCCTCCAGCATCGCGACGCGCCCGGCCAGGCCCAGCGTTGCGGTCCAGACCCGCCGCAGCAGCAGCACCATCGCGTACTTGGCGATGCTGGAGGTCGGGCCGGCAACTTGTCCCTGGATCTGTCGCAGCGTCTCGCGCAACACCATCGCCTTGATGGCGGTGGTGTGGGACTCGACATCGCCGACCGCCCGCAGCGCCGCGTCCTGGTCGAGCCCATCGGCCATCGCCACGTGTCGAAGTACCTGCGTGCGATCGATATTGACGTAATTACCTATCGCCGTGCGTTCGACGGCCATGGTTGCCACCGCCAGATCCCAACCGTCGCCCGGATTTCCGACCAACATGTCGTCGGCAACGAACACATCGGTGAAAAAGACCTCGTTGAAGTCGAACCGGCCACTGGCCTGCTTGATCGGTGAGACCTCGATGCCCGGGGACGCCATGTCGACGAGGAAGTAGCTGATCCCGCGGTGTTTCGCCGCGTCGGGGTCGGTGCGCGCCAACAGCGCCCCGAACTGTGCCCGGTCGGCGTGGGAGGTCCAGATCTTGTGCCCGTTGACCAGCCATCCCCCGTCGACCTTGACGGCGCGGGTGCGCAGCGACGCCAGGTCTGAACCGGCTCCCGGTTCGCTGAACAGCTGGCACCATCTTTGGGTTCCGCGCAGGATGGGCCACCCGAACCGGTCGCGTTGCAGGTCGGATCCTCGGTCGAGAATCGTCGGGAAGATCCACTCCGCGATACCCAGGGATGGCTTGGTCACGCCGGGGCGCTTGCTGAACTCCTCGGCAATGATCACCTGCTGCACCGGCGTCGCGGCCAGGCCCCACGGCTTGGCTAGATGTGGGGCGGCCAGACCCGCCTCGGCCAGCAGATCCCGTTGTGACCCGTGCGCCAGGCCGGGATTCCTGGAGTCATCGGTGGGATGCTCGTTGGCTAGCGCTTGTGCCCGGTCCAGTGTGGCCGCTACTTGGGCCCGGAACTCGGATTCGACGTTGCCCAAATTGACTGCGGTAGAGCGACTCAGCGTGCGGGCCAGCTCGCCGGCCGCACGGCTGAAGCGGGTTGTCGGCCCCAGCGACGCGGCCAGGCTGATCGCGCGGCGCCAGTACAGGTGCATGTCGTGTTCCCACGTGTAGCCGATCGCGCCAAACATCAGCAGGGCATCGAGAGTCAGGTCGGGGGCCGGACCCACCGCCACCAGGGCAGCCGACGCAGCGGCCAGGCGGTGCTGCTCGAGGGGCTCGTCGGCGGCGCGCACCGCGTCCCAGGCCGCTGCCGCGGCCAGTTCGGCGTTGACCAGCAGCACAGCGGCTTTGTGCTGCAGGGCCTGAAAGGCCCCAACGGGTTTGCCGAACTGCTCGCGGGTGCGGATATAGTCCACGGCGGCTTCGGCGCCGCGGCGTACCGTCCCCGCCGCGGCGCATGCCGCAAGGGCCACCACCAGGCAGCGAGCCCGCGCGGTCGCGATCCCAGACACCAGTGACTCGGCCGGGACGACATGGTCGGCGAGGGTCAGCACACCCACGTCGGTGCACAGATCGGTGCCGCGCTGCGGCTGGACCGAAAGGCCCGAACCCGGCGATCGCGGGTCCAGCACGAACCACAGCTGGGCGCCGTCTTCGGAACGTGCGGCTAGCAGAACACGTTGCGCCGCACAGATTCCCAGCGTCGTATGAGACGAGCCATCAAGGCGCCAACCGGCCGCGACCCGGGCGGCGCGCACGTCGCAATGTTCGGGCAGCACGACGGCCGCGGTAGCGCCGCCAGCCAGCTCCGCTATCAGTGCTGCCGCGGATGTGTCCGCCAACCCCGCGACCGCGCTTGCCGTCGCGGTGCTCAACAACGGCCCCGGCAGCAACGCCGCGGCGGCCGCCTCGAGCACGCAGGCCATGTCCGCCAGCGTGCCGCCCTGGCCGCCGGCGTCCTCGCTCAAATGCACGGCATGAAAGCCGTGCGCGGTGAATTCCTCCCACCACGGCGGCAATTCGCCGGCCGCGATCGAGTCCCATGCGGCCCGGGTCTTGTCTATCGGCGCATGCCGGGCCGCGAACTGAGCGACGGCCTGGGCCAGTTGCTCTTGTTCGGCCGTGATCGCCAGCGCCACTGGATGGTCAGCCCGTCAAGCCCAGAATTCGAGCGGCGTTGCCGTAGAGGAACTTCGGCCAGACTTCGTCTTTGAGGCCGACCTTGGGCAGCTCGCTGAATATCCGTTCCAGTGACAACCCCATCGGGAAGTAGCCGGCATAGAGAACCTTGTCCGCGCCGCGCGAATTCGCGTAGTCGATGATGGCCTTCGGGTAGTACTTGGGTGCGAAGGCAGAGGTGGAGTAATACAGGTTGGGCCACTTCAGCATCAGCTTGACGGCTAGCTCCTCCCAGGGTTCGCAGCCGTGGCGAGTGACGAAGACCAGATCGGGAAAGTCGAACATCACGATGTCGATCCGGGAAACCTCCTGGGGCCGGAAAGGAAGCCGCGGGCCGGGGATGCCGGCGCAGACGAAGATGGGTATGCCGAGTTCGACGCAGGTGGCATAGATGGGATACATCTTCGGATCATCGATGGGGACTTGGGGGAAGGTGCCGGCCGGAAACACTGAGGTCGCGCGGATGCCGAACTGCTCGTATTCCCGACGGATCGCGGCGACCGACCCCATCACATCGTTCGGATCGGCTATCGCTCCGGACGGGATGAACCGGTCGGGGAATGTCTCGAGTGCCAGCTGCGCGGAGTCCTCCCGGACCCCGATCATGGCCTTCTCGATGTTGAACCGGTCCATCTGCTGCAGCACCAGGGACACCGGATCATCGGTGGGCAGGCCCTTGGGCACGTCCTTGAACATGTACTCGACGGGGAACTCGAAGTTCTCTTTGGACTCACGGTCCTTGGTCTGCTTGCGAATGAAGTCATATTGGGCGGACCCCTCGTGCGGGAATCCGATCATGGTGTCGATCACCGGCAAACCGACAGGTCCGGCCATTGCGTCCTCCGATCAGGCGCGAGTCTTCGACACTAGCACCGCGCCTGACACAATGGTGAAACCGAGTTCTACCTACGTCAAGGACGGTGGTGGGCGAAAGCTGGCACAACAGGCCGGATATGCCGTTTGTATGCCGTAGCATTTGGTCAACACAAAGAAGGGCGTTCTGGAAACGGGGCCCGTTCTTGCCGTCGGGTTGAATCGGAGGTCGCGCCATCGGTACATCAGCCCCCGACCTGACACCGTCGCCCGAGGCGGCGCAGGGCCGCTCGCGGATCAATCGCGCCAACCCCGACGTCGTTCCGCTGGCGGAGATGACCGCCAGCCAGCTGTTTCGTCGCGCAAAAGTGATCGAAGAGGTGATCGATCTGATCGCCGATGTCGGCGCCGACGCGGTACAGATGCGTGACGTGGCCCAGCGTTCGGGAGTGGCCCTGGCCACCGTCTATCGCTACTTCAGTTCCAAGGAGCACCTGTTGGCGGCGGCGCTTCAGGACTGGCAGATGCGGCTGACCCGCCGCATTCTGAGTGCCAGCGGCTCACCCGATCAAGACCCGCTGCCGGGCATCCTGGACTACCTGCGCCGAGCGTTGCGCGCCTTTCATCGCAATCCCGAGATGACGGCGTTGATGCTTCAGATGATGACCTCTACCGATCGGGACGCGAAAGCGACGATCGACCAGATGGATCGCACCAACGTCGAGATGTTCAATCGCCTACTGCACGGTGTTGCCCCAGCAGACATTTCGAATGTCAGCTTCGCTCTCAACGCCGCACTTAGCGGTGCGCTGACCGGGTTGCTGACCAGCAGGCTGACCTTGGAGGAAGCGCTCGGCCATGTCGAGTGGGTCGCGCGTGCTCTGCTCGATGAAGGCCGGCCGCATCCGTGAAGCGGGGCGTTAGGCCGCCGACCTTTCCAGGATGTGCACGCCGCACGCAGAGCCCAAACCGATCACGTGAGCCAGCCCGACTTTGGCGTTGTCGATCTGACGGTCGCCGGCCTCGCCGCGCAGGTGATGGCAGATCTCCCAGACGTTGGCGATGCCGGTGGCCGCGATGGGATGGCCCTTGGACTGCAGCCCGCCGGACACGTTGACCGGCGCGGAGCCGTCGCGCCACGGGGCGCCTGACTCGAAAAAGTCTGCGGCACCGCCCTGTTCGCACAGCATCAGGTTGTCGTAATGCACCAGCTCGGCGGTGGCGAAGCAATCGTGCAGCTCGACTAGATCGAGATCGCTGGGGCCAATGCCGGCCTGCTCGTAGGCGGTCTTGGCGGCGTTGCGGGTCAACGTGTTGACGTTTGGCAGGACCTGGCAGCCCGGCTCGTAGGGATCGGTGGTCAGCACCGATGCCGAAACCTTCACCGCGCGTCGACGCTGCCGTGCGGACAGAGACTTCAGCGTCTCGCCATTGCACACGATCGCGGCGGCGGCGCCGTCACAGTTGGCCGAGCACATCGGCCGGGTGTTGGGGTAGGCGATCATGACGTCGTTCATGATCTGCTCGAGCGTGAACCTCTTCTGATAGGCGGCCAGCGGGTTCAGTGTCGAATGGGCGTGGTTTTTCTCGCTGATCTTGGCGAACAGCTCGAAGCTGGTGCCGCCGTACTTGTGTCCGTATTCGGTGCCGATCTGAGCGAATACGCCCGGCATGGTCTCGGTGCCGATCCGCCCATCCACCGGCGCGACCGCGCCGTAGCGACCGGCCGGGGTCCAGACGTCGGCGTCGCTCTTCTTCTTCTTACCTCCCCCACCGAGCAGCCCGGCGCCGGACAACTTTTCGACCCCGACAGCCATGCCGTAGTCGACCTCGCCGGCCTTCACCGCCATGATGGCGGTCCGCAATGCGGTGGCCCCGGTGGCGCAGGCGTTGGCCACGTTGTACACCGGGATGCCGGTCTGGCCGATCTGTTTTTGTAGCTGCTGACCGATCCCGGCGTTGGCGGCCATCAGGTTGCCGGCCGCGAGTACGCCGATGTCGGCCATGCTCACGCCGGCGTCATCGAGCGCGCTCATCGCGGCCTGGGCCGCCAGGTCGACGGTGTCGAGGTCGGGGTGCTTGCCGAACTTGGTCATCCGGATCCCGAGGATCCAAATCTCGTCGCTGGCGCTCATCGTCGTTGCCCTTTCCGCGGTGCCGGATGGTCAAGTGGCGGGCTCGAAGCCGAAGCCGATCGCTTCGGTCCCCTGCGCGTCGGTGCCGATCGCGTAGGTGGCCAGGCGCACCTTCATCCCGTCGTGCACGTGCTCGGGATCGGGGTCGACGTTGATGAGATTGGCGCGGACCTGGGTGCCGTCGCAGTCGACCACGGACGCGATGAACGGGGTGGGGATCCCGGGTGCGGCGAAGGTGACGATGGTGAACGTGCGCACCGTGCCCTCGGTCGGCACCGGCACGGTGGTGAACTCGGTGGCAAAGCAGTTGGCGCACGCGTTGCGGCGGTCGAAGAAGCGGGCGCCGCAGTGGGTGCATTCCCGGGCCATGAGGTGCGGATCGCCGTCGTCGAGCACCAGGTAGTCGACCAACGGGATCTGCTTGGTCATGTGAGCACCTCCGCCATGTCTATCCCCGGTCTATCCCGACCGTAGCGAGTGCGCGCCATCAGCGACAGATGCGGCGACGGCCGCGCTCGAGGCGGTTAGAACGGGCTGCTGTTGGACTGCCAGCGCGCCTCTTCGGGCCGCGGGCCGTAGCGGCGAGCGTAGTCGTCGTGCATCCGCGCCTGCTTCTTCTGTTTGAGCACGTCAACCAGGTTGGGATCCAGACCGTGCTGGGCCAGCCGGTGCCGGCGCCAGACCTTGTTCAGGGCCAGCGAGATCAACAGCGACCAGATGTAGAGCGGCACCGTCATCTCGGAATGCACATACAGCGAGGCCGGTAACAGCCACAACGGGGCGAGGATCAGAATCGGGGGAAGCGCCCACCTGATCATGTGCCGGCGGATGGCTCCCTTGCCGGCCAGGTCGTTGGCAACCCAGCTGCGCATCGAATCGGGTAGGCACTTCCCATACGAGTAGGCAATGTACTGCCAGAAATTCGGTTTGTCGGCGGCCATCAGGACTCCTATAGGGACAATTTCGAACTGTTAGGACTGCGGTGCGTCGGCCGCCAAGGCCGCCACATTGATACGGGTGAGCACACGGTGGAGCTGCTCGAGTTCGGTCGG
Organism: Mycobacterium marinum; assembly: GCF_003391395.1. Taxonomy (NCBI): domain Bacteria; kingdom Bacillati; phylum Actinomycetota; class Actinomycetes; order Mycobacteriales; family Mycobacteriaceae; genus Mycobacterium; species Mycobacterium marinum. The sequence goes on from NZ_CP024190.1 coordinate 166,204, forward strand.
GTCGACGCCCAGGCGCGCGATTACGGCAGCGGGTACCTCAGCCGCCCGTTCGCGTAGTGCGATACCGAACCTGGTGAGCTTGACGTCGGTGGAGCGTTCGTCGGTCGAGTTTCGGGTCCGCGTGACCAGGCCGAGTGCTTCGAGGCGCTTGAGCATCGGCGACAGCGTGGCCGAATCCAGCTGCAGGGTCGCGGCGATCTGCTTGACCGCCAGCGCCGAACCCTGTCCCGATGATGTTCTCTGGTTATCCCACAAGGCCAGCATCACCAGATATTGTGGGTGGGTCAGGCCAAGCGGTTCCAGTAGCGGGCGATAGACGGCCAGGACGGCCCGATTGGTGATCGCGAGCGCGAAACACACCTGCTGTTCGAGGGCAAGTGGATCGGCCTGCGGCGTCGTTGGTGCGGCCATATCTACATCGTGCCCTAATAGTTAGTGCACTAGCAATAGGGCCATTGGTCACTTTCTCGGCTTGAGCGGCCGCGATGGGGTGCGCCGGGGGTGCTCGGGCGCGCCGCGCCGGTTTTGGATTAGCGTGGCCAGGTGCTGGTGACTGTCGCGGTGGAGAACTACCGGTCGCTGCGCCAGCTGGTGGTCCCGCTACACCAGCTCAATGTGGTCACCGGTCCCAACGGAAGCGGCAAATCCAATCTCTACCGCGCGTTGCGCCTGATGGCCGACTCGGCCCGCAACGGGGCGGTGGCCGCGTTGGCCCGCGAAGGCGGGTTGAGTTCGACCATGTGGGCCGGGCCGGCGGTAATCGGCAAATCGGTGCGTCAGGGTCGCCACCAGGTCCAGGGGACGGTTCGCACCGATTCGGTTAGTTTGAAACTCGGCTTCGCCGGATCAGATTTCGGCTATGCGATGGATCTTGGTCTGCCGCAGGCGTCGATCAGCAAGTTCAAACTCGATCCCGAAGTCAAAGTGGAGGCGCTCTGGGTCGGGCCGGTGTGGCGCGGCGCCACGGCGATTGCCGAACGGGGTGGCCCGGTCGCGCGGCTGCGCGACGGTGACGACAACTGGCACCTGATCACCGATGCGCTGCGGCCCTTCGATTCGATGCTCAGTGAGTTGGCCGATCCGGTGCGGGCCCCGGAACTCATCGAGATGCGTGAGCGCATCCGGAACTGGCGCTTTTATGATCACCTGCGCACCGATGCCGACGCACCCGCCCGGCAGGCCCGGATCGGTACCCGCACCACGGTGCTCGGGCACGATGGGGCCGACCTGGCCGCCGCGTTGGAAACGATTCGCGAGATTGGCGACGAGGCGGCGCTCGATGAAGCCATCGATCGAGCATTTGAGGGCAGTCGGATAGACGTCGCCAGCGACAACGGCCGCTTTGAACTGGCGCTGAAACAGCCCGGAATGCTGCGGCCATTGGGTGCCGCGGAGCTCTCCGACGGAACACTGCGATATCTGCTGTGGAGCGCAGCCTTGCTGTCCCCTAGGCCGCCGCAGTTGCTGGTGCTCAACGAGCCCGAGACCAGCTTGCACCCCGAGCTGCTGCCGGCGTTGGCGTCGCTGATCGCCACGGCCGCCCAACGCAGCCAGATAATCGTCGTTACCCATTCCGAGCCCCTGGTGGCGGGCCTGCAGCAGGCCGCGGAGGTGCACACCATCCGCCTGACCAAAGAACTCGGTGAAACCCGGATCGTGGGTCAGGGCATGCTCGATCAGCCGTCCTGGCATTGGCCGCCCCGCTAACCGCTGATGGGCCGGACGCGCTCAGGATGCGGGCATGGTGCCGGTCAATATCAGCATCAGTACCAAGCCGGGCAGTGAGTTGGTCACTTGGTGCGCGACGATGCTTGCCCACAGGCCGCCGGAGTACAACCGGGCCAGCGCGATCGGGACGGCGATCACCAGCAGTAGCGGTGCTCGGGTGAACTCGAAGTGCGCCAGTGCGAACACCGCGGTGGAGACCACCAGCGCGACCCACTGCCCCCAACGCCGCTCCAGCGCTCCCCAGAGCAGCCCGCGGTAGAGGATCTCTTCACACAGCGGTCCAACGAACACGACGACGATGAACACGGCCACCGCCCACGGCCATGAGGCCCGGACGTCACCAAACACCTTGTATAGGGCCGAATTCGCGTCGGGTCCGGTGATCGAGGCGTAGAGCATGGACGCGGGCACACTGACCACCAGCCCGCCGAGACCGAAAACGAGTCCCAAGCGCACGTCGCGCCACGTCCCCCCCAGGCGTAGGTCGGTGCGGGGACCATTGCCCCGCCGCATCGTGATGAATACGGCCAGCCCCGCCGCGATGACCGTGGGAGCGGCCACCGCCAGTGAAATGAGCGCGGCGGACCGGGGCCCCGCGCTCGCCACGACGAGCGCCAACAACGTGGAGCTGAGTAGGTAGACCAGCTCTACCAGGACGAAGGCGCCCAGCCCCCAGCGATGTGCGGGCGCCGCGGTTGGCCGAAGGGCCGGCGCATCCGGCGTGCTCGACGAGGTGGGCAGCAACGGGTCATCGCCGGGTTCTGCTTGCACTGCCGTGACGCTAGCGCACTAGCCGCCTCAGCTGCGCCGGTCGACGTGAGCGGTGTGCTCGAGCAGGTCGGCCGCCATGGCAATGCTGTGGGCGGGTGGGGTCATCTGGGCCGCCACCGTGCGGGCACGGGCGATGTGCTGCGCGGCCAGGATGCCACCCAGGCCGGCGGCCAGCGACTCCGAAGTGGTTGCCGAAAAGGGCTGTCCGACACCGACTCCAAGCTGTTCGATGCCAGCGGCCCAGATCGGCTGATCGAGCCATAGCCAGCGAATCAGCATGGGGATGCCGGCGCGCAGGCCGGCTGCGGTGGTTCCGGCGCCCCCATGATGAACTATCGCGCGACAGGCCGGAAAGACCGCCGCGTGGTTGACCGCCGGTGCGACCATGACCTGCGGGGAATGCGGCATCTCGCCAAAGTCGTTCGGCCCGGCGCAGATCAGCGCCCGCTCACCCAGCTGAGCGCACGCGGCACTGATCATGGCGAACTGCTCCGCCGGCGAGGTCAACGGGGTGCTGCCAAAGCCGAAGTAGATCGGTGGGGCTCCTTCGGCAATCCAGGCGAGGATCGCGTCATCGTCATCGGTGGGCGACTGCAACGTCAGCGCGCCGACGAATGGGTGTCGGCCATCGGCTTGCACCCACCGGCCCGGTGGTCCGGGCAGGACGATCTGGTCATAGGCCTGGATTTCGAGCGATCCCTGTTCCGCGACCCGCTGCGGGACGGATTCCGATGCCGGCGGCAGTCCCAGCGCCTGGCGTTGGGCGTCGTCGGCGGCTTTCGTTGCCAGCGTCGAGAGCATGCCCGCCGGCAATGCCGGTGCGGGGAAGAAGTGCAGCCCGGTCAGCGGAATGTCGTAGTACTCGGCGACATTGGCGGCCACCGCCTGCTCGTTGAAGCCGGCCACAAGCAGGTCGGCACCGTCCGCCAGCGCGGTCAGCGTCTCACTCTTGGCCGCGTTCACCCGGGTTAGGTGTTCAATGAGTTTGGGCACCATGGTGATTGGGTGCTGGGCCGTGGCCGCTAAGTCGCCAACCAGGTTCGCGGCGGGGTCCATCTGCTGGTGTGAATCGGGGCCATAGGCGACCGTGGTGAGCCCGGCCGACTCGAGGAAGCCGACCAGGTTGGGTGGGGCCGCCACCCACACCTCATGGCCACGTCGCAGCAGCTCGCGCGCGGCGGCGGCGCAGGGCTCAACGTCGCCGCGGCTTCCGTAGCTTGCGACCACAGCTTTCATCGGCGGAAATCTCGGCTGCGAACGTCTACCGGATCATCAACGGCCGTCGGCGCTACCGCACCGAGTGCTCATCGGATGGGCAGCCCGGTCAGCGCTCGCGATATCACCAGGCGCTGGATCTCGCTGGTGCCCTCGAAGATGGTGAAGATCTTCGCATCGCGGTGCATCCGCTCAACGGGGTAGTCGCGGGTGTAGCCGTTGCCCCCGAGGATCTGAATGGCCTCGTCGGTGACGTAAACGGCGGTCTCACTTGCCACCAGCTTGGCCATCGATCCCTCCGCCGAATCGAAGTTGTGATTGTTGCGGGCCATCCATCCGGCTCGCCACACCAACAGACGCGCCGCATCGATGCGCGCTTTCATGTCGGCTAGTTTGAACGCCACCGCCTGGAACTCGCCGATCTTGCGCCCGAATTGTTCGCGTTGGCAGGCGTATTCCAGGGCGTACTCATAGGCCGCTCGGGCCACGCCGACCGCCATTGCCCCTACGGTGGGCCGGGTGCGCTCAAAGGTCTTCATCGCGGCCTGCCCGCGCGCAGAGGCGCCGGACTTGACCCGAGCGATGCGCGCCTCGAACTTCTCTCGCCCGCCGAGGATCGCGTCCTCGGGCAGACGCACGTTGTCGAGCACCACCTCAGCGGTGTGGGAAGCGCGGATGCCGTGCTTCTTGAACTTCTGCCCTTGGGTCAGGCCCTTGGTGCCGGGCGGGATCACGAACGTGGCCTGCCCGCGGGTGCCCAGTTCGGGGTGTACCGATACCACCACGATGTGCACGTTGGCGATGCCGCCATTGGTCGCCCAGGTCTTGGTTCCGTTGAGAACCCACTCCCCGGCCGCCTCGTCGAAGTGCGCACGGGTGCGGATGGCGCCGACGTCGGAGCCTGCGTCGGGTTCTGAGGAACAGAACGCTCCGAGCTTGGGATCGCCGGGGGTGCCAAACATCTCCGGCAGCCAGCGGCCCAGCTGTTCTGGAGTTCCATTGGCGGCCAGGGCCGCGGCGGCCAGCCCGGTGCCCATGATGGAAATCGCGATACCGGCATCGCCCCAGAACATCTCCTCGAACGCGGCGAGAATGCCCACCCCGGACGGCTCGACGGACTGCTGGGCGAAGAAGTCGGGCGAGTAGAGCCCCACCTTCGCGGCCTCCTGGATCACCGGCCAGGGAGTCTCTTCACGTTCATCCCATTCTGCGGCGGCCGGACGGATGACATCGGCTGAAAATTTGTGCACCCAGTCGCGTACTTCGATCACGTCGTCGCTGAGTTCTAGTGAGAAGGTCACAGTCTTACTCCTGGAATTTGTTGTCGGCCTAGGATTTTCTGGAGGGCGCGGGGTTGGTGTATTGAGAGAGCATGCTGACGGTCTGATTGACCCACGCCTCGAAGTAGCGGTTGTCATCGATGTTTCCGGGCGAGCGACCGGTCAGTGCCTGCAGCGTCGCGGCGTAGGACAGCGAGGCGATGGCGACGCTGGCCGCCGCTTCGGGATCGGGTATTCGGGTGCGGCCCGACCGGTTGGACGCCGCCAGTTCGTCGGCGAATCGCTGGTAGGCGTTGTCGGTGATGATCTGCCAGGTTTTCTCGTCGAGGTCACCGAGTGCACCGGGCTCGCGCAGCATCACCTTGAGTAAATCCTCGCTCTGTTTCAGGTTGGTCCAGATGAGGTGTCCGGCGGTTCGCACCGCCTGCTCCACACCGCCGGGCTCGCCGGCGTCGTACTGCTCGCGCGCTGCCACGATGCTGTCGATGCGGTGCTCAACCGCGGCCTCGAGCAGCTCGTGTTTGGAGCCGAAGTGCTTGTACAACGCGCCAGATCCCGGCGCGAGGCCCGAGGAGCGCTGGATGTCGGCGACCGACGTCGCCGCGTAGCCCTTGGCGGCAAAGAGCTTCAGTGCCGCCGAGAGCAGGCGATCTCGTCCGGACGTGGACATGGTGAGAGAGTACTCACTCACCTCGTCGGACGCAAGTGCTCTGCGCCACCAGTACCTGGTAGAACGCCAGTACGCCCTAGAAGAAGAACCCGGCGTGGGGCGCATCTGGCGCCGCGAACAGCTGATCGGCAACGGCAAGTGCGGTCGGGTCCTCGCACCGGGCTAAACCTGCCATGGCGAGGTCGCGCCAACGCGCGCCACCGAGCAAGACGGCGGCAAGTCCTGCAACGTCGAGGTGCAACGCGGGACGCCGACTCGTCGGTTCGGCCCCGTCGCCCGAGATGGTGAAGTGACCCGAGTTGCCGGCCAGCAAGGGATCATCGATCGCGATGGTGACGGTGCCATCGCCGTAATAACGCCGGGCGGCCAAGGCGGCCCGGACATCGATCACGCGCAGCCACGTCTCGTCATGCACCGCCGTCACCTTCATGGCCCGCCGATCAACAAGCAGCCAGGGCAGCGGATCGTCCAAAGGCAGCATCCAGAAGACCACGCGGTCAATCAGATCGAGTCCGAACAGGAAACGCAGCAATCCAAGATAGGCCGCACCGGTCGGCGCGAAGAAGTCCTCGACCACGATGGTGTGTTGGTCGGCGACGAACCACTTCTCGGTGTCGATGGGGCGGTAGCGGACGAATCCCGTCTCCCGCCCGGGCTCGCCGTGGACTGCGATATACGAAGGCCCCGACGATGTTTCGGCGCGCAGTCGCTGGAAATGCCACCAAACCCCCGGGCGGTCAATGGTTCCCGGTCGTGACGGCCGATTCCTCGCGTAGATCCCGGCAAGGACGTCCCAGCTGTCGGCGGTGTCGAGTAGCCGCACCGGTCCGCCGGTTCCGACTCCCGGGCGCAACGTCGCCCGTGCCGTCTGGATTTCAACGCTCTGCGCTGAACTGGCCACGCCGTAGCCAAACCGTTCATAGATGGTTGCCTCCGAGGCTCGCAGCGTCGCCACCGTCTCGCCCCGTGCGGCGAAGTCGCGTAGCTGATGGCTCATCAGCTCGGTGGCGATGCCGTGGCGGCGAAACGTCGGCAGCACGCCGATGCGCGTCACGGCGGCATGGCGCACGATCGCTCCGCCGGGCAGGGTCAGGTCGCTGGTGGCGGCGTCGGCGGTACCGACCAGTTGCTCATCGATGAATGTGCCCACGGTTCGCCCGGGCTCGAGAAGCGTGGTGATCTGGCCCGGCGACAGGTTCGGCATGGGGGGTAGGCCGACCATGGCGATGCGGAACACTTTGCCCGCCGCCATCAGGTCTTGCTCGGTGTCGAGAACGCGGATGTTGGTGCTCACCCGGCCATCATGTCGCGTCCGCGCGAGGCTGGTCTGCAGTGCGTCAGGATCGGGTCATGCGCGCCGACGGCATGGGCCCGAGTGTCCGGCCGAAATTGCCGTCTGGGGCAATTTTTCCCCAGGGTCGCGCAGTCGCTTTCTATCCCGTTTGCGTAGCGAGACGGAAGTCCAGGATTTTCAACGTCTGCTCGGCCCACTGAATATTTGCCTGCTCGAAGGAAATTCCGCGCAGCAGCGTCAGGTAAGGGCCTATCCGTTCGGCCTGGGTCAAGTATTCTTGCTCGGTGCGGCCGTCCAGCATGCGCCTGCGCGCCCGCTCGTAGCGCTCCAGTTTTGCCGTGGCCCATTGCAGTAGCTCGACAACGAATTCCCGAACGGCGTCGATGTTTCCGGCATCGCAGGCCTGAATTTTGATGAGCAGTTCGTCGCGAATCACCGCGGGCTTGGGCGGCTTGCTGGTGAACTGCAGGATTGCCGCACGACCTGACTCGGTCAACGAGTGCATGCGCTTGTTGGGCCGGCGCTCTTGGTGGACTACACGGGCCTGAATGAGCCCCTGCTCGGTCAGGCGTTCGAGCTCGCGATACAGCTGCTGTGGTGTGGCCATCCAGAAGTTCGCCATCGAGGCGTCGAACTCTTTCGCGAGGTCATATCCGGACGACTCGCCTTCCAAGAGGGCAGCCAAAACCGCGTCACGGAGTGACATCTGGCCAATGATACATGGCAAGAAAGATCTGGCGAACTGGCTTCGTGAGTGGTTCGCTCGCTATGGGCGCGACGGCGGCTACCTAAAAATATGAATATTCGATAAATACACTAGGTGGAGGTGTTTGATGCATCCGTTCCGTAAGGCGGTTGAAGAACGTGATGTGACAGCCGTTGAGGCGATGCTGGCCGACACGGTGGTCTTTACCAGCCCGGTAGTGTTCAAACCGTACGTGGGCAAAGCGATCACCGCAGCGCTGCTGCGCGGTGTTCTGCGGGTGTTCGAAGACTTTCGCTACATCCGCGAGATCGCCGACGGCAACGGACGCGACCACGCCTTCGTGTTCGAGGCGACGATTGCCGGGGCTTCCGGGGCGTCGGGTAAGAAGGTCATGGGTTGTGACTTCCTGCATTTCAACGAGGACGGGCTGATCGATGACTTCATGGTGATGGTGCGGCCAATGTCGGGTGCCATGGCGTTGTCGGAGGCGATGGGCGCCCAGTTCGACCGGATCCAACAAGAGGCGCTGGAACTGGCCCAGCAGTTCGCCGGGGCATAGAACTTTCATCGCTTGGCTCCGCGCCGAGCGTGAACAAATTTGAGGAAGGGTGTTGGTCATGCGAATCGGATTGGCCATCAATTACGCGGGCGGCTTCAAGGAGGTGGCCGCCGAAGTGGCCGACCTCGAACGTGCCGGACTGGACATCGTCTTTGTGCCCGAAGCGTATTCGTTCGACGCCGTCAGTGCTCTTGGATACCTGGCGGCCTGCACGGACCGCGTTCAGCTCGCCTCGGGCATCCTGCAGCTGTACACGCGGACGCCCACCTTGACGGCGATGACCGCGGCCGGGCTGGACTATGTATCCGACGGTAGGTTCACCCTTGGGCTCGGTGCCTCAGGTCCGCAAGTGATCGAAGGCTTTCACGGGGTGCCCTATGACGCCCCGATTGCGCGTACCCGCGAAATCATCGAGATTTGTCGTCAGGTGTGGCGCCGTGAGCGCCTGGAATATCAGGGTAAGCACTACACGATCCCGCTACCGGCCGACCAGGGTACCGGGCTGGGCAAGCCACTCAAGATCATCAATCAGCCTGTGCGGGAGCGTATCCCGATCTTGCTAGCCGCGTTGGGGCCCAAGAACGTCGAGTTGGCGGCCGAAGTGGCCGAAGGCTGGCAGCCCATCTTCTACCTGCCGGAGAAGGCCCAAGATGTCTGGGGCCAGGCGCTGGCGGCCGGCCGGGCCAAACGGGACCCGGCGTTGGGCGAACTCGACGTGTATGCCGGCCCGGTGCTGGCGATCGGTGACAACGTGGAATCCCTTCGCGAATTCGTGAAGCCGCATCTGGCGCTCTACATCGGGGGGATGGGTGCCAAGGGCAAGAACTTCTACCACATGCTGGCGACCAGATATGGCTACGGAGCCGAGGCGGACCGAATCCAGCAGCTGTACCTGGCCGGGGACAAGGACGGCGCCGCCAAGGTTGTCCCAGACGAGCTGGTGCGAGACGTCAACCTGATCGGCACGCCAGGGTTCGTCAGGGACCGGCTGGCGGCGTTCCGCGAGTCCGGGGTCACGACATTGAATGTGGCGCCGATCGCGGAAACGGCTGCCGAGCGGGTGAAGCTCATCGACACGCTTCGCCAACTGGTCGACTAGGCGCCCGGGGCTTTTCCGGGTCAGGAAGCTGAGTCGGAGGCTTGGTTCATGCCTGCGGCATCGGCGATTTCGCGAGCCATGTGTACCCGCGCATCGATCCATGCGACGGTCGGAGTCCCCTCAGACGCCTTGTTCTGCGGCTCGTCCATCGCCCGTCGCATGACGCCCTCGGCGATGATCGCCAATTTCCACAGCCCGAGAACATGCCAGTACTGCAGCGCGGCCGGATCGCGGCCGGTCTCCTCTAGATAGAGGCGGGTCATTTCGGCGCGGTCGGGGAATCCGTCGAGGGTCGAGGGTGCGAAGTCACCGACGCCAGATTCACCGGGCTCCATCCAGTAGGTGAGCAGGCTTCCCATGTCAGCGAGCGGATCGCCCAGCGTCGACAGTTCCCAGTCCAGGGTCGCTACCACCGCGCCGGTCTCCGGCGAGGTGATCAGGTTGCGCAGATGAAAGTCCCCATGCACCAAGCTGATTTCCCGTTGCTCGGGAGCGGCGGCGACCAGGCGGCGGGTCAGGTCGTCAAGTTCGGGAAGCTCGCGCGTCTTGGACAGTTCCCATTGTCCCGCCCAGCGTTTGAGCTGGCGCTGGGCGTAGGGCTTGTGGCTGGCCAGATCGTCGAGCCCCACCTTCGCCAGGTCGACGGCGTGGATTTTGGCCAGGGTGCGGGGCAACGACAAGGCGATCTGGCGGCGCTGCCGTGGCGTCAGCGCCTCGGCAACCTCCATGGTGTCGACGACCAATCCATCAACGAACTCCATCAACACCAACGGCGCCTCCGAAAACTCCGAATCCGTTGTAAATCCGAGGATCCGGGGAACCGGCACGTCGGTCTCGGCCAGCGCGGCCATGATGCGGGCCTCGCGCACCACATCGTGGGCCGAGGCCAGCAGATGCCCCAGCGGCGGGCGGCGCAACACCCAGGCGCGGCCAGCGGCATCGGTGACCCGGTAGGTCAGATTCGACTGACCGAGACCGATGCGTTGAAAACGCAGTGGTGCGGCGACTTGGTGCCCCAGCGTGACCAGCCACCGTGACACCGCGTCGGCGTGGACACCGGGAATGTCCTCACTCATGGGTCCGGGCACCGGTGCGGTTGACCGGGTTCACGATCCGTGGCCGCCGTTGCGGTACTTGCGCAACTCTTGGGTGGCAATCGCTCGTTTGTGCACCTCGTCTGGGCCGTCTGCCAGCCGCAAGGTGCGCAGGTGGGCCCAGGCCATCGCCAGCGGAAAGTCGTCGGTGACCCCGCCACCGCCGTGCACCTGAATGGCCCGGTCGACGATTTTGAGCGCGATGTTGGGGGCCGCCACCTTGATCGCCGCAATCTCGGTACGGGCCTGTTTGTTTCCGACCGTATCCATCAGGTAGGCGGCCTTGAGGGTCAGCAATCGGATCATCTCGATCTCGATCCGGGCCTCGGCGATCCAGTCGCGCACGTTCGCGTTCTCGCTGATGGGCTTGCCGAAGGTGACCCGGGATTGGGCTCGTTTGCACATCAACTCCAGCGCCCGCTCCGCCATGCCGATCGCGCGCATGCAGTGATGAATGCGGCCGGGGCCCAGCCGGGCCTGGCTGATGGCAAATCCCTCGCCTTCGCCCTTGAGCACGTCTTTGACCGGCACCCGTACGTCGACGAAGTCGATTTCGGCATGTCCTTCGCGGTCCTGGTAGCCAAAGACGGGCAGGTTGCGCCGCACGGTGAGGCCCGGCGCATCGATCGGCACCACCATCATCGATTGCTGGCGGTGCACCGGCGCGGTGGGGTCGGTCTTACCCATCACGATCAAGACTTTGCAATTACGGTGCATGCCGTTGGACGCAAACCATTTTCGCCCGTTGAGGATGTAGCTGTCACCGTCGCGCACCATCGACATCTCGACGTTCGTCGCATCGGAGCTGGCCACCGCGGGCTCGGTCATGGCGAAGGCAGAGCGGATTTCGCCCTCCAGCAGCGGCTTGAGGTAGCGCTGCTGGTGCTCATCGGTGCCGAAGAGGGTCAGCACCTCCATGTTGCCGGTGTCCGGGGCGCTACAGTTGCAGGCCTCCGAGGCGATGTGGCTGCGGCCCAGGATCTCCGCCAACGGCGCGTACTCGAGGTTGGTCAATCCCGGCCCCCACTCGGGGTGCGGGTGAAACAGGTTCCACAGCCCGCGATTTCGGGCCGCGGCCTTGAGTTCCTCCAAGATCGGAGGATGGAAATGCGGGTCGCCGGCGGCGCGCATCTGTTCGTCGTAGACGGCCTCGGCCGGGTACACCTGGGAATCCATGAACTCGAGCAGGTCTGATTGGTACTGCTTGGCGCGATCGGAAATATCGAACAGTGACATGAGAACCTCTGGCATCTGTTGACACGGGGTCGGCCACCCGCCATGTGAGGGTGGCGTGATCTCTTCCTACACCCTTGCGATGATCCCGCCGCGGGGTGTGCCGCCGACCGCCCCAGCCGGTGTCAGCCGCGCGCAGCGGGGCGGGCCGGCTCTACCCGGAAGAGCTTGACCTCGGCGCGCATCCCCCTGATCCGTTGGGCACCGATCGAAAACCACTCGAAGTCACCAGCGTTGCCGACGGCATCACGGGTCGATTCGGCAACCACGACCGTGCCCGGGTATGCGATCGAGGTGACCCGGCTGGCCAGGTTGACCGGACTGCCGAACCAGTCACCCGCCCGAGTGACCGCAGCCCCAGATGCAACACCAATCCTCAAGGGTGGCAGGTTGTTTGCCGCGACGGCAGCCAAGTCCAGCACCGCCCGCAGCAGCGGTGCGGGTTCTGGGCAGACCAGCATCACCGCGTCGCCGATCGACTTCACGAACCGGACCGGCATGGTCGCGGCATCGTGGGCGAGGTCGGCAAGCCGGGCGGCCACCCGTTCCAGGTCCTCGGCCGGCATCACTTCGCCGAGCCGGGTGAAGCCCGCCATATCGGCGAAAGCAACGGTGACGGGTCGGGCGCCCGGTAGCGTGCCCGCGGCCCGTTCCGCCGCGTTGACGGCCTCCGTCTCCACCGAATGGCGCAGCTCCAGGCGCATCAGATCGTCCATCATCGGAGGCAGCAACGGAATCGCTGCCTGGGCCAACTGCTCGGACGCCTCGGCCAGCTCGATCTCGGAGAACCCCGGCCGCAGCAGCGTCTTCAGCGCCGCCTCCCGCATCATGGCGGCGGCATGCCCCAGGCTCTCCACCAGTACCCGCATGACGGCAACCGCATCTTCGAGGTCGTAGCCGATATCCAGAAAGACCTTCGCGTGTCTGACCGCCTCGGCGTCGGCCCGCGGCAAGACGGCCTCGTCCGGATCGTCGATCCGGGGCAGGCCAACGGCACGTTGCAGGCGCTGCAGCACATCGAGTTCGATGCCGGTTGCCGCGCAGATCTCGCGCGCGGACACCAGCGTTCCATCATCACCGAGCACCCGATAGGCGGGCAGCATCACCGGCGCGGCCGCCGACGCCTGGATGTGCTCGAGACTGAACCCACGCTCGAGTAGCCAGGAGATCAGCTCCGCGCGGTCTTGGCGTGCGGTCCCCTCAAGCCCGTCGAGCAGGCCTGACGCCTCGATATCGACGTCTGCGGCCATAGCGCTCACTCTATTGGAAACCCGCGGCCGTGAGCGGGACCAGCGCCGCGCACCTGGGCCCGCCCGGCCCCGGATTTCCAGCGGACACAGGCTATTCAGAGGGTGGCGGGCCTCAGCCCTGTGCGGCCTCCAGCGCGGCGTTGAGCGTCTTGCTGGGCCGCATGACCGCGGTTGTCTTCTCGTTGTCCGGCGCGTAGTAGCCGCCGATGTCAACCGCCTCGCCCTGCGCTTCGGCGAGTTCGGCCACGATGGCCTCCTCGCCATCGGCCAGCGCCTTGGCGAGCTTGGCGAAGTGTTCGGCAAGTTCCGCGTCGTCGGTCTGCTCGGCAAGTTCTTGGGCCCAGTACAGGGCGAGATAGAACTGGCTGCCCCGGTTGTCGAGCTCACCGGTCTTGCGTGAGGGGCTCTTGTTGTTGCCCAGCAGCTTGCCGATTGCGTCATCAAGAGTCCTGGCCAGAATCTTGGCCCGGTCATTGCCGATCTTGATGCCCATGTCTTCTAGGCTGGCTCCCAGGGCGAGGAACTCGCCAAGCGAATCCCAGCGCAGGTGATTCTCCTCGACCAGTTGCTTGACGTGCTTGGGCGCTGAGCCTCCGGCGCCGGTTTCATACATCCCGCCGCCGGCCATCAGGGGCACGATGGACAACATCTTGGCGCTGGTGCCCAGCTCCAGGATTGGGAACAGGTCGGTCAGATAGTCACGCAGAATGTTGCCGGTCGCGGCAATGGTGTCCAGCCCGCGAATCAGGCGTTCCAGGGTGTACCGCATGGAACGCACCTGAGACATGATCTGGATGTCCAGACCTTCGGTGTGGTGATCCTTCAGGTACGTCTTGACCTTCTTGATGAGTTCGTTCTCGTGCGGACGGTACGGGTCCAGCCAGAACAGCACCGGCATGCCCGAATTGCGGGCGCGGGTGACGGCCAGTTTGACCCAGTCGCGGATCGGCGCGTCCTTGACCACACACATGCGCCAGATATCGCCGGCCTCGACATCCTGGGTGAGCAGCACCTCGCCGGTGTCAAGGTCGACGATGTTGGCGACGCCGTCCTCGGGAACCTCGAAGGTCTTGTCGTGTGAGCCGTATTCCTCGGCCTGTTGCGCCATCAGGCCGACGTTGGGGACCGTGCCCATCGTTGTCGGATCGAACTGTCCGTTGGTCTTGCAGAAGTTGATGATTTCTTGGTAGATCCGCGAGAACGTGGACTCCGGGTTGACCGCCTTGGTGTCTTTGAGCTTTCCGTCGGCGCCGTACATCTTGCCGCCGGCCCGGATCATCGCCGGCATCGAGGCGTCCACGATGACGTCGCTGGGGGAATGGAAATTGGTGATTCCGCGGGCGGAATCCACCATCGCCAGCTCGGGGCGGTGCTCGTGGCAACGATGCAGGTCGTCGATGATCTCATCGTGCTGGGAGGCCGGCAGGGTCTCGATCTTGCTGTAGAGATCTGACAACCCGTTGTTGACGTTGACACCCAATTCGTCGAACAGCTTCTGGTGCTTGGCGAAGGCGTCCCGGTAGAAGGTCTTGACGGCGTGGCCGAAGACGATGGGATGGCTGACCTTCATCATCGTCGCCTTGACGTGCAGGGAGAACATCACGCCGGTCTTGTAGGCATCCTCGATCTGCTCTTCATAGAACTCGCACAAGGCCTTCTTGCTCATGAACATGCTGTCGATGATGTCGCCGTCATCCAGCGAGACCTCGGGCTTGAGTACCAGCGTCTGGCCGTCCTTGGTCACCAGTTCCATCTTCACCTTGTGCGCGCGGTCCAGCGTTATCGACTTCTCACCGGCATAGAAGTCGCCGTGTCGCATGTGTGCGACGTGGGTACGCGAAGCCATCGACCATTCACCCATGCTGTGCGGGTGCTTGCGGGCGTACTCTTTGACCGCATTGGGCGCCCGACGGTCCGAGTTGCCTTGGCGCAGAACCGGGTTCACCGCACTGCCCAAGCACCTGGCGTAGCGCTCCTTGAGCGCCTTTTCCTCGTCGGTCTTCGGGTCGGCCGGATAGTCCGGAATCGCGTACCCCTTGTCTTGCAGCTCCTTGATCGCGGCCTTGAGCTGGGGCACCGATGCGCTGATGTTGGGCAGCTTGATGATGTTGGTGTCCGGGTCCTGCGTCAGCTCGCCCAGCTCGGCCAGATTGTCCGGGACCCGCTGCTCGTCGGTGAGGTAGTCGGGAAATTCGGCCAGGATGCGTGCGGCCACCGAGATGTCACTGGTCTTGATCTCAATGCCAGCGGGCTCGGCAAAAGCCCGCACTATGGGCAGGAAAGCGTAGGTCGCCAGCAGTGGCGCCTCGTCGGTCAGCGTGTAGATGATGGTCGGCTGCTCGGCGCTCATGTGTATCTCCCGGCGTCACTGTCGGTTCGGTTTCGAGGTTCTCTGCGTTGTAGGTGCGGCTACCAGTATCGCGGATCGGCGTCCTCGGCAGACAGCCCGCTGCGGCTCGGCGGCATACAGCTTGTCGCCTGCACTGATATCTGCGACTTCTCCTCAAGCCTAGTGTGGGCCGCGTTCGGGCCCGGGCGGCATGGGTGGGCAAGGTGGGCAAGGTGGGCCACGCGCCGATCATGGCGGTTCTCGGCGGAGGCGGCAATAGCGGCCGGCAAGGCGTACGTAGGAGCTTTGCTAGTGGGTTATCAGATTTCCGCGCATGCGACGGTCGGATTACTGCTCGAATTGGGTTCAGCACATCATGTGGAAAGTGTGTCGGAGTGAACTATTTTGGGGCTGAATTTGGCCACTAACCAGGTGACTAGTCGGTTTGCCGGAGTGTTCGCAGCTTCACCAGTTGGGCGGTCGTGTCATGAAAGGGAATTTGATCTCGGCGCCAAGCGCGCATTCCAGCCGTCATTTCACGCAGCGGTGGAATAGCCTAAAGGAGGGCTTCGATCTGATGCTGCCCAACGATTTGGCGCGCTTCTGATACCCCGCAGTGGACTCGGGCCCGATCAAGCTGTCAAAGGCCGAGCGGCTCGTCCTGATCGGAACGCCGACTGCTCACCGGTGATTCGTGTCAGGGCAACTCGACCTTCGCGGCCAGCCAGCGGCCGTCGACTTTTTTCATGGTGACTTCGACGCGACTTCGGTCCAGCCTAGGTTCGGGTGCTCGCGCATTACTTACCGACTGATCGACGAACAGCACCACTACAACCGTGTCTGGTGATGTCGACTTGATGGCCGACTCGACGACCACTCCGTGCGCTGATGCCTTGTTCTCCCTCAGTGCCTGCTGCAACGCGGCGCTGGACTTGAGGTACATCTCTTTGAACTCTCCGGTCGACCCGTCGATGGTTTCGCGGAAGTTCTCATCAATATTGGCGCTGTCGATCGTGGTCAAGTTCTCAGTGAACCGCAGCGCTGCGCTGAGCGCCTGTCGGCCAGCAATCTCGGTGTCACGCTGTCCTTTCCATAACCACCCCAACGCCGCGGTGCCGGCGAGAACGGCGGCCGCCGCAAGTGCGGCAGCGACCTTTGTCCATGATCGCGCCCGACGTTGTGGCGTTACGTCATGTCCTGGCTCGAGGGCAGGATCGGGACCATCGCCAGCGGCGGCACAGGCTTGGATGCCGGGATCGAGATCGTCGTGATCCACCTCCAATTCCGTTTCTTGGCTACTTGGTTCGGCAGCACCCGGCGCGCGACCGATCGTATTGCCGCCGTGGTCTCCTCCGCATGTCTCGGGTGAGTCGGAGACCGGATCTCGGGTCGGATCGGGCCCCGGTTGGGCGGCGGCATCTGTCGTAGCTGAAGTGCGCCCCGCCTTGGCCTTGGCGTCAGGACCGACTCGTCGAGGCTTGCGGGTGGTTCCTCCCTCCTGCGGGGAGATGCACCCGTCGTCTTTACCCTCCATAGCCCGACCTCAACACCGGGGCCAGCACATCAATCGGGATGTGGGCCTCAACCGCACCCCCGTCCATCGACCACACCGGCATGCCGGGCTCATAGTTGATCGGGTTGTCGTGCGCGACAGGGTAATCCGGCATATAGAGGATCAATTCGCTTGGCGTCAATGCCCACGCTTTGTACCCGCCCGAGTAAACCTTGTCAGGAGTCCACCGATCGACGGTGAAGGGATAGGTTCCCGGCTGGTGTGGTGGGGCGGCACGATCGAGTGCTGCCGCGACGAACGGTTCAGCCAGCGGCGGAATGACGGCCAAGGGATCCAGTCCCGCCTTCACGATGTCGGTCAGCTGCAGTTGCCGGCCGAGGGCCATGTCAAAGGTGAAGGTCCGGTAGGCGTTGTTGATCTTGGGACCGTCGGCATGGTAATCCTCATGGAACACCACGGATACGGCGCTCTGGTGGCCGAACTGCTGGTAGCTTTCTTCGCCCCAGCTGTCCTGAACCATGTCGGTGCCTTTTTCTCTCCAATTGTTGTAGAGGGTCCGCAGGTAGTCCCGGACCACCGGACCGCTGACGGAGTTGTCTACCAGGTCGCCCGGAATTGCCATCCTGATGTCTCGGTCCGCCTTGCGGACCGAGGTCACGGTGGTATGGCAATAGCGGCCGTCAAAGTCGCCGCCGAGCTCACCGCAGAACGACTGGGCAGACCCCCATGCCGAGGGGGCGGTCGAGACAGCGCAGCCGGCCACCAGCACCCCTGCCGCTAACGCGGCTTTCCACCCAGACATAGCGGGGCCGGTCACGAGAGCTCGACTTTGCTGGCGAGCCAACGCCCGTCGGTCTTCTCCATGGTGATCTTCATCCTGCTCCGGTCGACTCGGGGATCCGGGCGAGCGGCATTGGTTACCGTCTGATCGATCATCAGCAGCACAACGACCCTGCTCTTGGACTTCGACTGGATGGCGGAATCAACCACGACTCCGTGTGCTGTGGCCTTATTGTCGATCAGCAGCTGGCGGAGCTGAACACTCGAGCGCGTATACATATCCTTGAACTCGGCTGTCGCGCCGTCGAGGACTTGGTTGAAGTTTGCATCGACATTGTTGCTGTCGCTACTCGTTAATGTCTGGGCGTATCCAATCGCTGTTTGCTGAGCCCGCTCGGCCGCCACGTTGGCGTGATGCGCCGCAAACAGGTGCCACCCCAGGACGGCGGAAACGCTCAGGGACGCGAGAATCACGGCCAGGATTGCCTGGTTGAACCCGACGCGGACCCGCTTGACGCGCATCCGCGACCACCGGGAACGCCAACGCCGGGGTGCACGTGGGGCATGGGCGTCGGTGTCCGTGCAGTCGACATCGTCAGCGTTACCCGACTCCACATCGGCGCAGGGCCCCGCGGCCGTGCTGGGTGACTCGAGCTCATCAGTGGCGATAGCAGGTTGGCCACGTTCGGTCGTATCCGTCGTATCCGTGAGTTGTGTGATGTTGCTGTTCTCGACGTCGTCTCCGGTGATGGCGACCAAGGCAACGGCTCCTTTCCAACGGCTAGCCTGATCAACCTCTTGCCTGTGGGACAACGAGGCCGTGGCGGGTGGTGAAGATCCGCCACCTGCCAGACGCGCCTAAGGCCGACCTTCGAGTCCGAGATGGCCTCCGCAGCTCGGCCAACGGTTGAGCCGTCGATCGGGCCATCGCGCGCGCTGCACTGAGCGCGCCGAACCTGCTCGGCCCAGTCATGCGCAGCGCCCGCCGGTCCAGCGTGCGCTGCTAGCGGCTGGGGCCGGAGGCGAAGCGGGAAGACGTGCGGCCTGCGTTTGACATGCGGACTGCGGAGTCCATATCGTGTGCCAGGCTAAATGAAAATGATTGTCATTACCAATCGGTTGAGGTGAGTGTACATGGAGGGGCTCGCGAGTGGTCGTACCGAAGCGGCCAAACCGCTGTCGCGCGATGGGGTGCAGCAGCCAGGGTGGTTCGTCGGTCAACGGGTAGACATCCTCCTGGTATTCGGGTTGGGTGCCTTCCTGTCGGCGGTCCTCTTTGCCGCCGGTAGCCACAAGGGGTTGTTCCTGGTCGGCGCGGTCGGCTTTTCCCTGTTGTCCGACCTTCCGCACGTCTTCACCACCTCGGTCCGGATCTGGCTGGATCCGCGGGAGCGGTCGCGCTACCGGGCGCATTACCTGACGAGCCTCGCGGTGATCGGCACACTGGTCGCGATCCTATGGTTCGGGGGATGGCTCATTCCGCTGCTCGCGATTTGGGCGTACTGGCAAGTTTTCCACGTGCTGAAACAGCATTTCGGCATGATCAACATCTACGCCGCAAAGAATGGCTACAAGGGCCCCAGGAAAAAGATCCAGTACGCCCTCTACTCGACGTGTCTGGCGCCCGTAATATTTCGAGCCGCTCACGGGCTGCATTTCTCCGAATATGAAGTCTTCGGCAAGCGACTTCCATTCTCTAATTTGAGCGTTCCAGTGCCCCCGGTGCCCAAGCTCATAGTCATCGCCGGATTTATCGTCGCCGCGGTTTGTTTGGCCCTTGCCGTCATTGAGCAGCTCCAGCTCAAACGCGACGGACAGCGCACCCTGCCAGCGATGGCGGTGGCGACCTTCGTCGTGGCCGCCTTGTCCTACAACCTTTCCTACCTCCTCGTATCAGATCTGTTCGCGCTCATCCTGATCGCCACCACCACGCACAGCCTGCAATATCACCTGATCAACTGGACCAGGAATAACACGCGGTTTGCGCATAGCAAGAACTCCGAAGAGAAGAAGCTTCTGCTGGCACGGCTGTCCACCAGAAAGGCGTTGCCGCTCTACATCGCATTTCTTGCCGGACTCGGCGTGCTTGCCGGGCAACTCGATACCATTATTTTTGCCGTACCACTGACCTTCGTCCTGCATCACTTCTACATGGATGGCGCACTCTGGAAGAGCAAGAAAAATCCCGAGTTGGCATACGACCTGGGAATCATTCGTGCTTGATGAAGAAGTCGGCGCACATCGATGGACCGAGGCGTTAGCGCACCCGCCGGCGCCGACCGTCCGTCCGGTACGCACTAATGCGGAGATCAAGGAATTCATCGGCGTTCCGTGGCAGATCTATCGCGGTGACGACGCGTGGCGGCCCACACTGCGCCGAGTCATGCGCGCCAAGATGGATCCCCGCAAGAACCCGTTGCACTCCGAGGTTCAGATCGCCAACTTCGTCGCCTACCGGCAAGGACGGCCGGTGGGGCGGATATCGGCCTGCATCGATTCCCACTACGTGCAACGCTATGGCGACTACGCGTTCTTCGGATTTTTCGAGAGCGAGCCGGATCAGGCCATCGCATCGACGCTGTTGACCACCGCCGAGAACTGGGCGCGAGGGCGCGGCATGAACGCGATCATCGGCCCATTCAGCTACACGTCACGCGAGGACGTCGGGCTACTCATTTCCGGATATGACACTCCACCAACGATCATGCAGCCGCACAACCCACCGTATTACCCGAGGTTGGTTGAGGCGGCCGGATACTCAAAGAAGTTCGACACCGCCTGTTTTCGCTGGAGCGTGGATGAAAACCAGTCAGTCCAGCAGCGCCTGCTGAGTCGAGCCGATGCGGTACTGGGCGCGCAAGGTGCCAGCGTTCGGCCGGTACGACTGTCGGATTACGAGCAGGAACTTGAACTCTTGCGCAAGCTCTACAACGACTCGTTCGCAAAGCATCCAGAAAACGTGCCGCTAAGCAGGCCCGTGTTTGCCAGCATGGCCGCCGAGATGCGGCCGCTGATCGATCCGAACATCGTCAGGATCGTAGAAGCGAACAACACACCCGTGGGCTTCTTGTTCATGCTGCCCGACGTCAATGAAATCACTGGTCAATCGGGCAGACTCACGCCCTCGGCCCTGCTCCGGATCGCGGCCAAACGAGGCGGTCGAATCCGCGGGGTACGCACTGCCGTCGTGGTACTCATCGGCGCGGTCCAAACCCAGTTCGGCGCGGGCCTAGGCCGGATCCTGGCTGGCGAGATCGTGCGAACGATAACCGGCGCTGGGTACTCCGCTGTCGCCACCACGTGGATGCACGAGGACAACATGTGGTCCAATTCGCTTGCGGCGCAGATGAAGAAGGCGCCCGAGAAGCGTCATCGAGTTTATCAAAAGGAGCTCTGATGGCACCGCGAATTCTGGTCACGGGCGCCACGGGGTATCTCGGCTCGACGATCCTGGAAGCGCTGGTGCGCGCTGGCGAGCGGGCAACCATATTGGTGCAGCCCGGCGATCCGCACGTCATGAGCCCGGAGTTGCGCTCCAACGTCGATGTTGTTCGGGGTGACATCACCGATGCTCAAAGCGTGGACGAGGCGATGCGCGGAATCGCACGCGTTTACCATCTCGCCGGCATCGCATCGCCGAATTCCCGTTTAGCCAACCAGATCTGGCGCACAAACGTGCTCGGCGCATACCATGTTGCGCAGTCGGCGTTGCGGCACGGGGTGCAACGCCTCGTGCACGTGTCCTCCACGGCGGCCATCGGATATCCCCCCAATGGTGTGATCGCGGACGAAGATTTCGACCCGCGAGATTCGGTGCTCGACAACGTCTACTCGGCTACCAAGCGGGCTGGCGAACAGCTGGTGCTCGACTTCGTCGACCGCGGGCTCGATGTCGTGGTGGTGAACCCGGCGGCCGTCTTCGCGCCTGGGTTCGGGCCGCCCCGGTCTTGGCAGGGCCTGCTGGTCGCGGCGCGCAAAGGTCTGTTGCGGGTCGTTCCGCCGGGAGGAACCGCCGTTTGTTCGGCCCGCGACTTCGCGGTCGGTGTCACAGCGGCGATGAACAAGGGTCAACCGGGGCGGCGATACATACTCAGCACCGACAACCTTTCGTACCGGCAGATCGCTGAGCTGCTCGTGCGCGCCGTGGGGCGATCCCACCAGGTACGGGTCGCGCCCATGCGGCCATTCCGCGCTCTCGGGAGGGGAAAACGTATCGCATCCGATTTCTCGAGTCAGGCGCATTTCGATGACCCGTTGGTTCCCGAGAACATCGACCTGATGGCCCGCAAGGTCTACTACGACCCCACTCGGGCGGTGCGTGAGCTGGGCATTCCCAAAGTATCAGTGGCGGAATTGATTACGGAGTTTGTTGGATGAGTACTCAGACGCGGCAGGCGCTGGCCGAGGGGGCCGGCTCCAAGGACGTGCTCGGGATCTCGATGGCACAGGCGCGATCCTTGGTAGCCGACCTCGCTGTAAGACGGCAGTGGATTTACTGGGTCGACCTGACGGTGTGTGTAGCGGTGGGCTACACGGCATTCCTGTTGTGCCCGGCCAGGCAACCCCTTTCGCCCGCCGCTGTGGGCTGCGTGGTGGTCGCTGCGTTGGCGCTATACCGTGCCGTCCTTTTCGTCCACGAGATCGTGCACGCCGGTGCCGAACTACGTTCATTCGCGCTGTACTGGCATGCGGTCTGCGGGATCCCGCTGATGGTTCCGCAATTCACCTACGAGTTTCATCAAGAACATCACGCGTCGCGTACCTACGGCACCGCCGCCGACGGCGAGTATGTGGCCTATGCCACCGAACCGCGCTGGCGGGTGGTCGCCCTACCCTTCACCGCCTTGCTGGGGCCGGTGTTCTTCGTGGTGCGGTTCCTGGTGCTGGCGCCGCTGAGTTGGCTTGTCCCACCATTGCGTCGGTACGTACTGACTCGGGCGTCGGCACTGATGATCGACGCAGACTTCTGCCGCACACTTCCGCCCGGTGGCGTCCCTCGCTCCTGGCTGATCCAGGAATTCGCCTGTTTCGCCTACCTGGTCGGGGTGGCCGTGCTCTTCGGGCTTGGTGTATTCGCGCCGTACCGACTGCTGGAGGCCTACGCGGTCGTGAGCCTGATCCTGTTCGTCAACTGGATTCGGGTGCTCGTTGCTCATCGGTACGAGAGCGAAAACCAGCGGATGACATTCCCCGAGCAAGTGCTCGACTCTATCGACCATCCGTCGCTGCCGGTCCTGGGTGAGCTCTGGGCCCCGTTGGGTCTGCGACTGCACGCTGTTCACCACCTATTCCCCAAGCTGCCCTACCACCAGCTCGCCGAGGCTCGACGACGACTCGCGGAGGCAGTTCCCCGCGACCGCGGCTATTGGGTGACCGAGGACCCATCGGTGGTCAGCTCATTCCGTCGCCTGCTCAGCCGCCGGGCAGAGTCGTCGAAGCCGATCCGGCAACTCACCGATGAGGCTGTGTGATGCTGGCCAAAAACCCACCCCCCATGCGGGAATCCAATGCGGCGACCTACTCGCGACGCCTCCCGATACGACTGGTCGAGGCCCGCGGTACTCGGGTACGTGACAGCAGCGGGCGTTGGTATATCGACTGCCTAGCGGCCGCTGGGGCGATGTCGCTGGGTTGGAACCATCCGGTGGTCAGTGAGGCGGTCATCAAAACCGTTGACTCCGGTGAGCCCTGGCTGTCGTTGGACTTTCATACCCCCGCGAGGGAGCAGTTCGTCGAAGACCTGCTCTCCATCCTGCCGCCGGGATTGGCCGCCGACGGCCGGGTCCACTTGTGTTCGCCCAGCGGTGCCAGCGCTGTCGAGGCGGCTCTCACGCTTGCTGAAATTGCCACCGGTGGACGTGAACATGTTGGCGTGCAGGGAGGTTTCCACGGCTGCACCAGGGCTGCGCGCGCGGCAAGCTCCGGCGGCGGACTTCGGCAACAGCCCGTAGTGATGGCACCGCGGACGACGTTTCTGCCCTTCCCCCAGAACTATCGGTGTCCTTTCGGGGTCGGGGGCGAACGTGGCGTAGACCTGGCAGTGACGGCCGTCGAGCAGCTCGCCGCACCCCACGCCGGCATCAGCGCCCCCGCGTCGATCATCTCCGAATTCGTTCTCGGTGAGGGCGGCGTGCTGCCGGCCCACCCGCGTTGGGCCAAGGCGTTGCGCAACCTGGCAAACCGTTTCGAAGTCCCCCTGATCGCCGATGAGGTACAGGCAGGGATGTTTCGGACCGGACGGGCTTGGGGGTTCGAGCATTGCGACATCGAGCCCGACATGGTCGTGATGTCCAAGGGCCTCGGCTCGGGTGTGCCGATTGCCGTTATCGTGGTTCGCGAAGGCTATGACGTCTGGGAACCCGGTGCGTTTACCGGAACGTTCCGGGGCAACGCGATGGCCTTCGCCGCGGCGAGCGCGGTCATTCGATACGCCCGAGAAGCGGCGTTGGCCGAGCATGTAACCCGGATGGGGGAGTACTTCCGCACCGGACTGCAACGCATTCTCGAAGAGTGCGAGATCGTTGGCGACGTTCGCGACCGCGGGTTGATGCTGGCCGCCGAGATTGTGGACCCGCAGCTGCCGTGGCCGTCGGGTGTGGCACCGGCACCCGAACTGGCTAGGCAGATTCAGCGTGCGAGCCTCAGTAACGGGCTCATCATCGAATCTGGCGGACAGTATGGAAACGTCATCCGATTTCTGCCGCCGTTGACCATCGAGGAAGCCGACATCAGCGCGGCTTTGACTGCCTTCGAAGCTGCCGTCAAGCAGGTAGAACGGCACCGCACCAAGGCAGTTGACCTCCGGGCGGACCAGCGATGAGCCGCGACGTGAGTGACTTCGCTGGCGAATTCGTCTCGGGCAGCGGCACCGGCGCCTACCGCGACGCAATTACGTTGGCTAGCGGCTTGGTTGCGAATGCATTGGAAGCGGCCGACGCGCCCGGCCTGGTGGACGGATACTCGTTGCTAAAGGAGCTGGCGGATAAGCCCAGGCTCGATACCGTTGCCGGTGTCGGCCTGCAGGCGGCTCTGGAGGAGGCCGTCGGCCTCATGGCGGGGCACTCCGCTGTGGTCACCCACCCCGCGTACCTGGCGCACCTGCACTGCCCGCCCACCGTTGCTTCCCTGTCCGCTGAGGTTCTCATCAGCGCGTTCAATCAGTCCCTCGATTCGTTTGACCAAGCTCCCGCAGCCACGGCCATCGAGCAACGAGTTGTCGAACATCTCTGTGCTCGAATCGGATACGGGACAGATGCGGACGGTACCTTCACCAGTGGCGGCACCCAATCCAATCTGCACGCGTTGCTGATGGCACGTGATGTTTTCGCGCAGCGGACGCTGGGCTTGGATGTCGGCACCGCCGGGTTACCGGCGGCGGCGCGCTCATGGCGACTGCTTTGCACTCGGCAGGCGCACTTCTCGGCGCGCCAGGCACTGCGCATCCTCGGCCTTGGCGCCGACGCCGTGATCGAAGTGCCTACCGACGATGCAGGACGTTTGTGCGTCGAGGCATTGGCGGGGTGCATCGCTGAGAGCCAAGCCCGCGGCACACCGGTGTTCGGACTGTTCCTCACCGCGGGAACCACCGACTACGGCGCCATCGATCCGCTCGAGCCCGCGATCAAGATCGCCCGGCAGCACGGTGTCTGGGCGCATGTGGATGCGTGTGTCGGGGGCTGTCTGGCCTTCAGTGCCCAGCACCGACATCTGTTGCGGGGTATCGAGTTAGCCGACTCCGTGGCCGTCGACTTTCACAAGCTGCTGTTTCAGGCGATCAGCTGCAGTGCCCTTCTGGTCCGAGACGCCGAGTCCTTTCGCGTCTCGGCCGGCCACGCCGACTACCTCAATCCCGCCGATGATGTCGAACACGATGTCCTCAATTTGGTGGGCAAGTCTCTGCAGACCACCCGTCGATTCGACGCGCTGAAAATATTCCTCACCTTGCGTGCGCTCGGTGAGCGGCGTATCGGGGCGATGATCGACGCCACCTGCGCCGCCGCGGCAGCCGCAGGCCGGGCCGTATCGGACCACCCCCACCTCGCGCTGTGTGCGCCCGTGGCCGTCAACACGGTAGTGCTGCGGTGGCGCCATCCGGAGCTGACCGAGCAGAAGTGCGACGCGGTCAACAGTGCGATCCGCAGCAGCCTCGCTCGTTGTGGCCTCGCACTCGTTGGTCGATCGCGCGCGGCCGGACACCAGGCGATCAAGCTGACTTTCGTCAATCCGCTTATCACCGCAGACCTGGCCACCGGGGTCATCGCTGACGTGTCCCGCCGGGGCAACGAAATCGCTGGTCTACCCGACGACCTGGCGGCACAGGCATGACCGAACAGCTGTGTCGTATCGAGCGAGTGGCGGCGTCCGATCCGCGTTTTGGATGGGCCAAACAGGTCGAGTACACCGTCTTCGGTCTGGAGAACAACTTCGCGAGCGATGCCGATATCGCCGCTGCGGAAATGGTGCACTACCGAGACTGGGAGCGCTCGTCGGAGATTTTCGTCAGCCTCGACACCGCGGCACCGCACCAGCCCGTGGGAGTTCTCCGCGCGCTGCGCCATGACCCAGAGCTCGGGCTGGACAGCTTCAGCACGCTACGTGACGCGCGCAACTACCCCGTGGACGAACGCACTCGCCGCAATTTTCTCTACCCGCGCTGGAGTGACTTTTTCGACGGCATCGATCCGCGGCGAATCGCAGAACTCGCTACCCAGGGGGTGCTGCGAAGCGCGCGTCGCTCCGGGATGATCGAACAGATCTGGCGAGCGTTTTTCAGCAGTCTCGCCGCCGACGGCGTCGATCTCGTCACGGTGGCGCTGGTCGTGCCGTTGTTCGAGTGGTATCGCCAACTGCTCCCCGATCGCCTGCACCAGATCGGAGAAATTCTGCCGAACTACATCGGCGCCGACAGCGTGCCCGCCGTAGTCGATATCGGCGGGTCATTCATCTCGGATTCCATTCGCGACATGGATGCGGATTCGGCATCACTGCTGGCGCTGACAGTCCAAGCACCACATCCAGCCTCAGCTGTACCAGGACCTTCCGGGGAAGAAGAGAGAGAGCAATGAGATCAATCCACACCGACGAGCACGTTTTCCGCAAAGTCAGTGAGATCGACTGCCCCGTCGAACGGGTATGGCAGACGGTCACCACCCAAGAGGGGATCAATCATGAGATGGGCCCCTACATGAAAATGACCATGCCTAAACAGTTCATCGGCAGATCCATTGCCGACGTGGAACCGGGTACCCGGATCGGCAAGAGCTTCCTTCTACTATTCGGGTTCCTTCCCTTCGGGTTTGACGACATCACCATCACCAGGATTGAACCCGGCCGGATGTTCCGCGAAGAGTCCACGATGACGGGGATGCGGGTGTGGGTACACCACCGCACCCTGGAACCAAAAGGCGACAAAACGGTGGTCAGCGACGAGATCACGCTGGCTCCTCAGGCACCCATGGGCCTTATCCCCGGGTGGGGCAAACTGATGAGCAAGATCTTGTCGGCGTTTTTTACTCACCGTCACCGACGCCTTTGCAAAAGTCTGGCCAAAACCGGTGTAGCGCAATGAGATCCTCTTTGATGGCTGCGTCGGTGTTGGTCGCCGCGGCAGCGCTGACCGGCGGATGTACGGCGGTGAACAAGGCCGCCGGCGAACCCGTCGGCCATGCGTTCCAGCTGCTCGAGTACCCGCAGCCGGTTTCGCAGCCGGTTGCCGAGCCCGCTGAGGGATCGCCTTATGGCGGCTACTCGGTTGAGGTAGCTGGCTCGGTCACGTATCTCAAGGAAACGAGCGTCCTGCCCAAGAGCGGTCTGCTGACTATCGGCCCGGGGCCACGCGCTGGTGAGCTGCAGGTGCAGCACTACTACCAGGGTGACCGGTTCCCCTACGAGACCGGCGTCCTTTCCAAGGACGGGACGGCGAGCACCCTCAACGCCATCACCATCGTCAACCCACTGGATTCCCGGGTGTCGTTGCAGTGCGCCGTGGCAGGCGGCATCGCGCTCGAGAACCTCAACGAGCCACGAGACCTGCACGGCGAGTGCGGCGGGGGCGCGAAGTTGTCGGGCACCGTGCGGGCCGACGGGACGCGCCAGGCTACGTGGCGCGGCAAGCCGGTTGAGCTGGCCCGCACCGTTGTCGACTTGACCATTACGGGGATGACGAGCGGAAAAGTCCACCAAATCAACGATGTACCGAAGGGCGGCAGCTTTCCGCTGTATACGGCCATCGACGTGAACATGACCGCCCAAGGCATCAACCTAACGGAAGAGCTGGAACGCTATGTCCTCCCCAGAGTCCAAGACTGACAACGAAACCGGAGATTTGCAGCCAGGAACCTCCGCCCTCGAAGCGGTCGACCTGGTCAAGTCCTATCCCGGTTCGGACACCAACGCCGTCGACGGTCTCACCCTGGTGATTCCGCGCGGGGTGGTCTATTGCCTGTTGGGCCGCAACGGGGCGGGTAAAACCACGACCATCAGGATGGCCACCACATTGCTGACCCCGACCAGCGGCCAACTGGAGGTGCTGGGGGTTCCGGTTGACAACACGACGCAGCTGCGGCCACTCATCGGCGTGGCGCTGCAGGAGGTCGCCCTCGATCTGTGGATGTCACCCGTCGAGCAGATACGCATGAGCCTGGCGATGGCGGGCTGGCCGAAATCCGACAGGAAGCGTCGCGAGGGCGAACTCGTCGAGCAGTTCGGCCTCGGAAAATACTTGAACCGCAAAGTCGGAGCACTTTCCGGTGGTATGCGCCGCCGCGTCGACGTGGCGCTCGCGGTCGCGCACAACCCACAGATGCTGTTTCTCGACGAGCCTTCCAGCGGGCTGGACATCGAAGGCAAGCAGGAGGTGTGGAACGCAATCCGGCTGCTGCGTTCTGAGGGCCGTACCGTCGTCCTGACCACACACGATATGGACGAAGCCGTCTCGCTGGCCGATGAAGTCGGAATCATCAAGGACGGGGTGCTCGTCGCAGCGGGTTCGACACAGGAGTTCACCCGAAGCCACGGCTTCGCCGTGGACATTTCGGCACCCCAGGAGATAACCGACGACGCCGTGCGGCAACTGGCCGGCGCCGGCTACCCGATGCAGCGCAAGGGCAGCAGCGCGGTAACCGGATCACTGGACTCTGCGTCTGCCGCCGAGATCGGTTCGCTCGCAACGGTTTTGGACCGGCTCGGACTGGCCGGCGCGAACATCGAAATTCGATCGACGTCGCTGCGCGACGCGTTCCTGGAGGCTACCCAATGACCCGCTCCGCGCTGGCGAACACCGCCCGCCTCTTTCGCCGCTATGTCGTTGTGGGGCTGCGACAGCCGGTCTTCGGTTTCATCTTTCCCATCGTGTTTCCGGTCGTGTTGGTGGTCTTCGTGCGGTCGATGTTCCAACGCGTCGCAGACTTGCCCGGATTTCCGCTGACTTCCTATACCGCCTACATCGCCCCGGGCCTCATCATGCTGATTCCGATGCTTGGCGCGGGATACGGCGCGGGAACGTTGATCGAAGAGATCAGTTCGGGCTTCACCGACCGGCTGCGGCTTTATGGTGTCTCGACTGGCCAGATCATGGCCGCCAAGATCGGCTTCGAGATGTTCAGGATCCTGCCCGCGGCGGTGATCGTCATCGGCCTGCTGGCTTTGCTCGATGCCCCTTTGCGCGCCGGGATCCTCACCGCAGCGCTACTCATCCTGCTGATGTTTCTGTGGTCGGCCGCATATAGCTCACTGTTCTATCTGGTGGCGCTCCGCACGCTCAACCCGCAGGCGCCGGTCGCGATGCTGCCTTTGGCACTGCCGGTGCTGTTCGTCAGCCAGGCGCTCATGCCTTCGGTATTCCTGTCGGACTGGCTGCGCATCAGCATCAATGTGAATCCGTTCTCACACATCGTCTCTGCAGCGTCGACGATCATGTACGGCGATTTCGACACCATGACGGTCCTCCGAGGTTGTCTGGTGGGCCTCGGCATGTTCTTGATCCTGCAAATTCCCATCCACTTCGTTATTCGTCGCAAAATCGGAAAGTAAGGGCATAAAGCTGTCATGTCAGAGGTGCGTGTTTTCCTTGTTGAGTTCATCGCTGACGAACTCGAGATCGCCACAACTGAGGTGCGGGACTCTTCCGAACTCATCAGGGACCTCGGGTTCGACTCACTTGCGTTCGCTTCGACGGTGTCGGAAATTGCCAGCCGGTTCGGTGTGCGACTGAGCAAAGACGACGTCTTCGAATCCAAGACGGTGGGCGCGTTGGTTGAGCTGGTGGAGAGCCGGAAGAGCGCGCCGGATGCGGTGAATGCTGCCGTGAACGCGTCGGGTAACCCGTGAACACGATCATGCGGAGGCTGTGTGACAGCCAGGAGGCGACACAGCACGGTCTGACCACGGCTCCGGTCGGCGCCGACGGGCGATCCCATCTCGACCAGCTGACGAACACGCCGTGGTCCGATATCCACCACTTGGGCCGCCGCGCGGCGGGTGCGCTACAACGTGACGGCGTCACCCCCGGCGACGTGGTGGCGGTGTTGGCTGGCGCGCCCGGTGAGATCGCTCCTCTGGTGCAGGGCGCCTGGATGTGCGGTGCCGCGGTGACGATGTTGCATCAACCCACTCATCGGTCCGACCTACAAGCGTGGGCCGCCGACACCAAGAAGACCTTGTCGATGGTCGGCGCATCGACCGTCGTGGTCGGCAGCCCATTTCAGTCCGCCGCGCAGGAGTTCGCGAAGGTGGGCCTACGCGGCTTGGAACTTTCCGAGCTGCTTACCGCAGATGAAGGGCGCATCGTTGGCGCAGACGAGGATTCGCCCGCATTCCTGCAACTGACGTCCGGTTCGACCGGGCATCCCAAGGCCGTCAGCATCACCTACCGCAACATCGAGGCAAACGGGCGCGCCCTGATGGCCGCCGCGAGCGCCGATGTCGCCTCCGATGTCGTAGTCAGCTGGCTGCCACTCTTCCACGACATGGGCATGATGGGTCTACTGATCATCCCCATGTATGAGGGAATGGATGCTGTCCACATAACGCCGGCGGACTTCCTCAACGATCCCCTGCTATGGGCTGAACTGATCACCAAGCACCGCGGCAGCATCACTGCTGCACCGAATTTCGCGTATTCACTGCTGGCTCGGCGGCTACGCAGAGCGCAGGACCACGCGTTCGATCTCTCCTCCCTGCGCTTTGCGCTCAATGGGGCCGAAGGCATCGACGTCGCCACGCTGGAGCGGCTTGCCACCGAGGGTGCGCGCTTTGGACTGCGGCGGGATGCCATCGTGCCGGCCTACGGTATGGCCGAAGCGACCCTGGCGATATCCGTCGTACGACCCGGTGAAGGATTCCGGGTCTGCCCGCCGCATCCCGACCTGGTCGCGGCACAGGGCGAAGCGGCGGCACCGCGAGTCATGCTAGGACCGCCCGTGCCCGGATGCGATGTGCGAGTGGTGTCCGAAGACCGAACCGTCCTCGCGCCGTCGGAAATCGGCGAACTCGAGATCCGCGGCGACAACGTGACGGCCGGATACCACACCGCGGCGGGTTTCGAGCCGGCGGTTGACGCCGACGGTTGGTTGGCCACAGGTGACGTCGGCTACCTGACCGAGAACGGGCAACCGGTGATCTGCGGCCGCAAGAAAGACATTCTCATCATCTCGGGCCGCAACGTGCACCCTGAGGACATCGAGCGGTCCGTTGTCGGTATCGCGGGCATTCGTTCCGGCGGCGTCGCCGCCGTGCGCCTAGCCACCGCCTCCGCCAGCGAGGGATTCGTAATGGTCGCCGAATCTGCGCTGCATGCCGACGATGCCGAAAGCAACCGTATCCGAACCGAGGTTGCCGACCGCGTGTTCGTCAATCTCGGGGTGAGTCCGCGAGCAGTCCATGTGGTCCCGGCGGGTTGGCTCCCCAAGACGTCGTCGGGAAAACTGCGTCGGCGGCAGACCTCCGAGCGGTTGCGACTCTTCGACGACGCATTGTGAGGCCGTGTGATGGCGACGACCTTTGTTAACGACCGACTGATCGGGCTGCGCCGCCTCAGCGTCACGTACCTGCGTCAGCACCCAGCGGCATCGCTCGCCACGGCTGGCGAACAGATCGTGCTGGGCGTCGCCGCGTTGCGCTACTTGGCAATAGATCTGGTGACCGGCCGGTTCCCATGGACCGAGTGCATCCGGCAGGCGAGCTTCATGGCCGCCACCGCCATCATGCCGACGATTCTGGTGGCATTGCCCATCGGCGCTACCCTGTCCATCCAGTTCGCGATGCTCGCTGGCCAGGTCGGGGCGACCTCGCTGGCTGGAGCGGCGAGCGGGTTGACCGTCGTCCGGCAGGCCGCCTCGCTGGTGGCGGCCATTCTGCTGGCCGCGGCGGTCGGCTCCGCAATCACCGCGGACCTGGGCGTTCGCACCATGCGCGAGGAAACAGACGCGATGGAGGTGATGGGCGTCTCCGTGGTCCGCAATCTGGTCGTCCCTCGATTGCTGGCAGCCATGGTCATCGGGGTCGCCTTGTGCGGCGTGGTGTGCTTTGTCGGATTCCTGGCCAGCTACCTGTTCAACGTGTACGTCCAGGGCGGCTCTGCGGGCAGCTTCCTGGCCACATTTTCGGCGTTTGCCACCACCGGCGACATGATCCTCGCCCTATTGAAGGCCGCTGTCTATGGCTTCATCGTGACGGTGGTGGCATGTCAGAAAGGGCTATCAACTCGGGGCGGTCCAGCCGGTGTCGCCAATTCGGTCAACGCCGCGGTCGTGGAGGCCGTCTTGCTGCTGATGATCGTCAACGTCGTGGTCAGTGAGCTCTATACCGTTCTCTTCCCGAGAACGGGTTTGTGACATGACCTCGTTTGTCGCGATGCGCCGCATGTCGATACGTCAAATAGTGTTTGCCGGCGCCGGCGCCGGTGCCGGCCAGCCGCTAGCCAGGTTCGGCCACATGATTGCGTTCTACCTCCACACGGTCCTTGCCATTCCGGTCGCGCTGCGACGCTACCGCCGGGAGTTCATGCGGCTACTCTCCGACATCACCTGGGGTAACGGCTCCATCGTGGTCGGCGGCGGGACGGTGGGAGTGGTTCTGGTGCTGGGCATTACGGCTGGCGCGCTAGTCGCGATCGAGGGGTACAACTTCCTGAACATGATGGGCATCGGCCCGGCCACCGGTGTCGTCTCGTCCCTGGTGACCACACGCGAACTCGCCCCCATCATGGCTGCGCTCGGCTTCGCGGTCCAGGCGGGATGCCGCTTCACCACGCAGATCGGTGCAATGCGGGTGGCCGAGGAAATCGATGCTCTCAACGCGATGGCTATCCGGCCGATCCCGTACCTGGTCACCACCCGATTGCTGGCTTCTGCCGTCGCGATCATCCCGTTGTACATCGCATGTCTGACGATCAGTTACCTGTCGTGCCAACTGATGGTTACCTTCACGACCCATGGGTCGGTGGGACCATATCTGCACTACTTCACGATGCTCATCGACGCCAGAGACGTTGGCTACTCGGTGATCAAGGCCGTGGTTTTCGTGGCGCTGGCGTCGGTGGTCCAGTGCTACTACGGCTTTTGCGCCGAAGGCGGGCCAGAGGGCGTCGGTGTTGCCGCCGGACACGCCATGCGTGCCAGTATCACCGTCGTCATCATCGTCAACATGGTGCTGACCATGGCGCTGTGGAGCGTTGACGCCGGCGTCAGGTTCGGCGGCTGACGATGACCAATCACATTGACCTCGACGGGATTTACTTCTCGAAGCGACAGTTGCTCGCGCGTGGGGGCATCGCGCTGGTCGTTGTCTTGCTGGTGACGTCGTGGCTGCTGGCCAAGTCCATGGGCTATCTGGATCGCGGTGTCCAAGTGGTCGCCGACCTGCGCAACATCGGCGACGGTCTACCGGCCGGGTCCGACGTCAAATACCGGGGGATCCAGGTTGGCACCGTCGAGAGCCTCGATCCGTCGATCGGCAACCAACCGAACCAGGTGCGGATTCGCCTCAAACCGGAGTACGCGGCGTCGATACCGGTGACCGTCACCGCGCGCGTCGTACCGAGCAATGTCTTTGCGGTGTCGTCGATCCAACTCGTCGAGCACGGGCCCGGCACACCCATCAGCGACGGCGAGCGGATCAGCGAAGACACCGACCTACCTACTGTGTTGTTCCAGACAGCGCTGACCAAGCTGCGCGACATTCTTGCCGCTGCCGGCCGTAATCGCGATGATCACACCCTCGGAGTGCTTGCGGCCGTCGGAGCCGCGACGAACAATCGCAACGGCGCACTGCAGCTGAGTACGCACCAGCTGATTCGGATCATCGACGAGCTCAACGGTGTCGTTGCGACTGACCAAGGTCCGTCGACTGTCGCCGCGCTGGTGGATGCGGCGCGTGGGCTGTCGCAGAGCGCACCGGAGTTACTGGATGCGTTTCACGATGCCGTCGCGCCGATGCGGACACTTGTCGACAAGCAGCAGGCGCTGCACGACTTCCTCGGGGCCGGGCAATATACGACCGGGCTGGCCGTCAATTCCTTGCAGAACCACTCCGACCAGCTCGTTCAGATAACGACGGATCTCACCCCGGTCGTCGGTGTATTCGCCGACAACGCACAGCACTTCGTGCCGATCACCGAGCGGATCACCAGATTCTCGGACAAGTTTTTCGAGGAGGTTTGGGACCCGGCCTCGACCGTTGCCCACGGTCGTGTGAACGTCTCGTTCACACCGTCCTATACCTATACCCGGGCCGACTGCCCGAGGTACGGGGAGCTGCGGGCCCCGAGCTGCTTTACCGCACCCCTGGTTCAGGCTCGGCCCGACCTTCCTGAGGTGTTACTCCCGCAGAATTACCAGCCTCCACCGAATCTGGCTCCCCCGCCTGGGACGGTCGTGGGTCCTGACGGAAACCTCGTCGCGGTTGGCCCGCCGCTGATCAATCCCACCCCGAACCTCGAGGATCCCAATCCGCCACTGCCTGCCGGGGTGACGCCTGCGCCTCCAGTTCCGGGCACCGCTAACCCGGATCTGCTTCCCGCGGCTCCGTCATCTTTCGGGGGCAACGTCGGGCCGGTCGGCAGTGTGCAAGAACGCGCAGCCCTGAGTCTGATCACCGGGGAGCAAGCGACCGTCGCGACCCAGCTGCTGCTGGGGCCGGTGGCCCGCGGCGCCATCGCCAGCCGAACTCAGCAAACACCGACGGAGAGCAAATGATGCGAAGGCAGCCGGCCAATGACTAGTCCCCGGACACGAACACGACGCGGCGCGCTGCTGTGGGTGGCATTCTTCTTGGTGGTCGCTACGGCGTTGACGTGGATGGTCTATGTCACGCTGCGCCGCGACGTCAAAGGACCCACGGCCCGCTATGGCGCCCTGTTTACCGATGTTTTCGGGCTTCGTGAGGGTGACGATGTCCGGGTCGCGGGGGTGCGAGTTGGACGGGTACAGAAGGTCGAACTCGACCAAACGCTGGCGCGCGTGTCGTTCATCGTGCAGCAGGGCCAGGCGATTCTCACCGACACCATCGCATCGATCACATACCAGAACATTGTCGGTCAGCGCTATCTGGCGCTTGCCCCCGGCCGCACCGGCCGCGGCATCCCGATACCGCCGGGCAGTGTCATTCCGGTAGAGCGGACTGAGCCGTCCTTCGATATCGGCACGCTACTCAACGGCTACGAGCCGCTGTTCGCGGTGCTCGATCCGGATCAGGTCAACAACTTCACCAAAGCGGTCATTGCGTCACTTCAGGGCGACACTTCGGCTCTTGCCACCCTTGTCGACCAGACATCAACGCTGACAGCGACTTTCGCCGGTAGCGACGACGCCCTGGCCAACGTGATCGGCAGCCTCGACAGGGTGGCCGGCAGCCTGGCCAGCCAAAGCGCTGAATTCGAGCACACGATCGCGCAGACGCGCCAGATGGTCTCCCAATTCAACAGCAGGCGTTCGGAATTGGTCGAGTCGACCGGCAACATGGCGGCAGTGGTCCGTCAGTTGGGCGGCATCCTCGCAGATGTCAACCCGCAAATCCGTCAAATCCTGGACCGCCAGCCCGGTTACACCAAGCACCTGCTGGACATCGAACCTCAGGCGGCCTTCGTGGGAATGAATACTCCGCTGTTACTCAAGGGCCTGGCCCGCGTGTTCGGTCAGGGCACCTACATGAATGTGTATGGCTGCGATGTCAACTTCTACGGGTACTTCCCTGGCCTCAACGACATGGTCCCGATCATCGTGGCCGCGGCGACGCCCGGTGGAAAGCCCATGTACACCCCGAAATGCAGGAATGTCACCGATGGCTGAACGAATAAAGCACCTTCGCCCGCGACTACGCCCGCTGGCCTCGTACAACAAGACCTGGCTCGGATTCGTTGGGCTGTCACTGGCAGTAGTCCTGATCGGGGCGCTGCTGCTGGTCAAGCAAGCAGGCATTGGCTATCGGCGCTACACAGCGGAGTTTCTGCAAGCGGCGTCCTTGCAGCCGGACAACGTGGTCTCGGTGGCAGGTGTACCGGTGGGCAACGTCATCAGCGTTCGTCTGGCAGGAGACCATGTTGAAGCCCGATTGCGGGTCAAGGACAATATTGCGCTCGGCCGCGACACTCGGGCCGCAATCAAGATCACAACAATTTTCGGTTCCCGCTACATCGACCTGCATCCGACGGGTGCTGGTGTACCACCGGGCCAGACAATCGATTTGGCCCACACCGAGGTGCCCTACGATCTGCAGGCGGCGCTGGCCGACTCGACCAGAACCTTCGAGCAGGTTGACGGTGATCGAATTGCATCATCGCTGACCGTCCTCGGCCAAGCGCTGAACGGTCTGCCAGACGTCTTTCCGCAAGCGCTAGAGAATGTCCGCGCGTTGTCTTCGGTGATTTCGCAGCGTCGCGACCAACTTGGGACACTGCTCAAGAGCACGCAGAACGTCACCGACATATTGCGTCGCCAGCAATCCGACCTCGGCAGCATGATTCGGCAGGGCCAAGACCTGATCGGAGAGTTCGTCGCACATTCAGCGGCCTTCCACGCAATGATGCAGGCCTTGACCCAGGTCGTCGGCTCGCTGCGCACAATCGTGGTCGATGACCGGGCCGCGCTTGAAGATGTCGTCCAAACGATGGAGCAGCTCAGCGCAAAACTCGCCGAACAGGATGCGCTCTTCAGGAACCTGTTGGAAATCGCCCCAGTGCCGGTCAGGGAGCTGGCCAATGCGTCCGGCTATGGCAATGCGTTGGAACTCAACGCGGCCGCCGGACCGCTGGTCGACTCATGGATGTGTGCGATTAGCGGCCGCGCCAAGCAGTTCGGTTTGATCCAATACTTCAAGGACTGCGCATGACACACCGGCACAACCTAATTCGGGTTGGTGTAGGCCTCGTGGTCGTCGCCGCCCTCGCGTGCGCTGGCTGGTACGGGTTGGCCCGCGACCGCGGACCGATCGTGGTGACGGCCCAGTTCGACAGTGCCGCGGGCCTCTACGAGGGCAATGCAGTGGCAGTGCTCGGAATACCGGTGGGGCATATCACCAAAATCGTCGCGAAATCCGGCTACGCCGAGGTGGAATTCACTGTCGACCGCGCGGTGCAGGTCCCGGCGGACGTGCAGGCGGTGACCATCTCGACATCAATCCTCACCGACCGCCAGATCGAGCTGACTCCTGCCTACCGCGGTGGGCCCACGCTGCGAAATCACGACACCATCGGGCTGACCCGTACCAGGGCACCTGTTGAGTTCGACCGGGTCCTCGGGATGCTGGACAGACTAGCCAGCTCGCTACAAGGGGACGGCCGGGGCGGCGGTCCGGTGGCTGGCGTGCTCAATGCCGGGTACGACGTTGTGAACGGCAATGGGCAGCACCTCAAGGAGGCGTTCGACGAGCTGTCGAAAGCGTTGCGGCTCAGCGCCGATCGCGGAGTGCATACCCGTGAACAGATGACCGCGATTATCGAGAATCTCAGTTCACTGCTGGATGCGGCGGCGAAGAATGACTCGACGTTGCGGCAGTTCGGATCGACCGTACGCCAACTCAGCCAGATCATGGCCAACGAGGGCTTCGGTTCTGGAACCAGCGGCCAGCAACTCAACGCGCTGATTCAACGCACCGGAGACATTCTCAATGCCAACCGCGAAGCCATCGCACGCGGAATTGCCAACGGCAACACCACCATACAGTCGGTGGTTGATCGGCAACGGGAGGTCACCGAGTTCTTCGATGTGCTGCCGTTGATGGCCGACAACCTGTACAACGCGGTCGATCAACGTAACGGTTCGATTAGAGCCCACCAACTGACCGACCGCATGATCTTCGACTCGCAGTTCGGCAAGGAGGTATGCAACCTGATGGGCTTGCGGCAGCTTGGCTGTAGTACCGGCACCTTGCAGGACTATGGGCCCGACTTCGGTCTGACCTATGTGCTCGACGGTCTCGCCGCGATGGGGCAGAAGTGATCAAGCGGCTATCCGGCAGGCCGCGTTGGCGGTTGGGGATTCTGGCGACCGTTCTCGCCACCACTGCGTGTTCCACGAATGGGTTGGCTGATCTGCCACTTCCGGCCCCGGGCCTGGGTTCGGGCGGCTATCGGATAACCGCCATCTTCGCAAATGCGCTCAATCTGAACGAACACGCCAAGGTGAAGCTCGGCGGCGCAGACATAGGCCTCGTCGAGTCAATGACGGCTCGCGACTTCAACGCGGTGACCACGTTGCGCATTAGGAGCGACGTGCGGGTGCCGGTGGGCAGTGGCGCCGAACTGCGCACCGCAACGCCGTTGGGGGACGTCTTTGTGTCGATCGTCCCGCCGAGCCAGCGTGCTGCGGATACCCCCACGCTCCAAGATGGCGACACCATCGCGCTGAACAAGACCGCGACGGCGGCCACCGTCGAATCGGTACTGAGTTCGGCGGCCATTCTGATCAACGGTGGTGTGGCTCATAACTTGACCAACGTCATCAATGGGCTGGGCAAGGCCGCCGGCAATGACGGCGAGGTGTATGGCGAACTGATCCGCAAGTCCAATGAATTGCTGGGCAAACTTGACGCCCGAACCGGGCAGCTCGAAGACGCGATGTCGCAAACCGAGCATTTGGCCGCCGAACTCGACCGCAAACGAGAAGTGATCGCCGAGTTGCTGCAAGCCACCGACCCGGCCACGAGCGTACTGGCAGCAGATGCCAGCCAGATCTCCGACTTGCTGTTATTGATGGGGGGCGCGGCCACCGAGCTGAAGAAGTTCCCGTCGATTGCCGGCACTGACAGCAGCGGCAGGAGCGTCATCAAGGACGCCAATGCTGTTGCCGCCGCGTGGAACGATGTGGCGCTGGACCCCGACGCACGGTTGTCGGCCTTGTCGAATTTGTACGCGCCATTCGTCAAACTCACTGCGGGCACCTCAATCTCGGGCAGCGCCGGGATCGACAGACTGGTCCTTGGTTCCATTCCGGACATCGGGTTCGGCGGGGACCCAGGCCTACATGGCCCCAAGCGGTACGACTGGCGCAAGTTCATTGGTTCGTTGAAGTTCACGCTGTGGCGACTTCAGGAGCGCGTTGTCGGTCAGGGGCCGCCGCAATGACCGACGTCGCACCCTCCTTGACCAACATGCGTGGCGGCCGACACACCTGGCTGTCATGCGTTGGTTTGTTGCTGACCCTGGTGGTGTCGGTCGCCTACCTGCTAATCGGCGTGCTGCACGTCAGGCCGTTGGCTTCCAACTACGCCCTTACCGTCGAACTGGGCCAGTCGGGCGGGTTGCTGCCCAACCAGGACGTTGCCCTGCACGGCGTGCAAATCGGTAAAGTCGAGTCACTCGAGATCTCTCGGACCGGTGTCACAGCCATACTTCGAATCAATGCCGGCGTGCGCATTCCGGTCGCCAGTACGGTCCGGGTATCGGCGCTGTCACCGGCGGGCGAGCAATACGTTGACTTCAACGCCACCTCTGGTGAGGGTCCTTTCCTCGAGAACGGCGACGCGATCTCACAAGATCGCACCACCACACCGGTGACGCCTGCCGAACTCTTGGAGCATGCCGATGGCGTACTGGCCCAGATCGATCCAGCCAAGCTGGCGGGGATCAGGCGTGAGTTGAACCTGAGCAAAGCAGCGCCGGAAAAGTTGACCGCGATTGTCGACGGCGGGGTCTTCCTCATCTCCACCCTGGATTCGGTGCTACCGCAAACGGTCAGCCTGCTCAGGAACAGCCGCGTGGTGCTATCTGCTGCTATCGATGTGAATGAAGGCATCGACGCTACCGCTCGCAACGTTCATCAACTGCTAACCGGCATTTCGTCCATGGATGACGGGTACCGCCGCATGGTCGACCAGACACCGGGGGTGCTAGAGGCGGTCGACAACCTCTTCAGCGATAACTCCGACACGATGGTTCAGTTGCTGGGCAACCTGACCACCGTCGCAAAATTGTCGTATCTTCGAGTGCCCGCACTCAAAGCGTTGTTTCCGGACTACCGCGGTTCGGCGTTGGAAGCATTCATGAGCACCATGCACGATGGCGGACTCTGGGCCACGGCGGACTTGTATCCGCGATACACCTGCGATTACGGCACGCCGAGCCATCCGCCTTCGGCAGCGGACTACCCGGAGCCGTTCCTGTACACGTACTGCCGCGACGACGATCCGGCGGTGCTGATCCGGGGGGCTCGAAACGCGCCGCGACCGCCTGGCGACGACACCGCCGGGCCGCCACCGGGGGCAGACCTGGGAGCGACCACCGGCCCCACACCGCAAGGCCGCTTTACCATCCCGACCCCCTACGGCGGACCAAGGCTGCCGATCGAACCGCCGCACTAGCGATCAGGGTTCAGCCACACCGTGAACAAACAGACCCCATGCCCACCGCGTAACCACATCGCCCCAGGTGTGGGGCGAGACAGCGGCCACCGGCTTACCGAGACATGGCTCGGAAACAATATGCGCATGGACATCGGCCGAAACGGAGCAATCCCACCCTGACCGACCGGTCCAGTTCGCCTTGGAGTCATCCAACCCGGCGCGTCGTGGGTTACCGGCTACTGCGAATCCTGGAATGCACGCTCCCACGACGGATTCCCGGGATTCCCGGGATTCCCGATGACCGAAACCTTCGGCCTACCTCTCATGGACTTTGGCCGGCGGATGGGTCCGCCACGCCTTGTGGAAGCCCATTCACCGAGCGATGCTTCTCGCCGAATACGCGCGACCGTTTGGCGCAAACGTCGGTCACTCCAACAATTTCCGCTGCTCCGTCAGGGGCGAACCCATGCCAAAGTCGCGGCCACCACCGGAGATGCGGGTGCTGCTGCGTCTCCCGCGTGAGACCTGGAACGAGGCCTGCCGGGTGGTTAGTGCTGGTCTCGGGCTTGTGTTGAGACAGCGTTCGTATCGTGCTGCGAGAGGCCGTATTTCGTCTTATCGGAATTTGCTGAAAGCAGCGTCGCGGTACTGGCTGCCCTGGCTAGCCTGACGCCACGAATGGCAGGGCGGATGGAGGCGCGGCATGGCATTTCTCAATGTGCTCCCCGAGATGGTGGCCGCCGCGGCCGCAGACTTGACGAACATTGGTTCATCGATGACTGCGGCTAACGCGATGGCGGCCGCGTCGACCACGACAGTGTTGGCCCCCGGGGCTGACGAAGTGTCGGTGGCGATTGCGGGGTTGTTGCGCTTACACGGGCAGCAGTACCAGCAGTTCGGTGCGCACCTGTCTGAGTTTCATGCCCGGTTCACGCAGATGTTGAGCGCTGGGGCCAACGAGTATTCGCTCGCTGAGGCGGCCAATGCCACGTTCACGGCCGGTTCCCTGCAGACTTTGCCGCTAGATGTGCTGAACGCAGTCAACGCCCCCTTCCAGGCGTTCACCGACCGCCCGCTGATCGGCAATGGTGCCGCCGGTGCGCCGGGCACCGGACAAAACGGCGGAGCGGGCGGATGGCTGATCGGCAACGGCGGGGCAGGAGGCTCTGGAACACCCCCGGGCCTGGGCACTGCCGGCGGTACTGGCGGGACCGGGGGAGCCGCCGGACTGATCGGCAATGGCGGCGCCGGCGGCGCTGGCGGTGCCAGCACTAGCGGAGTCGGCGGCGCCGGCGGCGCCGGCGGGGCAGGCGGATGGCTCTTGGGGGCCGGCGGCACCGGTGGCGCCGGGGGACTCACGGTCGGCACCACCGGGGGACAGGGCGGCGCCGGTGGCGCCGCCGGGTTGTTCGGACCCGGCGGTACCGGTGGTGCTGGTGGTACCAGCTTCGTGGATGCGGGCGGGGCTGGTGGAGCCGGCGGGGACAGCGGGTTGCTCAGCGGTCTGTTCGGGACCGGCGGCGGTCACGGAGGGCTCGGCGGAGCTGGTGTTACCGCTGGAGGCGACGGGGGTGCCGGGGGTGACGGTGGTCCGCTGATTGGTCGCGGCGGTGACGGTGGCGCCGGTGGACTCAGCAATAGCGTCGACGCCGTCGGCGGGTCCGGCGGAGCTGGAGGCGATGGCGGCCGGCTGGTCGGCAGTGGTGGCGCCGGCGGAACCGGGGGTACTTCGCTGGCCGGGGACGGCGGGGCCGGTGGGGCCGGCGGTACCGCCGGCCTGCTCGGCAGCGGCGGGTCTGGCGGGTCCGGCGGGACCAGCGGGTTCTTGGGGACCGGATCCGGTGGGGTCGGCGGTGACGGCGGAAATGCGAGTTTGTTGGGCTTCGGCGGGGCCGGCGGTGTCGGCGGGATCAGCGGCAACGACACCGGTGGGGTCGGTGGCATGGGCGGTACGGCTGGGCTGCTCGCCGGCAACGGCGGTATGGGCGGCGCCGGCGGAGAGGGCTTTCTCACCGGCGGCGCCGGCGGTAAGGGCGGTAACGCCATGTTCTTCGGGACAGCCGGCAATGGCGGCAATGGCGGCTACGGTCCGACCTTCGGAATCGGGGGCGCCGACGGCGCCACCGGACCGCTGCAGGGTGTGTTCGACCTAGCCAACGCGCCGGTCCAAGCACTTACCGGGCGTCCGCTCATCGCAAACGGAGCAAATGCGGCAACCGGATCGGG
Source organism: Mycobacterium marinum (assembly GCF_003391395.1). NCBI lineage: Bacteria > Bacillati > Actinomycetota > Actinomycetes > Mycobacteriales > Mycobacteriaceae > Mycobacterium > Mycobacterium marinum. The sequence continues at coordinate 208,724 of NZ_CP024190.1, forward strand.
GCAGGATGGCGGTGCAGGCGGATGGTTGCTCGGTGACGGTGGAGCGGGCGGGTCTGGCGAAGCCGGCCAAGCGGGCGGGTCCGGCGGAGCAGCTGGGCTGCTGTTTGGCACCGGCGGTGCCGGCGGGGTCGGCGGTAGCGCCGGCCTAGTCGGCGACGCCGGGGCTGGCGGGGCCGGCGGCGGCGGTGGGCTGTTGTGGGGCAATGGCGGCGCCGGCGGGGCAGGTGGTCTCAGCATCGCCAACGCCAACGGGAGCGGCGGTGTCGGCGGGGCAGGCGGGGACAGTGGCTTGCTGGGCGCTGGTGGGGCCGGTGGGGCCGGCGGCGCCGCATTGCTTGGAACGGGCGGCACCGGCGGCGCCGGGGGCGCCGGCGGGATACTCGGCGGGACGGGGGGCCAGGGCGGTATAGGTGGATTCGGTCAAACCGGCGCGGGTGACGGGGGAACCGGCGGCACCGCGGGCCTGTTCGGTAGCGGTAATGCCGGCGGTGCCGGCGGTTACGCCAACACCAGCGACGGCGGACAAGGTGGCCAGGGTGGCGATGGCGGCGTGATCTTCGGCTACGGCGGCGCCGGTGGGACCGGAGGCGTCACCCCCGGCGGTACCGGTGGAATCGGTGGGGCCGGCGGCATCGGGGGGCTGCTGTTTTCCGGTGGAGGAGTCGGCGGAGCCGGCGGACTGGGCCCAAGCGGTGGATCCGGCGGCACCGGAGGCCACGGAGGTTGGTTCGGGGCCGCCGGGACCGGTGGCAGCGGCGGATTCGGATTTTCGATCGCCGGCGGAGCGGGCGGGGCGGGTGGCGTCAGCACCAGCGGAGTCGGTGGTGCTGGTGGCGCCGGCGGGGATAGCACGGTCGCGGGCGGCGCAGGCGGGGGTGGTGGCGACGCGCTGCTGCTGGGCAACGGCGGCAACGGCGGTAACGGTGGCGCCGTTGTTAGCGGCGGCACGCCCGGCGGCGGTGGCACCGGCGGCACCGGCGGTCTGCTACTCGGTGCAGACGGGTTGAATGGGTTGACCCAGACGATGTGAATTGCGCGCGCCGCCAGGGCTTTCCGGATAGCGCTAGTCCCGATCCGCGGGGCCCGCTAGCCTGCTTTTGGCCGCCGATTTTGCTGACTTCCTGCTGACGTGCCAGATCGGCGCCGTCGCTTGGACACCTGAGTCTGGGACAGCCCGAAGTGGCTAGGCTTGCCGGGTCACCGGTCAATCCAACATTTCTTCGCGGCGCTGCCATATTCTCTAGCGGATGGATTTCGCAATATCGTCAGGCAGCGTAATCAGGTGTAAGACTGATGAATTATCGGGTGTCGCATTGGAGAATTCTGGGCCTGGACGCGATGAATTTCCACGCCCGTCCCGCGCTGACCCCAGCCCCAAGAACGCCTGTGACCAGTAGTTAGAGCGTTGATCTTGGATGTCGGCCGACGTGGGGCTGGTGAATTGCGTGAACTGAATTGGTGAATTAAAAGGAGGCGCCGGTGAATTTCTCCGAGTGTCATTGATAACCTTCAGAGATTTCACAGCAAAAGTGGTTGAGTGAATACTCGGATTAATGATATTCGTATTCCTAACCGGCGCAGAGGCCTGGGCAGTGCAACCGCGAACCCTGATCAACCGCGCAAGCACCTGGCCCGAGTGTCTGCGCGAGCCCGCTTGACCGCGCTACCGGAATGCGGGCGCCAGAAGAGATCCGCGGCATCACCAACGTCGTTGCAGCCGGACATGAGTCGACGGTGAGGAGGACAGGTGAGTCATCTGATTGCCACGGCAACCGAATGCGCCCAGCCCGGCGTCCTCGGCGACCAGGCCACCGGCCCGCGACGCCACGACACCGGTCCGGCCAGCGCCCCCCGCATTGCCGAGTGACACATGGCGAGTTTGCGGCTTACCACCAAAGTCCAGGTCAGCGGGCGACGTTTCCTGGTGCGACGACTCGAGCACGCGATCGTGCGTCGAGACACCCAGATGTTCGACGATCCGCTGCAGTTCTACAGCCGTTCGGCAAGTCTGGGCATCGTTGTCGCGGTGTTCATCTTGGCGGGTGCCGTGATGCTGGCCTATGTCAAACCGCAGGGCCAACTCGGTGACACGAATCTGGTTGCCGACCGGGCCAGCGACCAGCTGTATGTGACGGTGTCGGGGCAACTGCACCCCGTCTACAACCTGACTTCGGCGCGGCTGGTGTTGGGCAACCCAGCCGCGCCGACATCAATGAGGTCTTCGGAGCTCAACAAGCTGCCCAAAGGCCAGACGATCGGAATCCCCGGCGCTCCCTATGCCACGCCCGTTTCGGCGGACAGCGCCTCGACCTGGAGCCTGTGCGACACAGTCGCGTATGCCGGTACCGCCAACCCGGTGACGCGGACAGCGGTAATAGCGATGCCGTTACAGATCGACGCCGCGATCGCACCGCTGCGGGCGAACGAGGCGTTGCTGGTCTCCTACCGGCATTCGACCTGGATCGTCACGGCACAGGGGCGCCACGCCATCGATCTGAGCGACCGCGCCCTCACCACGGCCATGGGAATAGGCGAAACCGCCACGCCGACGCCCATCTCAGAGGGCATGTTCAACGCCTTGCCCGACAGCGGACCCTGGCGGCTCCCGTCGATTGACGCTGCCGGCGCGCCCAATACCGTCGGGTTGCCGGCAGCTCTGGTGATTGGCTCGGTGTTCCAAGTCGAAACCACCGCGGGCACCAAACATTTCGTTGTGCTGCGTGACGGCGTTGCCCCCGTCAACGATGACACCGCCGGGGCCCTACGCGACATGGAATCCTATGGCCTGATCGATCCACCGCCGGTACCGCCGGATCTGGTCGTCGACCTGCCGCAGCGGGTGTATCAGTCACCGCTGCCCGGTGAGCCGCTCAAAATCATCTCGCGGGTGCAAGATCCCACCCTGTGCTGGTCCTGGCAGCGGAGCGCCGGCGATCAGGCGCCGACCACAAGCGTGTTGTCCGGTCGACATCTGCCGCTGCCGCCCTCGGTGGTTAGCGCAGGCATCAATCAAATCCGCGGAACCGCAACCATTTACATCGACGGCGGCAAATTCCTGGTGTTGCAATCGCCGGATCCACGCTATGCCGAATCGATGTACTACGTCGACCCTCAAGGCGTGCGTTATGGAGTGCCGGATGCGGCGGTCGCCAACGCGCTGGGCCTGGGTTCGCCCCAAGACGCACCCTGGCAGGTGGTTCGCCTCCTGGTCGACGGGCCGGTGCTGTCCAAAGATGCCGCTCTGCTCGAGCACGAGACGCTACCGCCGGACCCGAACCCCGCAAAGATCGACGCCGTTGCCGCAGGAGCCCCGTGATCCCCGGCGAAGCGAGTGGTGCAAGCCCGCGCCGGGCAGCAGAACCGGTACGTGAAACCAGCTAGTGCAGAGGAGTTGTGCAGATGCGATCCATGTCTTTTGACCCCGCCGCGGCCAGCGTCGCCGCGGCAATATCGGCCCATGCCAGCCGCGGGCTGGATGCAGGCACCGCCGCCGCGTCATCGGTGACCGGTCTAGCGCCGGCGGGGGCCGATGAGATCTCGGCGCAGTTTGCCGCCGCATTCGCGGCGGAGGGCGCCCAGGTGCTGGCGCTAAACACCGCGGCCCAAGATGAGCTCGCTCGGGCTGGTCAGGCGCTGCGGCAGATCGCGGGGATGTATTCCGCCGTCGACAACAGCTGGTCGGACACCTTGGCCTAGTCGGCCTGCCAACGAAAAGACCTCCAACACAACGTGACTGAAAGGCCTCAGTAAACATGCTGTGGAACGCGCTGCCCCCGGAGCTGAACACCGCGCGGCTGATGGCCGGTGCGGGCGCGGCACCGGCGCTACAGGCGGCGTCGGGCTGGGAGGCGTTGGGTGCGGCGTTGGAGGCCCAGGCCGACGGAGTGGCCGCCAGTCTGGTCTCGCTTGGGGAGATGTGGTCAGGGGCCGGTAGCGATCGGGCGCTGGCGGCCGCTGCGCCGATGGTGATTTGGCTGCGCGGCGCGGCGCAGGTGGCCCACACGCGTGCGGCTCAGGCAACCGCTCAGGCCGGGGCATATCTGCAGGCCTTGGCGATGACGCCGTCGCTGCCCGAGATCGCCGCCAACCACGTCACCCATGCGGTCCTGGCGGCGACCAATTTCCTTGGCATCAACACGGTCCCGATCGGCGCCAACGAGGCCGACTATTTCATCCGAATGTGGAACCAGGCCGCCAGCGCGATGGACGTCTATCAGGCCGAGACCATGCTCAACACGGCGTTCGAGAAGCTCGAACCGATGACGGCAATCCTCGATCAAAACGTCGGGCAACTTGCCAATGACGTTGCGGAGGAGGTTGCGCAGGCCTCGTCGCAAGTCCCGTTGTTCCCGGTCGCGGATTTGCCGATCCAACCGGCGATGAGCGGGTCGGTGCTGCAGTTGCTGCAACCGCTGCAAGCGGTGACCTCGCTGTTCAGCCTGGGGTCGAGTATGGGGGGCGCGGTTAGCCCCCTTGGTGGGGCCGCGGGAGCCGAGTCGGCAGCCCAGGTGGGATTGGTGGGGGCGAGTCCACTGTCCAGTCACCCGTTGGCCGGTGGGTCGGGGCCCCGTACCGGTGCTGGGCTCTTGCGTGCGGTATCGATGCCGGGGGCTGGCGGGACATTGGTGCGCACGCCGCTGATCGGGGGGCTACTGGACAAGCCGGCCGATCCGGCGGTGGCCCCGGTCGCGGCCGCGGGATCGTCGGCAACCAGTGGGGCCGCCCCGGTGGGTGGGACCGGACTGGGCCGGGCGGCGGGCGCGGGTGAATCGTCGCGGCCCGGGCCGGCGGTGTCGGCGACGCTGACCCGGGAGCCCGATGAGGTCGACGACGACTGGGATGACGACGACGACTGGTGAGAGTCGTTGCTAAAAAGGACTTTCCGGCCATCCGGGCCGGAAGACTTGCCAGCAGCTTGGCGAGGAAGAGAAATAGAAGACCCAAAGAGATAGAGAGTCCAGCATGGCAGAGATGAAGACCGATGCCGCTACCCTCGCGCAGGAGGCAGGTAATTTCGAGCGGATCTCCGGTGACCTGAAGACCCAGATCGACCAGGTTGAGTCGACCGCCGGTTCGCTGCAGGCCCAGTGGCGCGGTGCGGCTGGTACCGCCGCTCAGGCTGCGGTGGTCCGTTTCCAGGAAGCCGCCAACAAGCAGAAGGCCGAACTCGACGAGATTTCGACGAACATCCGTCAGGCCGGTGTCCAGTACTCCCGGGCCGACGACGAGCAGCAGCAGGCGCTGTCCTCGCAAATGGGCTTCTGATTCCCCTAGAACGACAAAGAAACGGAGCAATACGACATGACAGAACAGCAGTGGAATTTCGCCGGCATTGAGGCCGCATCCAGCTCAATCGGGGGAAATGTCGGCAGCATTCATTCCCTTCTGGATGAGGGCAAGCAGTCGCTGACCAAGCTGCGGAGCGCGTGGGACGGCCAAGGCCAGGAGGCCTACAACGCCGTGCAGCAGAAGTGGGACTCCACCGCCCAGGAGCTCAACAACGCGCTGCAGAACCTGGCTCGCACCATCAGCGAGGCCGGTCAGGCAATGTCCTCCACCGAGGGCAACGTCGCGGGGATGTTCGGCTAGCCGCACTGGTCGGCGGCGATGGCGACGGACTTGCCGGCCGGTTGGGCGGCAAGTCCTGTCGTCCCTTCTTGGCCGGCAGTGTGATCCGCAGTGTGCAGAGAAGAAGGAAATCTCAACGAAGATCTGGACTGCCGCGCAGCACTACACCGACACCGATGACCACGAAACCGGCTTGCTGTCAAACCAAATGAACTTCTAGTCCCCTGCTGAGCATCAGAAACGGAACAGCGACATGGCAGTACTGCACTACAACTTCGCCGCCATCGAGATCGGGGTTGCCGAAATCCAGGCCGAGGTCATCAAAACCCAAAAGCACCTCCACGACGCCAACCAGGTTCTTTCCACCCTGACCGAGGTGTGGGGTGGCAGCGGCTCTGAGGCCTACCAACAGGTCCAACAGCAATGGGATAGCGCCTCTGCTGACCTCAACGCCGCGCTGCAGGCCCTCGCCCACGCCATCCACCAGTCCAACCAAGAAATGCTGACCACCGAAACAGGCCTGGCAACCCTGTTCGCCTAGCCCACCAACAGCCAATGACAAACACACGCAAAAGGACCCACGAATGACGACGGCTCATGGCACGCTGGCCGTCAAGCTCGCAGCATCGAGGCGGCCGAGAATGTCCTGATCAAGATCAGCCCTCCGATTCCTTTCCGCCGTCGGTTCCGCATCCAAACGGGTCAGGCTCCGCTCGAGTTCGGCAAGTCGGTCGCCAGCCAGCCATTCAGCACCGGCCGGCGTGTCGTCACTCGCGAGCCCCGTATCCAGGTGGACCTTCCAGCATGGAAAGCGGCGATGCCGGCCCAGCATTGCGACTAGCCGCTAGATAACGCGCACCACAACATGTTTCCCGTACCGCTGGGTTCACCCGGTCGAAACGGTGCCCTGGTCGCCGTCACGGCAACCAACCCAGACGCACCGGGTGAATCCCGCCCCCAGCACCGGTAGGCAGCGCCGCCTCGTCAACAAAAAACTTCCATTCCTGCCGCAGGCGCATCCGATGAGCGGCAAGTTCTTGGCGCATAAGACCTGTGCGCCCCCAGCTAAGGAGCTCGGACACAATGGATTTCGCCATGCTTCCACCAGAGGTCAACTCGGGTCTAATGTACACCGGTCCAGGCGCGGGATCGCTATTGGCGGCTGCAAACAGCTGGGATGAGCTAGCCATCGAGTTGGGCACCACGGCACAGACTTACGAATCGGTGCTATCGGGCCTGACGAGCATGTACTGGGCCGGCCCGGCCTCGGAGTCAATGGCAGCCAAAGCGGCTCCGTATGTTTGGTGGCTGCACTCGACCGCGGAACAGACGCGACAGACCGCCACCCAATGCCGAGCGGCAGCGATGGCCTTCGAACAGGCGTATGCGATGACGGTTCCGCCGCCGGTGATCCTGGCCAACCGCATGCAGCTGATGTCGCTGGTGGCAACGAATTTCTTCGGCCAGAACACCGCAGCGATCGCTGCCCTCGAAGCCCAATACGCCGAGATGTGGGAGCAGGATGCCGCCGCGATGTACGGGTACGCCACGAGCGCGGCGATGGCGGCGCAGTTGGTACCGTTCTCCTCGCCACAGCAGACCGCCAATCCGGCTGGGCTGTCGGCGCAGAGCGCTGCGGTCAATCAAGCCGATGCAACCGCGGCCGCCGCCAACCCGCTGTCGGACCTGATCGCGTTGGTGCAAAAGGGTCTGGCGGCTCTGGCTGGGGCATTCCCGAACTTGCTCCCGGATGACTTCTCCATCCTTGATGGCATTTTCGCCGGATATGCAACGGTGGGTGTTTCGCAGGACTGCGAGTCGATTATCGCCGGCATCATCGGGGCCGAGAGCAACCTGGGCATGTTGGGGGCCGCCTCAGAGAACCCCGCTGAGCTTGCGCCGGGCGATATCGGCATTGGGTCTGTTTTGAGCTCGGCGCCCAGTGTCGGTGGTGCGGTGTCCGGGCCGGGTGCGGTGCTGGTAAGTGTTGGCCGGGCGGGCTCGATCGGTCAATTGTCGGTGCCGGCTAGCTGGGCCGCACCGGCAACTCGCCAGGTGGCAGCACTGTCGAGTGCCGGCTTGACGACGATTCCGGGGACCGAGGAAGTGGCACATGGCATACCGGGGATGCCCGGAATGCCGGTGGGAAGTTCATCGCGCGCCTCGAGTGTGGTGCCCCGCTACGGAGTACGTCTGACGGTGATGGCGCATCCACCAGCGGCAGGGTGACCCGATGCTGCCCGGTCCGCGGCGCTACGGTGCCGATCTCGAGTCGCCCCACCCGGGCGGCCACAGCACCCTCGGGCTTCGGTTGCTCGTGCTGCCGATTTCTGCGACGGATGGTTGTCGCAATATCGGCAGAACCGGTCAGAACGTTCGGGCATGAGTGATGAATTGTCGGGCGGAGAGCCGACGAATTACGGTGCCGACAGTGATGAATTCCGGCATCCAGCGCAGGCGCGTCCCGTCGTAGACGGGGGCCTCTAGCAGGATGTTTATTGACCGATCCGGATGGAAGTCAGCGCGCAACGATGAATTGTCTGGCCAAATTGATGAATTAAACTGCAGCGCTGGTGAATTTCACCGATGGCCATTAATAATCTTCAGGTATTTCACAGTCAAAATGGTTGAGCTAATGCGCCGGATAATGATATTCGTTATTCCTAACCGGCGCAGAGACCCGGAACAGTGCAACCGCGATCGGCGAGCTATCGCGCAAGCGCCTGACTCGAGTGTCTGCGCGAGCCCGCTTGACCACGCCCGTGGAAGTGGGCGCCAACGCACCAACAAGAAGATCCTCGGCATCACCAACGGCGTTGCCGCCGAACATGAGTCGACGGTGAGGAGGGCGACATGAACCACATGAACCAGCTGATCGCCGCGGCGACCGGATGCGTCCAGCCCAGCGTCCCCGGCACACCAGGCGCCCGGCCCGCGACACCAGACCCCAACCCGGCCAGCACCCCCCGGCGTCATCGAGTGAGATGGCCGTGCTCGGCCGGCAGTTTGACCCGCATTATGAAAAGGAGAAGGTGATCGCCCATGGCGGAGATGAAGACCGATGCCGCGACCCTGACCGGTCAGGCCCATCAGTTCGAACGGATCGCTGATGACCTGAAAGCCTCGATCCGGCGGGTGGAGACAACCGCGGCCGGGTTGCTGCTGGCCTGGCGCGGTGATGCCGGCCATGCCGCCCAGGCTGCGATTGCGCTGTTTCACCAGGCGGCCACCCAGCAGGTCAAGAAACTCAATGAAATCTCGACAAAGATCTGGACTGCCGCGCAGGACTACACCGACACCGATGACCACGAAACCGGCTTGCTGTCAAACCAAATGAACTTCTAGTCCCCTCCTGAGCATCAGAAACGGAACAGCGACATGGCAGTACTGCACTACAACTTCGCCGCCATCGAGATCGGGGTTGCCGAAATCCAGGCCGAGGTCATCAAAACTCAAAAGCACCTCCACGACGCCAACCAGGTTCTTTCCACCCTGACCGAGGTGTGGGGTGGCAGCGGCTCTGAGGCCTACCAACAGGTCCAACAGCAATGGGATAGCGCCTCTGCTGACCTCAACGCCGCGCTGCAGGCCCTCGCCCACGCCATCCACCAGTCCAACCAAGAAATGTTGACCACCGAAACAGGCCTGGCAACCCTGTTCGCCTAGCCCACCAGCAGCCAATGACGAACACACGCAAAAGGACCCACGAATGACGACATCGAAGAATCCAGTCACTGTCGATGCCCCTGTCCTGGCGGCTGCCGGGGACGCGCTGCGCGGCCTCTCGTTTCCGTCACCGCCGAAGCCGCCGATCGGGCTGGAAATGGACTACGCGGTGATCGCGGCCAATGAGGTGCTGCCGCACATCTACTTCGCGGTGAAAGACGTGCTCAACACCGCTCAATCCACCCTGCACCAGTTGGGGGCCAACATCGTCACCGCGGCCAACACCTATACGAACACCGACAAAACGCTGGGTGAGCAGCTCAGCCAGTACAAGTTCCAACCGCCGGCGGCCGCGAATCCGGCGCCGGCGGGTACTGGCGTCGAGGACTGACGCAAACATGACGAGACGTCCAGATGTGCAGGTGGCGCCCAAAGACCTGACGCCGAAAGGCGCCGAGTTGGAGGTGCTGAGCGCGGCGGAAGTCCTGACCCTTTCGGGCGACACGTGGCGGAGCTCCTGTGCGCGCGGAAGCCAGGCGCCGCAACAACTTGCGCAGGGTTTCGAGCGGGCGGCCAAGAACTATCGGGGGACCGACCGAGTGGCCCTGGTCTGGCGTGCATACCTGCAAGAGGTGCTGGAATCCGCCGACCCGCAGATGCCAGCCGAACTCGATGAGCGGCTGGCTCGAGCGCTGCCGCACTTGCACGGCATTCTGTCGGCCTTGGCCGACGTGATCGATGAGGATTTTCAGATCGTGAGAGGTGGCTAGGCGATGCCGCAAATAGTCAAGAAACCGGACACCCCCAACTCGGAGGCGATGCTCGAACCGAACGGGTGGCCGAACGTCTACGAGCTCGACCTGATCAACCAGGCTCGCGATTACTTCATGGCACACAAGCAACTGAGCGAAGTGCACTCGGCTTGTCTCAAGCAGATGAGCGAGATGTTCACCAAGGATGTCTGGTCGGGAGATGCTGCGGAGGCCGCCCACGCCAAGCTCAGCGACTTCAGCTCGCGGCTGGAAACCGTGGTCAAACAGCTGTTGGGCGTATACATCTGGTACGGCGACATGGCCGCGCTGCTCATGACGGTCAAGAAGCGAATCTGCATGCTCGTCATAGAGACTGAAGCGGAGGTGGACGAACTGGAGGCCTCCGCGGAGGAAAACCCCGCCGCGCCCCTTCAGATCATGGCGCTGCTCGCTGAGGCCAACGCGTCGAACACCGCCATGGTGGTTACCGTCGCAACGGCGCTGCAGACGGGCTTGGGATTGATCCCGGAGGACCTGTTCCCGGCGATCGATATGAACTCACCCGCGGATTACCTCCCCGATCTCGACCCGCCGCTACCGCCGCTACCCGCGCCGATCTCCAACAACATCCCCAAGCCGATAAAGCCACTACTGGGCCAGCAAGAACAGGCTTCGGACTCGACGTCATCGGACACCGTGCAACCCACGTCGGGGAGCACGCCGGCAGCCACCTCGGTGCCGACCTCGGGTGCGACGGCCGCGTTGAGCCCGCTGTCGAGTCTGAGTTCACTGTCGTCGATGGCGTCGATGGCGTCGATGTCGGGTGCGGGAATGTCGGGATCCTCGGCGGCCGACCCTCAAGGGCCGCCTTCCTCGGAGCCGGACACGTCGGCAGCCGAGCCGGCCGCTGCACCGGTGCCCACCGGTGGGGGTGGCGCGCACCCGGGTGGACAAGGGATCCGGCCCCAGTTCTTGGGGCCGCAGATCGGGGCGAGTTCCCCAGTACCGCAGGCTGATCCGGCGGCCGCCGCGGCGGGCGCTTCGTCAGCCTCGGCGGCACCGACGACATCGTTTGCGTCGGGGGGTGCCGCCGCGGGGCCGGGCGTGCGTTCGAGTGCTCCGGTAGCCGGCACCCGATCGGGTCGAACGCCCATCACACCGGCAGCAGACAAGTCAGCGGGCAAGGCCCCGGTGCACGCCCGATCCACTGCGGATGGGGACTTCGCCGGCACCGCCGAGACGATGGATGCTGATGCGCTGGTGGCGATTCCGGTGGCCGCCGCGCTGGCGGAACGTGATGCGATCGCTGCGGCCTCGACGCCACGCACCAGCGAGGCGCCCGATCCATTGGCCCTGGCGCGACGCATCGCCGCGGCGCTGAACGCACCCGATGTCGGCGGCACCGATGATTTCGGGTTCTTCTGGGTCACCGCTGTGACCGCCGACGGTGAGATCGTGGTGGCCAACAGCTACGGGCTGGCCTACATCCCAGACGGGGTGCACCTGCCCGCAGCGGTGCACATGGCCAGCAGCGACCGGGGGATCGCCGCCAGCGAGCGGGCCCGCTGGGCCACCTACCCGGTGATGGCCGTGCAGGGCTGGGCCGCCCATCACAACGCCACGCTGCGCGCGATCATCGCCACCGAAGAACAGCTGGCCAACTGCGATCCCGGCGTGCCGAAGATTCTGCTGCAACCCGACGAGATCCCCGACACCGGCCAGATGGGCGGTCGAACTCGGCTGGAGGTGGTGGACCCACGCGCAGCCAAGCGCCTGGCAGCGACCGTTGATGCGCGTCTGATCGACTTGTTACCCGCCGCACCGGCGGATGCCAATGCGCCGGTCGATCGACGCCACAGGTTGTGGTTCGAGGTACTCAAACCCATGGGCAGCGAGTGCGCGGGCCGCGAGATTGCGCACGTGGCCGAGTTCTACAACTACGCGGCCCACAGCCAAGAGATTCTACTTTGGCGGGCACACAACGCCGCCGACGCCGACGCCCAGCGCGCTGCGGTGACCGACTGGCTGTACTGGCTGTACATCACCGCGCAACTCGACAGCGCACAAGCAATCGCTGCCTGATGGGGGTCGGCTGCTCACGCCCTGGCCGAGCCGGCACTCGGCCAGGGTGTGAGTGGGCAAGGTGGTCCCTCGGGACGCAGCTGACCGCGTCAACCATCGGAGGTAGCTAAGCGATGCCCATCCCAAGACCGACCACTGCCGACGCCCCGGCGATGCTCGAACCTGACGGATGGCCCGGCATTGAGGAAGACCTCGTGTCGGACCTGGCGGTGACGTTGCGCCGCACGTGCGCGCAGCTCGAAGACGTGGGGGAGGCGTGCTGGGAGGCGGGGGCGCTTTTTGAGGATGGTCGCTGGCAGGGCCCGGCCGGCGCCGCGGCCGCTGTGAGGTTCGAGGAAATCCTGGAACAGATGAGGTCCGTGCTGGCCGCTCTCGCACTTGTCACCGACTGGCACTTCGATGTGTGCGAATTCGCCACGGAGGTCAAGGAGGATATCTTCGCCGGCGTCCTCAGCACTCAAGCGCTGATCGAGGCGACACGGGAGGCCCAACCCGAAGCGGTCCCGCCGTTGATCGCGGCGCAGCATGTGAGCAACATCTTGAAGGTCAGCGGGCTCGGCCTGCACATTGGGGCCGATGGCACGGTGCTGCTGGCCGAGATCTGAGCGGCACAGATCAAGATCGCCAACGGGATCCGCACACCAGGTCTCCACCAAGTCCGAAGAGCCGGTCAACGCCGGACCGCATTAGTCAGCTGGCGCGCGTCCGCCCGGCCGGGGTGACCTACCTGCCGGCCGCATCGGCCTCTTGGTAGGCGCGGGCCGCGGCAGCCATATCATTCGACAGCTGGAAAAGAGCCTTTTGGATAGCCAGCAGCCTCGCGTTCAACGTTCCCAACATGGCCGGCGAAAGCCGATTGAAGTGTACTGATGCCGGATCAGTTCCGATCGCAAGGACTCCCGGCGGAATCCTCGGAAAGTCAGCTGCGGTACTGATCGCGAACAGCTCACCCGCCGCAGTCCGCAGGCTGGGGATACTGACGGTCAGAGGGGAGGTCATCGCTGGATCCCTTTGGTTGTCTTCGGCGTTGGGCGTTGGTAGGTGGAGTGATTGACCGCTGCCGGCTTGGCTGGTTAGTAGTCGAGTGCTTCGCGTAGTGCGGCGGCGCGTAGTGCTGCGGCTAGTTGCTGGTCGATCTCGGGGGGACTGGCTGTGACCGGCGCGTGGTCTGGGGTTTCGTCGGGCTCGTGGCCGCCGATGAGGGCCTCGGTCCAGGCCCGGTCCTCGGTGTAGAGCGATTCCTGGCCGGTCTGGTCACGCTTGTCTTTGGGGCTGCTCGCGCCGTGTCCGCCGTGACCCACCGGCGCCATGCCCATCCCGCCACGGCCCGCGGCCGCCCCAGTCCCGCGAGCGGCCCCGCCGCCGGCGGCGACCCCACCCGCGGCGGCCGCCGAAGCCGGGGCACCGGCGCCGGACGGCGATTGCAGCGGCATCGCCGCGCCCGCACCAGCCCCACCACCGAGCGCGGCCGGCTTCAGCGCCGGCCCACCCGGCACCCCCGAGGCCGCGGCCAGACCCGCCTTCGCCGCCGATCCCATCCCGCCCATCGACGGGATGCCGCCCATCATCGGCATCATCGGCAGGCCCCCGGTTCCGGTGCCCGACCCCGAGGTCGATCCCGGCGTGGGAGTCGGATCCGGTGTCGGAGTCGGGTCCGGAGTGGGTGCCGGTGGCGGGCTGTACGCGGTGGGCGGCACCGGTGGATTTAACGGCGACAGCGGCAGATTCGCCTTCTTGGTGTACTCGGTGAGCACCGACTCCGACTGGTTCTGGTAGTCGGTGTACTTCTTCAAAAGCGCCTTTTCTTCCCCCTTTAATATGGCTAACTCCATATTGCGAATCCACGCGCTATCATGCTCAGCTGCTATCTTCTCCCGCTGAACCTGCTCCCAGGTTTTGTCGAGTTTGTCCAACTGCGCGACCGTGGGGTGCTGAGTGACCGCCCAGCTATGCGCCGAGCTGATGCCCTGAACCTGCGCGACCAGCTGCTTGCACAGGTCGGCAATCTGATACACCCACTGCCGGAACTGCTCAAAGTTCGCCTCGACAGCGGTGGCGGCCTCACCCTGCCAATTCTGAAAAGGCCGGAAAGCCTCGGTGGAATCCAGCAACGGTTGCTGATAAGCGGTCCATGCGGCGGCAAACGCATTAAAAGAAGTGCCCTGATCAGGCTCGGCGATCTGCGCGGCCGCCGTGCGGACCGGGTAGTAAGGGGGAGCCGGGGGCACCGTGCTCGGGGCAGCAAGAAGACCAGAACGCACCCCGCCAAGACCAGCGCCAGCACCGAGGGCATGCGCACCCAGCACACCGCGCGGCGCCACCGCCGACACCGCGCCGCCCCCAGCGTTCAGCGCCTGTTCCACCTGCTCATCGGTGCCGACATAAGACTTGGCCGCCTCCCGAAGAGCATCAGCAAGCTGCTGTCGAGCCTTATTTCCCGCATCGATATAAGTCAGCATCGCGTTGGCCGAGAACACCAGATCCGCAGTCGCGTTAACGACCATCGGAAGCGCACACAGCGCCTCGAGGCTCGCCGTCGGCGCCGCGATCAACGACTCCAGCTCGGAAGCCCGGCCCATCAGCTCCTCGGGAACCACCTGCACATTAATCGGCTTGGTCATATCGCATTGAGTCTTTCGCGTCGGGGTCAAGGCGAACCTGAATAACCGGTGGCCCGGCGATCCGGGTGTCACAAATTCACCATTAATTCAACGGGGTCAAGGAATTCACCATGAATTCAACAAATGACGGTAATTTAATCCTAAATTCTAAATACTGCCGGTGTCAATGCGGATGGCTCTCGGACCTGGTGTTGCTCGTCAGCGTCCATCGAATTCTCGCGACGTGGGCCGCGGTAGCCACCCGCGCTGTCGCCGATAACGCCGGCGTCAGGCAATGCCCGCTCTTTCGTCGGCCACGGGTGGTCGCAGCGATTGCCATTGCTGTAATTCCGGTGGGCCGCCACCAGCTCAACCAATTGCGCTGCCCGCCGAAAGGGGCTCCTTGCTGCCTGGGTAATTCATGGCCGGGGTCGGATCGACGCTGCGACGGCGGCGGCCGAGCGGGTGGCCGGTTGGCCCGGTGGTGCATTCAACGGGCGTTGACATAGCGCAGGGCGGGATCTATCGTCGTCATATCAACACGTGTTGAACGCGCGCCAACGGGGTCGCCTGCCGCCGCCGGCCACCCGGACCGGTCTTGACCCCGACGCGAAAGACTCAATGCGATATGACCAAGCCGATTAATGTGCAGGTGGTTCCCGAGGAGCTGATGGGCCGGGCTTCCGAGCTGGAGTCGTTGATCGCGCCGCCGACGGCGAGCCTCGAGGCGCTGTGTGCGCTTCCGATGGTCGTTAACGCGACTGCGGATCTGGTGTTCTCGGCCAACGCGATGCTGACTTATATCGATGCGGGAAATAAGGCTCGACAGCAGCTTGCTGATGCTCTTCGGGAGGCGGCCAAGTCTTATGTCGGCACCGATGAGCAGGTGGAACAGGCGCTGAACGCTGGGGGCGGCGCGGTGTCGGCGGTGGCGCCGCGCGGTGTGCTGGGTGCGCATGCCCCCGGTGCTGGCGCTGGTCTTGGCGGGGTGCGTTCTGGTCTTCTTGCTGCCCCGAGCACGGTGCCCCCGGCTCCCCCTTACTACCCGGTCCGCACGGCGGCCGCGCAGATCGCCGAGCCTGATCAGGGCACTTCTTTTAATGCGTTTGCCGCCGCATGGACCGCTTATCAGCAACCGTTGCTGGATTCCACCGAGGCTTTCCGGCCTTTTCAGAATTGGCAGGGTGAGGCCGCCACCGCTGTCGAGGCGAACTTTGAGCAGTTCCGGCAGTGGGTGTATCAGATTGCCGACCTGTGCAAGCAGCTGGTCGCGCAGGTTCAGGGCATCAGCTCGGCGCATAGCTGGGCGGTCACTCAGCACCCCACGGTCGCGCAGTTGAACAAACTCGACAAACAGTGGGGGCAAGCCGAGGAGTGCAAGATAAAGGCTGAGCATGAGAGCAAGCTATGGATTCGCAATATGGAGATGGCCATAGCAAATAAAGAACTAGACGTGATTTTGAAGCAGTACACCGACTACCAGAGCAGGTCGGAGTCGGTGCTCACCGAGTACACCAAGAAGGCGAATCTGCCGCTGTCGCCATTGAATCCACCGGTGCCGCCCACCGCGTACAGCCCGCCGGCGCCGGCGCCCACTCCGGCCCCGACTCCGACTCCCACGCCGGGATCGACCTCGGGGTCGGGCACCGGAACCGGGGGCCTGCCGATGATGCCGATGATGGGCGGCATCCCGTCGATGGGCGGGATGGGATCGGCGTCGAAGGCGGGTCTGGCCGCGGCCTCGGGGGTGCCGGGTGGGCCGGCGCTGAAGCCGGCCGCGCTCGGTGGTGGGGCTGGTGCGGGCGCGGCGATGCCGCTGCAATCGCCGTCCGGCGCCGGTGCCCCGGCTTCGGCGGCCGCCGCGGGTGGGGGCGCCGCCGGCGGCGGGGCCGCTCGCGGGACTGGGGCGGCCGCGGGCCGTGGCGGGATGGGCATGGCGCCGGTGGGTCACGGCGGACACGGCGCGAGCAGCCCCAAAGACAAGCGTGACCAGACCGGCCAGGAATCGCTCTACACCGAGGACCGGGCCTGGACCGAGGCCCTCATCGGCGGCCACGAGCCCGACGAAACCCCAGACCACGCGCCGGTCACAGCCAGTCCCCCCGAGATCGACCAGCAACTAGCCGCAGCACTACGCGCCGCCGCACTACGCGAAGCACTGGGCTACTGAGCAGCCAAGATGGCAATCCGCTATGGGTTAGATCTCAATATCCCCACTGTCAACGATCGTTGAATACACTGGTTGGCATGCCCGTGAAGACGCGAGACGCAACCGCCACCCGGTCAGCGATCCTGGACGCCGCACAGTCCCAGTTCGGGGAGAACGGGTTCGAGCGAACAACCATCCGATCGGTGGCCAAGGCCGCCGGGGTCGATCCGGCGCTGGTCATGCACTACTTCGGCAGCAAGGCGGGGCTCTTCACGGCAGCCACCCGATTCGACATCAAATTCCCGGATCTCTCGGGCATCCCAATGGACCGCATCGCCGACGCGCTGCTGCCCAATTTCCTCAGGGTCTGGGGGCCCAGGGGGGCATTCCTCCCGCTGCTGCGCGCGGCCGCGACCAACCGTGACGCGGCGGACGCGCTGGTCGAGGTATTCGTCGACCGGGTCGGCCCAGCGCTATCGGCGATCGTGCCGGACCGTGGGCCCGAACGCGCCGCGCTGGTGGCAGCGCAAATGGTCGGTGTGGCGACGGCCCGCTACGTAATCGGCCTCCCGCCGTTGCTGCACATGGACGACGAGGAACTCATCAGATGGCTGCGGCCGGTGATCGTGCATTACCTGACCGACCCCGCGCCGTGACGACCGTTTCCGGATCCGAACTTGCCCGAGCCGGCTTCCCCGTTGCGCTGCCGGTGGGCTATTCGAGCGCGGCGCTGGCGGCGTGGGTGCCGGCGCGACGCCCGGAAAACACGCAATCTGCGATGGACAGCCCGCTGACATAGGAGTTGGAGCAGATGCCGGTTGCCGTGCGACCCGCACCGAACAAACCGGGAATCGCCGCACCGGATGCGTCGAGCACGGCTCCGGTCTGTTCATCGACCTTGATCCCGCCGAGGGTCAGCATCGGGGTGGGGTTGAGCAGGCTGGGCCGAACCGAGATGTTCAGCAGGGTGAAAGGAGCGCGGGCTACCCGGCGCACAAATTCCGCGGGCTTACCGGCGGGGTCTGTCGCTGCGGCGTCGATTGCGCTGTTGTGCGCGTCGACGGTGGCCTGCAGGCCGTCGGGATCGATGCCCGCCTTGCGCGCCACGTCGGCCAGCGTCTCGGCCCTCACCGAATCGGCGACCATCAATGCCGCGGCTTGAGCGCGCTGAAACCACAACGGCTGCTTGAGCATCTGGCGCCGAGCTTCATTCATCAAGTCCGCATCGGCGACCAGCCATGCCCTGGCGTTGTGACCTTGCACCAAGGCTTTGCCGACCGCAGCGCCGTACCGACTCTCGTCGATGACGCGTTGACCTTGCTGGTCGACCATGACGGTGCTGATGAATGCGCTCGGTGGCGTGATGAAGCGCCATGCCGAGACGTTGTCCATCCGTTCGGTGACCGCTCCCACGCTCTGTGCCAGCGCAATACCGCTGCCGTCATCACCGCTGGTGCCGAGTTGAAGCCCGGTCACGTAACGCGGGGCATACCGTTTGATCCATTCGCTGTTGGCGATGAAGCCACCGGCACACACGACCACCCCTCGGCGTGCCCGGATCTGAACCGCGCGGGCGTAGCGTCGCTCGAGGGCACGCAGGCGGCGCTCCATCAAGTTTCGCAGCGGCGGATAGTAGATCCCGGGCTTGGTGGACACCGCCGCCAACGCGGCATACGTCCGCCGAATACGGGGTGGCGCATCGTGCATCGTCATCGCTTCGACTCCGGTCACCCGACCCGTCGAGTCCTGCAGCAGCTTTGTCACCTTGGTGTGGGGGTAGAACTGAACACCAAGGGAGAGTGCGGCTTTGGCCAGTGGCGCATACAGCTGCTTGCCCGAGGTGCCTTTTCCCTTGACCCGGTGTCCGCGCTGGACGGGCGGAGTGTGGCTGCGAAACGCCCCGGAATTCTCGCTACCCGAGTGGTAGAGGTAGTAGTGATTATTCGGAAACGAGGTTTTGTAGGGGCAAACGGTGGAGTCGAAAGGCACGCCGTAGTTGCTCAGCCAGTCGATCATTTCGGGGCTACTGCGCACGAATGATTCCAGGGTTGACTCGCTGACCGCATCTGCGACTTCCAGGCGGAGATAGGTCAGCATCTGTTCGAAGCTGTCGCGCACACCGGCTTGCTGCTGGACCGCCGTACCACCGCCGGCATAGATGATGCCGCCCGATATCGCGGTTGCGCCACCACCATTAGCCCGATCCAGCGCCACCACCTGCACGCCCTGTTCGCGTGCCGTGATGGCAGCGGACACACCTGCCGCGCCAAAACCGATCACGACTACGTCGGTGGATTCGACAATGTGCTCCGGTGTGTCATCAGCCATGCGGCTACCCCAATCAGTCTTCGCTTGCCGGCGCGGGTGACTGTAACAGGTGCCAATGCGCGGCGAAGGGGATCGAGGCGGGCTGCACCGGCGGCATGGGGAGCGACCGAAACGTCCTCAGCACTCGACGATGTTGACGGCCACGTTGATGGCCAGGCCGCCGGCCGAGGTCTCCTTGTACTTGGCGTGCATGTCGGCGCCGGTAGCCCGCATGGTATCGATCACCTGGTCAAGGGTCACGCGGTGGAAACCGTCACCCCGCAGCGCCATTCGGGCGGCGTTGATGGCCTTACCCGCGGAGATCGCGTTGCGCTCGATGCAGGGGATCTGCACCAGCCCGGCGATGGGATCGCAGGTCAGGCCAAGGCTGTGTTCCATGGCAATCTCGGCGGCGTTTTCCACTTGCCGCGGCGTGCCACCGAGGACCTCCGCCAGTCCGGCGGCGGCCATCGCGGCCGCGGAGCCGACTTCGCCCTGACAGCCCACCTCGGCCCCGGAAATCGACGCCCGCTCCTTGAATAGGGATCCGATGGCGCCCGCGGTCAGCAGAAAACGAACCGTGGCGTCCTCGGAGTCCGCGTTACCGGCTTGCGTGTAGTGGGCGGCGTAATGCAGGACGGCGGGCACAATGCCGGCAGCACCGTTTGTTGGCGCCGTGACGACGCGGCCGCCGGAAGCGTTCTCCTCATTGACGGCCAGCGCAACCAGGTTGACCCAATCCTCGGCGAATTCGGGTTTGCGGTTCGGGTCTTCGGCGTTCAAGCGCTCATACCAGCTTTTCGCGCGACGCCGCACCTGCAGGCTGCCCGGGAGTAAACCGTCGCGCGAAATGCTCTGCTGTTCGCACTCCACCATGACGTCGCGTAGGTGCAGCAGACCGCTTCGGACGTCTTGTGCACTGCGACAGCATGATTCGTTGCGTAGCGCCACCTCGCTGATCGAGATGCCGAATTGGTCGCAGATGTCGAGCAACTCCTGGCCTGAGGAGTACGGCAGGGGGGTGCGACATGAATGGCGGTCGTCGCTGTGATCGGAACCCGCTGTGACGATAAAGCCGCCGCCGACAGAGAAGTAGGTCTCGGTGGCCAGCACCCGCCCCCCGGAATCGGTGGCGGTCAGCGTCATCCCGTTGGGGTGGGTGGGCAAGACGACGTCGGGATGCAGCTTGACGTCCCCCTCGGTAAGGGGGACCGCCACGGTGCCGTCGATCCGGGTGACCCCGGACTCGGCGATTTCGGCGAGCCGGCGCTCCTTGGCTTCGCTGCTGATCGCCTCGGGCTGAAAGCCTTCCAGGCCGAGTAGCACCGCGGACATGGTGCCGTGGCCCGCGCCGGTGGCCGCGAGCGAGCCGAAGAGATCGATTTGTACCGCGGCGACGGCATCGCGCTGCCCTGCGCTGCGCAGCGTAGCGATGAACTCGTTGGCCGCGCGCATCGGGCCCACGGTGTGGGAACTGGAGGGCCCGATGCCCACGGTGAAGAGTTCGAAAACGCTGATCGTCATGGCTTGTGCAGTTCCGGGTACAGCGGATAGCGCGCGGCGAGCTCCTGGACCTGCTTGCGCAGCTCACCCAGCTGGTCGTCGTCAGCAGCGGTCAGTGCCGCCGCGACGATGTCGGCTACGGCGCCGAAGTCGTCGTGGGAGAAGCCGCGCGAGGCCAGCGCGGGGGTGCCGATGCGCAGCCCGGAGGTGACCATCGGGGGCCGCGGATCGAATGGGACGGCGTTGCGGTTGACCGTGATGTCGACGGCGGCCAGCCGGTCCTCGGCTTGCTGGCCATCAAGGTCGGCGTTGCGCAGGTCGACCAGTACCAGGTGAACGTCGGTTCCGCCGGTCAACACGGTGATGCCCCGTTCGGCGACATCGGGCTGGTTCAACCGATCGGCCAGGATTCGGGCACCGTCGAGGCAACGCTGTTGGCGCTGCACGAATTCGGGCTGCGCAGCCATTTTGAAGGCGGTGGCCTTCGCGGCGATGACGTGTTCGAGCGGCCCGCCCTGCTGGCCGGGGAACACCGCGGAGTTGATCTTCTTGGCGATGGCCGCATCGTTGGACAAGATGATGCCGCCGCGCGGCCCACCCAGCGTCTTGTGCGTGGTGGAGGTGACGACGTGCGCGTGCGGCACCGGGCTGGGGTGCAGGCCGGTGGCGACCAGGCCGGCGAAATGTGCCATGTCGACCATCAGCACGGCACCGACCTCGTCGGCGATCTCACGGAATCGGGCGAAGTCCAACTGCCGGGGGTATGCCGACCAGCCCGCGATGATCATCTTGGGCTGGTGATCGCGGGCTGCTTGAGCGACGGCATCCATGTCAATGAGGTAGTCGTCTTTGGACACCTCATAGGCCGCGACGTTGTAGAGCTTGCCGGAGAAATTGATTCGCATCCCGTGGGTGAGGTGGCCCCCGTGAGCCAGCGAGAGCCCGAGAATGGTGTCGCCGGGATTGAGCAACGCGTGCATGGCGGACGCATTGGCAGTCGCACCCGAATGTGGTTGCACGTTGGCGTATTCGGCGCCGAAGAGCGCTTTGACGCGGTCGATGGCCAATTGCTCCACACCGTCGACGAATTCGCAGCCGCCGTAGTAGCGCCGGCCCGGGTAGCCCTCGGCGTACTTGTTGGTCAGGACCGAGCCTTGGGCCTGCATCACCGCCAGCGGTGCGTAGTTCTCCGAGGCGATCATTTCCAGCCCGGTTTCCTGGCGGTTGAGCTCGCTGTCGATCAGGGCCGCGATGTCGGGGTCGAAGGTGCTTAGGGATTCGTTGAGGATGGTCACAAGCTTAGTCCGTTCTGTCCGGCGTACTCGCTGGCGGTCAACAGCTCTCCTACGGCGGCCGGCCGCACGGAGTACAGCCAACCCGCGCCGTAGGGATCGGTGGCGATGGTTGCCGGGTCATCGACGGCGGCGGTGTTGACCTCGACGATCTCACCGCTGGCGGGGGCGATCAAATCCGAAACGGTCTTTGTCGATTCCACTTCCCCGCAGGACTCGCCCGCGGAGACGGTCTCGCCGACCTCGGGCAGTTGCACGAAGACGAGGTCGCCGAGGGCTTCAACAGCAACCGAGGTGATGCCGACGCGGACGGGACCGTCGGGTGTGGCCGCACCGGGTGCGATGTCGATCCACTCATGGTCAGCGGTGTAGCTGCGGTCGCCAGGTATTTTGCGGTCGGTCATGGTCGCCTTTCTTGGGATGCGTGGGCGGTCGCGATGGTCATGAGGATCAGGCTGGGCGCGGTCGCACGTAGAACGGTGTCGCGACTACCCGGAAGTGTTCCATGCTGCCCCGGATATCCACGGCGACAATAGAATCAGTGTCTACCGTGCCGGCTTCGACATAGCTGATCGCGATCGGGTAGCCCAGCGTGGGAGAAAGAGCCCCCGACGTGACCGTCCCGATCTGCCGCTGGCCGTCCTCGGTGTACACCGCATATCCGGCCCGAGCGGCGCGCTTGCCGAGTCCCTGCAGGCCGATCAGCGTGCGTCGCGGTCCCTGCGCGGCCAGTTCGGCGAGGGCATCGCGGCCGACGAAGTACTTCTCGAGTCGTACCGTTCGGCCCAGTCCCGCGTCGTATGGGCTGGTCTCCAGCGAGAGTTCATGGCCGTAGAGCGCCATACCGGCTTCCAGCCGCAGCGTGTCGCGGCAGGCCAATCCGGCCGGGATGACGCCGTCGGCGCGACCGGCGTCGAGTAGCAGGTGCCAGACCGGGGCGGCGTGCGCGTTGTCGACGTAGAGTTCGAATCCGTCTTCGCCGGTGTATCCGGTGCGGGCCAGCAGCACTGGTATCTCGCCCAGCTGTATTTGCGTGGCCGCGTAGTACTTGAGCTCGGTGACCGTGGCCCGGTCGGCCTCGGCGACCACCTTGCACAGCACCCGCTCGGCGACGGGTCCCTGCAACGCGATGAGCGCGGTGTCCTGGGAGCGGTCGGTGACCGTGGCGTCGAATCCGGCGGCCCGTTGGACCAGCGCTTCGTAGACGGCCGCCACGTTGGCGGCGTTGGCAACGACGAGGAAATTGTCCTCGGCGAGCCGATATGCCACCAGGTCATCGATCACACCGCCGTCCTCCTGGCACAGCAGTGAGTACTTGGCCTTTCCTACCTTGAGGCCGGAGAACGCGCCCACCAACGCGTAGTCCAGGGCGGCCGCGGCCCCGGGACCGAGGACCTCGATTTCGCCCATGTGCGACAGATCGAACAATCCGGCGGCGCTGCGCACAGTGTGATGTTCGGTGAGCTCGCTGCCGTAGCGCACCGGCATTTGCCAGCCGGCAAAGTCGGTGAAGCGGGCACCCAGCTCATGGTGCTGCTGCAGCAATGGAGTGGCCGGTGTGGTCCTGCTGGTCGTCATGTCTATTCCCTTGCTGGTCAAAGTACTTGAAGTGAAGCGGATTTCGGCGGCAACGTCGACTCGAAGGCCGCTGGCGACGGGCACGAGCAGACCAGGTTGCGATCGCCGTGTACGCCATCGATGCGCCGCACCGGAGGCCAGTACTTGTCGGTGACCAGCCAGGGCGCCGGGAATGCGGCCACACTGCGCGGGTACGGCAGGTCCCAGGTATCTGCACACACCATTTCGGCGGTGTGCGGGGCTTGGCGCAGTGGGCTGGCCTCCAAGGGCCACTCGCCCCACATGACCAGGTCGATTTCGCCGCGGATGGCGACCATCGCATCGACGAACCGGTCGAGCTCGGCCAGATCTTCGGACTCGGTCGGTTCCACCATCAGCGTGCCGCTTACCGGAAACGCCAGCGTGGGGGCGTGGAATCCGTAGTCGATGAGCCGCTTGGCGACGTCCTCTGCGGTGACTCCGGAGCGGCGGGTCAATTCCCGCAGATCCAGAATGCACTCGTGGGCGACCAATCCGTGTGGACCGGTGTAGAGCACCGGGTAGTGGTCGTTGAGCCTGGCGGCCAGGTAGTTGGCTGACAGCACGGCCGACTTGGTGGCCGTGGCCAGGCCGTCGGGACCCATCAGAGCGATATAGGCCCAGGTGATCGGCAAGATCCCGGCTGATCCGTAGTTCGCCGCCGCCACCGACGAGTCACTGGTGTCCTGGTGCGGGTCGTCCGGCAGGAACGGGGCCAGGTGCGCCCGCACCGCGACCGGGCCCACACCGGGTCCACCCCCGCCGTGCGGAATGCAGAATGTCTTGTGCAGGTTCAGGTGTGAGACGTCGCCGCCGAAATGGCCCGGCCGCGCGATTCCCACCAGCGCGTTGAGGTTGGCGCCGTCGATGTACACCTGGCCGCCCGCCTTGTGCACCAGATCGCACACGGTGGTGACGTCGGGCTCGTAGACACCATGGGTGGACGGGTAGGTGAGCATGATGGCCGCCAGCTCCGCTGAATGGGTGCTGATCTTGGCGCGCAGGTCGGCTAGGTCGATGCTGCCGTCGGCGGCGGTGGCCACCACGACCACCTGCATGCCGGCCAGCACCGCCGAGGCCGCGTTGGTGCCATGAGCCGACTGCGGAATCAGGCAGATTCGGCGTTGCTGCTCGCCGCGGCTGGCGTGGTAGCCGTGAATGGCGAGCAGGCCGGCGAGTTCGCCCTGGGATCCCGCGTTGGGCTGCAGCGAGACGCGGTCGTAGCCGGTGATCTCGGCCAGCCAGCGCTCGAGATCGGCGATCAGCTCCCGATATCCCGTGGTCTGCGCAATCGGGGCGTGCGGGTGGATGGCCGCGAACTCTGGCCAGCTGATCGGGGCCATTTCGACCGCGGAGTTGAGCTTCATGGTGCACGAACCCAGCGGGATCATGGTGCGGTCCAGGGCCAGGTCGCGATCCGAGAGCTTGCGCAGGAACCGCATCATGGCGGTCTCGGAGCGGTGTTCGTGGAATACGCCGTGCTGCAGGTAGGGCGTTGTCCTGAGCAACTCCGAGCCCAGGGGGGATCGGCTCGGCGCGATGCGTTCGACATCGAAGGCCTTGAGCACCAAAGTGATGACCTCGGTGGTGGTGGTCTCGTCGCAGCTGATTCCGACATGGTCAGAACCCGCACGTCGCAGATTGATGCCGAGGCTTTCCGCGCGTGCGATCAATTCGCCGGCGCGGCCTGGGACTTCGACCAGCACGGTGTCGAAGAACTGGTCATGGGCCACGGTGTAGCCGTGGTGGCGCAGGCTGGCCGCAATCGACACAGCATGGGCGTGAACTCGAGAAGCGATGTCGCGCAGCCCCTCCGGTCCGTGATAGACGGCGTACATCGCGGCGACGTTGGCCAGCAGTGCCTGGGCGGTGCAGATGTTGCTGGTGGCCTTGTCGCGGCGGATGTGCTGTTCGCGCGTCTGCAGGGCAAGTCGGTAGGCCGGTGCGCCGTTGACGTCCTTGGACACCCCGACCAGCCGGCCCGGCAGTGCCCGCTCCAGCCCGCTCCGGACCGCCATGTACCCGGCGTGGGGCCCGCCGAAGAACAGCGGAACACCGAATCTCTGGGCCGAGCCCACCGCGATGTCGGCGCCGAGTTCCCCTGGCGGGGTCAACAGGGTCAGCGACAGCAGGTCCGCGGCGACGGTGGTCATGGCGCCCCGGGCTTTCGCGGTGGCGATCAACCGGCCCAGGTGCCGTACCGCGCCGCTGGCGCCGGGTGCTTGCAGCACGATGCCGAAGAAGTCGCCCTCGGGCAGCTTCTTTTCGATGTCAACGAGTTCGATGTCGATGCCCACCGCTGCCGCACGGGTCCGAAGCACCGACAGGGTCTGGGTGAAGCAGTCGCTGTCGACCAACAGTCGTGCAGACGGGCTCTTGCTGGACCGCCGCATCAGCAGCATCGCTTCCACGACCGCTGTCGCCTCGTCGAGCAACGACGCGCCGGCCAGTGGCAGCCCGGTGAGGTCCTCGATCATGGTCTGGAAGGTCAGCAGCGCCTCGAGACGGCCCTGCGAGATCTCGGGCTGATAAGGGGTATACGCCGTGTACCAGGCCGGCGATTCGATGAGGTTGCGGCGCAGCACTTCTGGTGTCACACACGGCGAGTAGCCCTGGCCGATCATGGACACCCGGATCGTGTTGCGTTCGGCCATCGAGGCCAGATCAGTGAGCACCTGCTGTTCGGTTCGAGCCGCGGGCAGGGCCATCGGCGCGGTGTTTCGGATCCGCGCCGGCACGGCAGCATCGATGAGGTCATCGAGGCTGGGGTAGCCGACCGTGGCGAGCATGTGCGCAATCGCCGCGGGATCGGGGCCGATGTGACGGGGCACGAAACTGGAAGCGACAGCGCGACCGCCGTGCAGTTGTTCATATGTTTCAGACAAGGGGCAACTCCGGTTTCCGTGGGCCCGGATCGCACCGGGCTGGTTGCTCCCTCCCCGCTCTGTCCTGAAACCTGAGAGTCTGTGGCGCCGCCATTACAGCGACGTCGTACACCTTCGGTAAGGCACGGTCTAGGTGACCGATCCTTGTCTCCAGAGTCGCCTCGGCGATGCGGTACTGGGGCCTGAGAGATTCTCGGGGAGGAGATTGCTCCTACGGCGCCTCGATAGCGAGGTTTCTCCCGCGTCGCGTCAACAGCAATGTTGTTGGCTATTTTGTTGTGACGAGCAGTCAACATACACACCGACTCGTCGTCTTGTCACTCCCCCGATTGGCCACATTTGGCGGTGCCCGGCGGTTGGCCGGACACCGCACGGGCGGGCGGTTGGCTGCAGGCCCGGGGCGACCAAGACCGGACACATTTGACCATCGAGCGTTAAACGCGGATGCGCACAATAATATTCGGGGCCCGCGGCGCCGCATTCGGACCGCTGTTCAGCTGCGAAAACGGCGGCCGGAGCTGCGGTGGGTGCCGGATCGATTGCTGATCCGATCCGCCCGATGTGAACCATCACACACGCGGGGCCCCCGGTCCGGGGCGAAGTCCGCCCCCGCTCATCCGCTCGGGTTCGGGTAGATCGAGGTAGCGCTCCAGGTTGCGGTGCATGTTGATGATCCGCCGTTCCTCGCCGGACAGCACCAGATGGGTGAAGCCGGGCTGATGCAAGCCGCGCTGGACACCCGGGAGCACGCGGATGTCTTGAGTGAGCACGATCCCGGGCTCGGCCTGGTCGGCGGCCATCCGGACGTCTGTCGGCTTGTTACGCGGCGCGTCCGGCGGCATCCGCGTCATCAGAAACATCACCATCTCGCCCTTGTCGGGATCGGCGAAGTGCTCCGGCTGGGGCCGCGAGCACATGATGGTCAGGTGGTCCGCGTTGGCCAGAAACGTCATGTTGGGAAACACGTTGTACTGATGCAGTCGGGTTATCCGATCGGTGTCGGCCCACTCGAGGTCGACACCGCGGGTGGCGGCAAAGGCTCGGGTGCGTGCCGCAATGAGATCCTGAACCGACTGGCCGGGCCGGCGCTCGTCGGCTGGCAACGGCGTGCCTTCGGCCGCGCCCATCAGCGCACCCTGTGTGTAAACGTAAGCGTCCCAGACCTCTTGGTCGCTCAGGGTGCCTTCGAAGCGTGGGCTCGGCACACCGTAGAGCTGGTCCGACTTCCCAGCGTGCCTCCAGATCTGTTGTGGGGCGTGAATATCGTCGACACAGCGCAACAATTCGGGATGCAATGTCTGAATGTGGTAGGTCTCGCTGTAGCCGTCAGCGATGGTCTTCCAATTGGCGTCGACTTCCACGGTGAGCGTGGCGTAGCAGCGAAAATCACTCAGCCCGCACCACGCGATGTCTTCGGGTATCGGGTCCAGGTAATCCATCAATGGCATCGCGGTGACGTCGAGACTGACGAAGACCAGGCCCTCCCAGGTCTCGACCCGCACGGGCAGCAACGGGAAGTCGGGCATGTGCAGCGAGCCGAAACCCTTGCGATTGGGCACTCGCCGCAGTTCTCCGGTCAGATCCCAGGTCCAGCCGTGGTAGCCGCACTTCAGTTCACGCAGGCCCGAACCCGAGCCCGCGCACAGCGAATTGCCCCGATGGCGACACACATTCTGGAATGCGCGCAGCACGCCGTCGCAGTCGTGGACGATCAGTACCGAATAGGGGCCGCAGCGGTACTCGAAGTAGTCGCCCGGCGCGGCGACATGGTCGAGCATGCAGGCGAGCTGCCACACCTTGGGCCACATTCGTTCGATTTCGAGCTGGGCGAACGCGGGGGAGTGGTAGCGCTGCGCGGGCACCAGTGTCGGGGAAGCCGGCGGAACTCCAATCGCGTCCTCGTCGCGAGTGCGGGCGGGATTGCCGGCGGCGGTGCTCATCGCGTCCCGCTAACGCGCTCCGCGCACCAGGCGGCCGGGGCGGGCTCCGGTGTCGACACCGCCACGGCGGGTCACCGCTCCGCTGACGATTGTGGCGGCGTATCCGCTTGCGCCCTGCAATATCCGGTTGCCGCCGGCGGGCAGGTCGTAGGCCATCGCGGCCGGATGCAGCCGCAGCGCTTCGAGGTCGATGACGTTGAGATCGGCCTTCTTGCCGGGCTCGATGGTGCCGCGGTCGGTGAGGCCGAACAGGTGGGCCGTGTCGCGGGCCTGCTTGCGGATCACATATTCCAATGGCAACTTCTCGCCCCGCTTACGATCGCGTGCCCAATGGGTCAGCAAGAAGGTGGGGTAGGAGGCGTCGCAGATCATGCCGCAGTGAGCGCCGCCGTCCGAGAGCCCCAGCACGCCGGCCGGGTGCAGCATCATTTCGCGGATCGCATCGCAGTTGCCGTCTGCGTAATTGAACAGCGGCAACATCAGCATGGCGCTCGCGTTCGATTCGAGCATCAGGTCATAGAGGGTCGCCAGCGGATCCTCGCCGCGGGCTTGGGCTATTGCGGCGACGGTGCGGTCGCGGGTGGGTTCATAGTCGGGTGGATCGCCCAGCGCATAGAGGCGTCCCAGCGAGTACTGAACGAAGGCGGACATGCCGTCGAACAACACGTTCGGGTCGATGGGTAGGTCGTCCTCGGACAGGATCGCGGCTTTCACCGCGGGATCGGCCAGCCGTTGCGCGAGCTCGTCGCGGGTGCAGTCGGCCTTGAGCCGGCGGTAGGTCGGGCGGTGGGTGAAGGCGTGGTGACCTTGGAACCCGATCATCATCCCGAACGGGCGCGCGGCGATCTGCGGGTGCAGGCGGCTGCCCGCCGCGTGCGCGCTGGCCGAGAGCTCCAGCTGCTCGCGCCACAGGTTGGGATCGGCGTCCACCTGGATCAGGGCGAACGATACGGGTCGATCGATCTCACCGGCCAGGCGCCGCATCCATTCCAGTTCCCTTCTCGGCCCGACGATGTCCTCGCCCGCGGCGCCCTGCGGGGCGAGCTCGAAGACGGCCTGTCCGCCGGCGGCCATGGCGCGCCCCAGCCCGAATAGCTCGTCCTCGGCGGCGAAGGTTCCGGGCACCGGTTCGCCGTCCATCGCGCGGTGAGCCAGCGTTCGTGAGGTCGAGAACCCGAGCGCACCGGCCTCGATCGCCTCGGTGACCAGCCGGCCCATCGCCGCGATGTCTTCGGCGGTGGCCGGTTCATTACGGGCGCCGCGTTCACCCATCGTGTATGCGCGCACGGAGCCGTGGGCGATCTGGCTCCCCACGTCGATGGAGAACTTCTGCTTGCCGATCGTGTCGAGGTATTGGGGGTAGCTTTCCCAGCCCCAGGTGATGCCCTCGGTGAGCGCGGTGCCGGGGATGTCCTCGACCCCCTCCATCAGCCTGATCAGCCAGTCCTCGCTGCCGGGGCGAACGGGTGCGAAACCCACCCCACAGTTGCCGGTGACCACGGTCGTCACCCCGTGCCCGCTGGAGGGCTCCAGAGTGCTGTCCCAACTCACCTGACCGTCGTAGTGCGTGTGGATATCGACGAAGCCGGGGGCCACCACCTGACCGGTGGCGTCGATAGTTTCGGCGGACGCACCGCCCAGGCCGGGATCATCGGCGCCCCGCCGGACGACGTCGACGATCTTGCCGTCCTTGATGCCGATGTCGGCCCGGTAGCGTGCGGCCCCGGTGCCGTCAACGACGGTGCCGCCGACGATCTTCAAATCGAACATGAGCCCTCTGAGCCTCTCCCTGGTCGCGCGGCCGCGACGCGAGCCACCGGCCTGCCAACCCGGACCTGGATGGTTATTACGCTACGGCGCGTCGCGTATGTACGACGGTATTCCGCCCGCTCTATTCAGTCAATGATTCGACAGCGTGCAAACGCAGGGGTGCCGGCTCAGCTATCGGAGATGTCGTTGAGCGCGTCGTCCAGTGCGTCATAGAGGGGCAACATGGCGTCGATCCCCATCAGCCTGATCGGCCGGCTGGTGGCCGGACCGTCCGCGACCACCGCGAATCGCGTCGGTGCCACGGCCTGCGCCTTGGCGCTGACCAGGACGGTCATCCCCGCTGAGGCCAGGAAATCGACCTTCGAGAGGTCAACGATCAGTGTTGCGGGCACCTCGATGAGCGAAGTGCGGAGCATCTCGGCCAACCGCGGTGCGGTCAGCATGTCGAGTTCCCCCGACACCGTCACTACGACCGCTTCGCCAACCCGGGATTTTTCGATTCCGAATACTGTGGGTGGCGTTGGGTCGCCAGATTGTTCCACCATTGCTGTATCTCACATCCGTCCCGGTTCGGGACACCGCTCGTTGGCAGACATCCAATGTTTCGGGCCGGGCTGCTATCTCAACCCCGCCGACCGCTTCCGCCGCCAACATGCAGCTCAGTGGCGCACCCCCGGTCTGCACAAATCCTAGGCCACCACCAGATCGGGCGCGCTCGCCGCGCGGGATCCGGCATGCCGACGCCGCAATCGCGCCGGTCGGTTGGCGCTGCCGGGCTCGGGTGGCCTCAACAAAA
The DNA here is from genome assembly GCF_003391395.1 of Mycobacterium marinum. NCBI lineage: Bacteria > Bacillati > Actinomycetota > Actinomycetes > Mycobacteriales > Mycobacteriaceae > Mycobacterium > Mycobacterium marinum. The sequence goes on from NZ_CP024190.1 coordinate 239,630, forward strand.
CATGGTCCCCGACGATGCGACGTTGGTAGGTTCTGGGAATGCTCTTCGCGGCGTTGCGCGACATGCAATGGAGAAAGCGCCGCCTGGTCATTGCGATTATCAGCACCGGAATTATCTTCGGGATGACGCTCGTCATGACCGGGCTGGCAAATGGTTTCCGGGTGGAGGCGCAGCACACCGTCGATTCCCTCGGTGTCGACGTTTTCGTGGTCAAAGCCGGCGCGGCCGGGCCGTTTCTGGGCTCGATTCCATTTCCCGACGTTGACGTGGCGCGGGTGGCCGCCGAGCCCGGCGTCGTGGCCGCGGCGCCGCTGGCCAGCATGGGCACGATCATGAAGGAAGGCAAGTCAACCCGAAACGTCACGGCTTTCGGTGCACCGGAGCACGGACCGGGCATGCCCGAGGTATCGGACGGGCGAGCGCCGTCCGAGCCGGATGAGGTCGCGGTATCCAGCACGCTCAATCGGCATATCGATGACACCCTGCAGCTCGGAGCGCACAAGCTGCGGATTGTCGGAATCGTGCCCAACTCCACGGCGCTGGCCAAGATCCCCAACATTTTTCTGACCACCGAGGGCCTGCAGCGGGTGGCCTACAACGGGCAACCGATGATCACGTCGATCGGGGTCGACGGCTCGCCCCGAGAGCTTCCGGAGGGCTACCAGACCTACGATCGGGAGGGCGCGGTCAACGACCTGATACGTCCGCTGAAGGTCGCCGTGAATTCAATTTCGATCGTGGCGGTCTTGCTGTGGATTGTGGCGGTGCTGATCGTCGGATCGGTGGTGTATCTCTCCGCGCTGGAGCGCATGCGCGACTTTGCGGTGTTCAAGGCGATCGGCACGCCAACGCACTCGATCATGGCGGGACTGGCGTTGCAGGCGCTGGTCGTCTCGCTGCTTGCCGCTGTTGTGGGTGTCGTCCTGTCGAAACTGCTAGCTCCGTTGTTCCCGATGATCGTCGCGGTACCTGGCGGGGCCTATCTGGCGCTACCGGTGGTGGCAATCCTGATCGGCCTGCTGGCCAGCGTCGCCGGACTCAAGCGGGTGATGACCGTGGATCCCGCACTCGCGTTTGGAGGTCCTTAGCCGGTGGGCGATCTCAGCATTCAGGACCTGGTAGTCGAGTACTACAGCGGTGGATATGCCCTTCGGCCGATCAATGGTTTGAACCTCGACGTGGAGGCCGGGTCTCTGGTCATCCTGCTCGGTCCGAGTGGATGTGGGAAGACAACGTTGCTGTCTTGCCTGGGCGGCATTCTGCGACCCAAGTCCGGGGCGATCAAGTTCGAGGACATCGATATCACCACGCTCGAAGGTACGGCGCTGGCGAAATATCGGCGAGACAAGGTGGGCATCGTCTTTCAGGCGTTCAACCTGGTGCCGAGCCTGACCGCGCTGGAGAATGTGATGGTTCCGCTGCGTTCGGCCGGGATGTCACGTGCTGCGGCGCGGGCGCGCGCCGAGGAGTTGTTGAAGCGCGTCAACCTCGAGGAGCGGATGAAACACCGGCCCGGGGACCTCAGCGGTGGGCAACAGCAGCGCGTCGCGGTTGCGCGCGCGATCGCGCTGGACCCGCCGCTGATCCTGGCCGATGAACCGACCGCACACCTCGACTTCATCCAGGTAGAGGAAGTGCTGCGGCTGATCCGCGAACTCGCCGATGGTGACCGAGTGGTCGTGGTGGCCACCCACGACAGCAGGATGCTGCCGATGGCCGACCGTGTTGTGGAGTTGACGCCCGATTTCGCGGAGACCAACCGGCCGCCCGAAGTCGTCGAATTGAAGTCCGGGGACGTGCTGTTTGAACAGAGCACGATGGGCGACCTCATCTATGTCGTATCGGCGGGTGAGTTCGAAATCGTGCACGAATTAGCCGACGGCGGCGAAGAATTGGTCAAAGTTGCCGGGCCCGGAGAATATTTCGGCGAGATGGGGGTGCTGTTTCACATGCCGCGTTCGGCAACGGTGCGGGCCCGCACCGACGCGACGGCCGTCGGCTACACGGCGCAGGCGTTTCGTGAGCGGCTCGGTATCGGCGGTATGCGCGACCTGATCGAGCACCGCGAGCTTTCCAGCGACTGATTTGGCGACGGAGCTGGCGGGTCAGCGCCGGTGCCCGGCGAAGAACTGCCAGATGGTGTCGGTCGCGTCCAACGCCGTCGACGGTTCGGGAAGACCGAGTCTCTCCAGCAGGGGGCCGCGCGTACCGCCGGGCCATTGATGGCCCGCCCCGGCCACCGAGATCAATTCCACGGTGTGGCCGTCTGCGCATTCGGCGGTCACGGTTGTCACCACGCCCGCAGTGCTCGAGATGGGCGGTCCACATGCGTCGATGGCGCGCCAGGTCGCGTTCACCGAAGGCACCGACGGGCCATCCACCCGTGGCGATCCGTTGATTTTCACCGCTTGGCCGGGGCCGCCGTCATAGGGGACGCTCTGGTCTGCCGTGCCGTGGATTTGCAGCACCGAGGTCGGCCGCGCGCGTGCGCAATCGGTCACCAGCGTGCCGGCCACCGGTGCGATCGCGGCGAAGATCTCCGTTTGGCAACCCAACCGCAGCGCCATCATGGCGCCGTTGGACATGCCGGTGGCGTAAACACGCGCGGAATCTATCGGGATCTGTTTTCCGATCTCGGCAACCATGGCGGTGAGGAATCCGACGTCGTCGACATTGTTGCGCTGGGGCAGGCCGCAGCAGGTTCCAGCGTTCCAGGCCCGGTGCAGACCGTCGGGATAGGCGACCAGGAAGTGCTGCTGATCTGCCTTGTCGTTCCAGTGGTACGCGCGCTCGGCCTGCGCACCGTTGCCGAAGCCGCCGTGCATCATCACCACCAGTGGGACAGCGCCGGTCAATCCCTGCGGCCGGTAGAGATTGAACGTCCGTTCGGCGCCATCCCACTGGATGCTCTGAGTGGACCGGCCCACCGGGATCGTCGCGGGTGCGGGTGCTCCAGCCGCATGCCCACCCGCGGAACATCCGCCCGTCCAGACGACGAGCAAGCCGAGGACAACCGCGCTCAACACCCGAAGGATGCGAGCGGTTTCACGCGCCATCAACTCATGGTGACAGCCCTCTGCCGGATTGACAAGTAGCTTGTCAATCAAGCGAGGGGCTGGCTTCCAGGCGGGGCCGTTCCTTACCGCGGGAGTCGCGCCACGGCCAGGATCCGAGCGGCCACCAGGGCGGCGACCGTCACTGCGATGCAGGCAAGTCCGTCGTCCTTGAGGCCCCACTTCACCGACGCCAGGATGGCCGCCCCGGCCACACACAGCAGTACGCCGACCCCCGCGCCGCGCCAGACCGAGGTGATGGCGGGTGCGCCGTCCCAGCCGGGCAGCGGATTGTTCTCCAGCGGCCGCAGCGCAACGAACAGCGCTGCCACCGCACCAAACATGATCAACAGTTGGGCAGCGCTGATCACGGCGAAGCCCGGCTCGCCGGGATAGCGGGGAACTCCCAATCCGTCGAAGAGCAGGTGCACGCCCAGCAGGGCTGGCATATGCCACAGGTACAAAGTCATGGCTCCGGAGTTGCCGATCGCCGCCAACCACCAGACCCGCGGGCGCCGAGCCCATCGGGCGATTGCCGGTGCCGCCACAACAGCCAACGCGCTCAGAATGATGGCGTGACCAGCCAACAACAGTGAGGGAGGGCTCATGTTGGGCAGCCGCTGGCCTTCGATGCCAACCAGGCTCAGCTCGTAAGGGCCCCAGCACAGCAACGCGACGTTGGTAGCCAGAAATATCGCGGCCGTGCCGATCGTGCGGGCTCGTGTCAGCAATCGGTGGCGATAGGCCACGCCGAACATGGCGGGAATGAGCCAGACCGCGAGGTTGAGGTATCCGAGCGATGCTGCGGCGCTGCAGTGCAGTCGGACGGCGTCGACGGCCGCGATCATGGCGTAGACCGCGGTTACGCCGGCGGCCAGGCGCGCCGTGCTGGTGATTCGAGATAGCACCGGCATCGCCGCCAGCACCAGCACGTAGGCGCCGAGAAACCACAGCAATTGGATGCTCACACCGGCGACCGGCTCGTAAACGTGCTGGGGCAGTAGCGGATAGAGGATGACCAGCGCCACCGCCCAAAAGCTCAGGTAATAGAAAACCGGTCGAAACAGCCGCGCGGCGCGCTTCATCAGCCAGCCGCCCCAGTTCGTTCCGGGGCGCCAGGACGGGACACACGCCGCCGCTCCGGCGAAAAAGAACAACGGCATGATCTGAAAAATCCAGGTCAGAGCCTGAAACGTGGTCGAGGTGGTCAGCAGGTTGTCCCAGCGGAGCACGCCACCGCGGATGACGCTGGTCGCCATCACCGTATGGCCCACGACCACGCCGACCAAGGCCGTGATGCGGATGACGTCGATGGCGCGGTCACGGTCGGCCGGGGTGCGTTCGGCAAGTTCGGCGGGGCTGGGAAAGCCCGTCAGCGATGTCATGCTTGAAGCATCACGGGTGGGCCGGGTGGACCGCTTGGGTACTTGTACTCGTCTTACCCGGGTAGAGCTACCCGAACGGTGGGCGCAACAGTGCTGCCGGGGTGAGCTATCTGGCTGGGGGCCAACGATTTACATCGAACGCTGCAGCGTCAGGGTGAACAGCAGGTAGCCGACGCAGAGCAGGAAGTTCAATGCGACGATAACCATGCCCAGCGAGAGCAATGCATGCCGGCACTTGCGCTGCAGCCGGTGCAATTTCGCGACGCGTTTTTCACGGGTTATTTGGATGGCGATCAACGCAAAATTGATATTCGTCATTTCGCTATCCGAGGCGGGCATGCCGGCGTGCATCTCCCGAAGACGCTGCGGCGAGATCCTCACGCCCACCCCGGCGAATCGACGGCTCAGCCGTCGCGCCTGGCTGCGGCCGAATAAGTGATCGCGCATCGGCAGCTGATGCGAGAGTCTCCGTCGTTCGTCGCCCCACGGGTTCGACGAGGTCGTCACAAGCCGGAATTCTATGCCGTTTCGGTCCCTTATAGGGAGCGCCGCGCCAAATTTCTTCACGCCATTTGTGAATTAACGCAATTGCTCGGTGGGTACCCCATAGCGGTCTTGATACGGACGCACCCGGTCGCGAACGACGCTGGCGTCTAGGCCGGTATCCGACCAGGTGGACCGACCCCGCCCGCCATCACCGGGATGAGCCCTCAGGAAGTCACGCATGCGTTGTTCGGTTTCCGGCGCCAGCTCGCGGCCCAGCTTGCGATATACGCCTCTGATCGTGCTCCAAGGGTCATTGACGAAGTCGGTGTAGAGCACGTCGATCACCTGGCCGGCGGGGAGGGCGCCGCCGGCACGCAGCGCCATCTCCCGGTCGAGGCCGACCACTATTTCCTCGTAGCACTGGGCCGCGCATTCGGCGATGCTGGATTCGTCGCTGGCCATCCGGCGCAGGTGATGGGTCAGCGCCGCGATTGAGGAGATGACGTTGAGTGGGTCACGGTGTGTCTGCACGATCAACGCGTCGGGGTACTCGGCCAGTAGCGCATCCAGCTGCCACAGATGCGCGGGCGATTTGAGCAGCCACTGGCCCGCGACGCCGGATTGCAGGTGTTGCAGAAAGATTCGGTGGAATCGGTAGGCGCCGCGGTGGTCCGCCTCGTACAGCAGCCAGCGGTAGTAACTGGGTAGCCGGTACTGCACCGAATAGATCATGCTGGTGAATTCGCTGGCCGTGATGCGGACGCACTCCTGTCCGACCTGTGCGCCCATCGGGTGAAAGGACAGGAAGCCGGGAATGATCTGCTCGGAGAGCTCGATGCTGGCCTGTGTCTGCGCGATTCGTGGATCGCTGAGATACGTGTCGGGCTGGGGGACCGGACACGGCGCATCGACTTCCCAGGTCAGCGGTGCCCGAAGGTCGGGGTCCTGGGCGAGCAAGTCATAGAGAATCGTCGTTCCGGTGCGGGGCTGGCCGACGATGACGATGGGCTGATCGATTGCCTTGGTGGCGATTTCGGGGTGCTGGCGGCGCCACGCGATGACGCCGAGCCGGTTACGCAATGCGCGCATCAGGTCCAGGTGGGCGATCTCGACGCCGATAGCCGACAACCGCGCCTCGTGGATCAGCGCGTCGGTGACCCGCTGCAATCCGTCTTGCCACCCGTCGGCGCCGAAGTCGTCGCTTCCGGCTTCCTCGCAGGCGGTGGCGATCAGGCGTTCGGGCTTGAACCGATCCTGCGGCATGCTCATGCCCGCTGCTCCCGGTGGTGTACCGACACCTCGAGGTCGGGCGCTTGGGGATTGTCCAGCCAGCGCAGGATCACGAACCCCCGATGCCGGCCACCGGTGTCGAGCCAATGTCCAAAACCGAAGTCCTGCTCGGAAATTGCAATACGCACCCTGCCATCCGCGCCGGCACGTACCGCCCGATTGGTCACCGAGCTGTGCCTGCTGTCCGGCTCCAGACATTCGTGCCAGATGCTTTCCAGCGCGACACTCCAGTACCGCGTTTCCGGTGGCTCGAAGTCCAGCACCAGAGCCTGCCCCGGTGCTAGCCGGAAGGTCCCGATCATGTACAGGTTGTCCGGGGTGGTGTCGGCGGCGCCAAGATCGGCGGCCTGGGCGGTCAGCAGGGTGTTGGGGTTGTCGAGCAGTTCGGGCTTGATGGTGCGGTGCAGCGTGGTGAGCTTCATCAAGGACCACGCCAGCGCCGTGAACTGTCCCGCAAGTTCGTCGTCGGTTGGTGGCGACGCCGGGGCTGGGTCGAAGGCCTCGATGCGCATTTTGGCCAGCTCTTCGCGGCTGCGATCGCCGACGTACTCCCGGACGACGATCGCCGATGCGTCGTCGGGGATTTGCACCCACTGCCCGCCGCCGGGCTCGTCGGGTTCCAGCGCCGAAAGCAACAGCGTGAATTCACCAGACTGCAGCGCCAAGTCGGCGTCGCTGAGGTAGCCGGCCATTCGCCGCGGCGTGAGTCCGGTGCCGGCCAGTATCTGTACTCCCAGGTAACAACTGGTGCCCCGGGTACCGGTGATCCGGTAACGGTGGTCGCCGCGGATCATCGCCAGAAAGTAGTTGCCCTCCGGGTTGGGGCCGCCAATCATGCGGTTCGGCGGACACATATCGAAGAACACGGGCCGGGCGGGGTCGGACTCCACCGACATTTGCGCGCATAGCGACGACACCCGGGCGATGACCCGCAGTCCTTCCAGGAGTTCGGGCTCGGACTCGGCGTCCTCGGTCACGATCTTGGTGACGTCTGCGAGCATGCGCTGAAAGAACTGCCACGCGGCAAGCGCCTGGGGGGCACCCGCGACAGGCCTGGCGAGGTGGTGAGACATAGTCTCACGATGAGACTATGTCTCACACATTCGGTAGTGGTTCGCGTGAATATAGTGGGCGAATGTCTCCGCCCCCCGCAGCTACCTCACTTGCCGAGCGCAAGCGCACCGCGACCCGCCAGCGCATTGCCACGGCCGCGGCGCAGCTGGTTGCCGATCTGGGGCTGGCCGCGGCAACGGTGGAGCGCATCGCCGATACCGCCGACATCAGCCGGGCGACCTTTTTCCGTTATTTCAACTCCAAGGAAGACGCCGTCGCAGAAGGCATGACAGCGCACTGGCTGGACCGGATCGCTACCGCTCTGGCGGCGCAACCCGAGCATCTGAGCGCCGTCGAGGCGGTCGTTGGCGCCTTCGGTGGGCTCGCTGTCGGATTTGCCGAGATGGAAGATCAAGTACGCGAATTGGCAACGCTTACCCGGTCTTCGGAAACGTTGGAAGCCTGGACGCTGCACATCTATGTGCGGTACGAATCGGCGATCGCCGACTTGATTGCACCGAGGATACCCAATTTGGTACCCCAAGACCCGAGGCCGCGGCTGGTCGGTGCGTTGGCGATGGCCGTGGTGCGCATCGCGCTGGATGACTGGCTTGGTCAGGGTGGCTCGCTGCCGGATCGGGTGCAACAGGGGTTGGCGGCGATTGTCATCGCGTGAATGGCGTCCAACCGGGCGCCGGTTGCGGTGCTGGATCGTCGTCAGTCCCCAGCGCGTTGCGCCCTAGGTGCGTACGGCCACCGCTGATAGCAGATCGGCCAATCGATCTGGCCGGTCGAGCATCGAAAACGTCCTGGCCCCCTCGATGAGCTCGAGTCGGGCGTTCGGGATGGCGGCGGCGAGGCGCCGGCCGTCCTCGAGTGCAAAGAACTTGTCGTCGGCCGACCAGGCGATCAGGGCGGGCTTGCTGAACTCGGGCAGCCGCGCGGCGACGCCCCTGGTGACGTCGGTATGCAATGACAGGGTTAGCTGACGCAGGTCTTCGGCGATCGCCGGATTCGATAGCGCCGGTTGTACCCAGCGCTGCGCCAGCTCATCGATGTCGGCGTGGGCAAGGTCGCCGTAGGCGCGCCGGCGGGCCGCCGGCGACCGCATGGTTTGAATAGCGGCCCGAAACATCTTCTTGGACTTGGCCGCCAGGATCACCGGCTTGAGAATCGGTGGTGGAAAGTGTTCGAAAGCATCGCAACTGGTGAGCACCAGCGCGCCAAGACGCTCGGGATGATGCACCGCCACCAACTGTGCGACGACCCCACCGGTGTCGTTGCCTACCAGCACCACATCATGCAGGTCCAGGGTTGCCAGCACATCGGCGACCAGGTCACCCACGCCGGTGATCGATCGGTCGGCATCCGGGCCCAATGCCCTCGAGTGTGCGCCAAGGGGCCAGGTCGGCGCGAAGCAACGCAAGCCCCGCTCGGCAAGCCGTTCGCTGACCTGGCGCCACAGCTGGCCACCCATCAGGTACCCGTGCACGAACATGACCGGTCTGCCGTGTTCGGGTCCGGTTACTTCGTAATGGATGGTTCCGGCGTTAATGTCGATCGTCGGCATGGATGACTCCCATTTCGATACACTTACAAACACGCTGCCGGTAACTTACCAACAGGTTGTATGGAAATCAAGAGACGCACGCAAGAGGAGCGCTCCGCGGCTACCCGCGAGGCGCTGATCACCGCTGCTCGCAAGCTGTGGGGCAGTCGCGGCTATGCCGAGGTGGGGACGCCGGAGATCGCCGCGGAAGCCGGCGTCACCCGCGGCGCCATGTACCACCAATTCGCTGACAAGGCGGCGCTATTCGGTGAGGTCGTCGAGGCGGTGGAACAGGACGTGATGACGCGGATGGCTACCTCGGTGGCTGCCTCGGGGGCGGCCACGCCCGCCGACGCGATCCGTGCTGCCGTCGATGCCTGGCTGGAGGTGTCTGGCGATCCAGAGGTGCGCCAGTTGATCCTGTTGGACGCACCCGCGGTGCTCGGCTGGGCGGGCTTCCGCGATGTCGCACAGCGCTACAGCCTGGGCATGACCGAGCAGTTGATCACCGAGGCCATCCGGGCGGGCCAGCTGGATCGCCACCCGGTGCGGCCACTGGCCCATGTGTTGATCGGCGCGCTCGACGAGGCGGCAATGTTCATTGCGACGGCCGATGATCCCAAGCGTGCCCGCCGCGAGAGCCGACAGGTGTTGCGTCGGCTGATCGACGGCATGCTGAACGACTAGCAGCTGGCATTCGGGCGCGCTCGGCCATTCCGGCCGATACCGGCCGCGGCGAACCACGGTCGCGCGCTGCACCCGGGTGGGTACGCTAGCCCGGATCATCGGCCCACCCTGGGGGAATCAATGGCATTTCGAATCGGCATGAATATCGCGGCCTGGGTGCTGTGCGCCGGCGCGGTCGTGGGTGCGCCCCCGGTGCAGGCCGCACCCGGCGCCGTCTTGCCCCCGATCCCATCCACGGGTGGCGGGCCGATCATCGGTGGCGGTGATGAGGCTGCCCAGAGCCGCATCGCGCGACAACTCATGAGCGTGGGTAATGCCGACGTCCAAGAGGGTGATGGCGCGGACGCGGCCTCGTTCATCATGGACTCGGCGCGGGTGGCCGACTCACGCCTGGCTTCCGCGTTCGCCCCCCTGCAGCGCGCGTTGGGATGTCAGAAGGTCAACACGTCATTTGGGGCCCGTGCCTACCGGCGCAGCGATGGCGGGTGGGGTGGCGCGATGCTCGTCATCGCCGAGAGCGCTACATCGGACATGCAGGCGCTGACCGGTTGCATCCGGTCCGTCTGGCCCGCGGCAACCGCCGGTGGATCCAACGCGATGTGCGCCCACGGATGGACCTATCCGACTTCAGGGCAAGACCACCGCCCTGAGACTTACCACATCCTGCTGGCCGGCACAGCCGCCGACTTCTGTGCCAAGTTCGACGAGGACTACGCAAATTTTCTGTGCCAAGTTCGACGAGGACTACGCAAATTTCGCCACCAACTGGCCGTGAGCACTCACCGCTGGTGGTAAGCCGTCCGAAGCGGCGGGGCGTTTCACGCATCGGGCGGGGAGTCCGCCGGCACCGCCGGGGTAATGCCCGTGGCCAGACCACATCGTCGACGTCTCACCTTGTTTGCTCTGGAATCAATGTCCAATGAATATCGTGGGTGCCAGGACGTCCAAGTATGGCCAGCTGGCGCGTTCGCTTCGTGGCCACCCGCACGCCGGTTAGCTGCAGGTTTGTCGAGGATCTGGACACGTCGCGGGAGTTCGCGGCTGCGGGTTACCGCAGCATAGGTATGCCTTCGTGCTATTCATCATGTCGCGCTATGCTCACCCAATGCTTTGCTCGGAGGTGATGTTCGGTGGCGCGTAGGCGCGGATGGAATGGAGCGCCGCCGGCCTCGGACGAAGAGGCATCACGGCGCATTGTCGACACGGCGGTGAGGCTGATCGCCGAGACCGGATCCGATGTCAGTCTCGCCCAGGTCGCAGCGTCTCTGGGGGTCATCAGGCAGACGGTCTACCGCTACTATCCGACCGCAGATGCGCTCATGCGCGCGGCGGCAATCGCATCGGTGGACGGCTTTCTTGATCGGCTCACCGAAGCCGTGCGCGGCATGCGCGATCCCGCGGAGGCGATGGCCGAAGCGGTGATGTTTACGCTGCGCGACGTGGTGCGCACGCCCCATCTCGGCATTCTGATCGCGCAACCGTACGCCCACACACACCCGGAAAATCTCACCTCCGAAGAGGCACAGGTATTCGGGGTGCGGATGCTGGAGCGCTTCGACGTCGACTGGGCGGAGTATGGATTCGCCGACGAGTCGGCCAGGCACGACCTGGTGGAGTTCCTCCTGCGGGTGTTGCTGTCATTCTTTGTCGCGCCCAATGTGCCCAGCCGCTCCGATGATGAGCTGAAAAGCTTCATCAAGCGGTGGGTCGGCGGCGCCATCCTGGCGCAGAAGCGCTGACCCGGGCTGCCAATGTGGCTACGGTGAGAAGCTAAGCGCTGTAAGCCTTTTCACAGGTGGGCCTGACTGAAGAACTGCCAGATGGTGGCGGTGGCGTCCAGCGCCGTCGACGGTGGCGAGATGCCGGCGATCGTTTCCAGGACGGGTTTGGACCTGCCACCGGGCCACTGGTGGCCGGCTCCGGCCACCGAGATCAATGTGACCCTGCGTGCGTCGGCGCAGGAAGCGGATTGGGTTGTCACGACTCCGGAAGTGGTTGAGGTCGGCGGTGCGCACGCATCAATGGCGCGCCAGGTGGCATTGACCGCGGCCGCTGAGGGGCCGTCGACACGCGCACTGCCGTCGAACGAGCGGGCCACGCCCGGCCCGCCGTTGTATGGGACGCGATCGTCGGCGGTGCCGTGGATTTGCAGCACCGATGTGGGCCGCGCGTGGGCGCAATCGGTCAGCAGCGTGCCGGCCACGGGAGCGATCGCCGCGAACTTGTCCGACTGGCAACCCAACCGAAGCGCCATGATGGCACCGGCCGACATGCCGGTAGCGTAGACGCGTGCCGGATCGATCGGGGTCCGGCGCTGGATGGTCGCGACCATATCGGTGATGAATCCGACATCGTCGATGTCGAAGCTCTCCGGCGCGCCACAGCAGGTGCCGCCATTCCAGGCGCGCAGCACACCGTTGGGGTAGGCGACCACGAAACCGCCGCTGTCGGCCTGACTGTTCCAGTGGTAGTCGCGCTGGGCCTGCGCGCCATCACCAAAACCGCCGTGCAACATCACCACAAGGGGCGCCGCGCCGGTTAAGCCACGCGGACGGTACACCCGATAGATCCGGAAAATCCCGCCCGAGTTGAGGATCTGAACCGACCGTCCGGCCGGGATCGGGAAATCGGGCGTTGCCGATAGCCGCGTGCCGACTACGCAGGTGTTGGCCAAGAAGATCAAGGCGGCCAGCAGGCACACGTTGACTACCCGAGCGCATCGAACCGCCACGGCCACATGGTGACACCCAGTCGCATACTTGACAAGCATCTTGCCATTAGTGTCGTGAATGGCAGACTCGGTGTCATGCGACGTGTTCTGGATGCGGCGTGGGAGCCCACGGTGCCGGCCCTGATGCAATTGGTCGCGGCCACAACGGCTCCCCGGTTGAGGTCGGCGTTCGCCGCGGCCGGACTCGATGGGATCCGGCCGGCACAAGCGATCGGCCTCGTTCCACTGGCCGGCGGGGGCCTGCACGCTTCGGACCTGGCCGACCGGCTTGGGGTGAGCAGGCAGGCGGTGGCCCAGGCGGTAACCGCACTGGAACGCCACGGGTATGTCCTGCGGGCGCCGGACCCGGCTGACGCTCGTGCGCGAATCATCGAGTTGACGCCACGCGGCCGCCAGGCGCTTCGGGTGATGCGCGCCAACGCGCTCGATGCCCAGCGGCGGTGGCAAAAGATCCTGGGACCGCGACGATTAGGCGAGCTTCGAGAGACGCTGCAGCTCCTGCTCGATGCGGAGGCCGGGGCGTAGGGGCCGCCGGTGCTGCGGCGCGAAGGCCGTGCCGGCCACCGGGTTCAATGAAACGCGTGACTCATCCGCCGCTTGAATGCCTCGTCGAGGCGCAGGTAGGTGCTGCGCAATGGGTGCCCGGGCCAGTCGTCGCCGATCAGCTCCGCCGGTAGCAATGGGTCGCGTTGGAGGTGGCGGACCACCGCGATCGACAAGGCGAACTGGTAGCTGGAACGTTGCGCCGAAACGTCGCGGCTACTCCGGTCCAGTTCGGCATCCATCGCCTGGATGAGGGCCAGGGCATCGGCCGCCCACTCGTCGAGGGAAAACAGGCTGCTGGCCTTGTCGGCACTGATATCGGTGGCGGCGCCTTGAAAATGGATGCACTGGCGGTCCAGCACCGACCGGGAGATCGGAAGACGTTGCGGGTCAAGGTTATCCGGTCGCACCCAGACGCCTTCGCGCAACTCCGCGAGGTGCAGAGCCATGGCTGCCTTTCTGAGCTCGAGGCGATCGGCCGCGGAGCGGCGATCCAGCGAGACGACCGCCAGTTCCCAGGTTCGGTCCCAGGAGCCAACGGCTGTGTCGGCGATCCGGGACGCCTCGTCGACACGCTGCTGCCGCTCCAGCAGGTGCCCGGCGAGTGCATAGCTGCCTTCGCCGCTGGTCAGTTCGCCGCTGCTGACCATCCGCCACAGGCAGGTGCGGGCGGCGCCGTCGCTGATGCCGAACAGGGAGGCCACCGCCACCAGTTCGGCCACCGTGAGTCGGGCCTGGTCGGCGCCCAGCAATGCCGATGCGAGCACCGAACGTGCGCTGAGCGGCCGGTTGCCGATCAGCCGGCGTACTCGGGCCGCGGACTTCGGGGACACCTAACCTCCATATCACCGAATTGTTGACGCGTGATTTCTACGGTGTGATACTGGCATACGTGAGCTCGCCGACGAAGCCGTTGGTTGCCGAGGATGCGGAGATCGTCCGGCGCGTCCTTGCCCATATCGATGCCGGGACCACCGACGAGGGCGAGGCTTGGCGCGAGCCGGTCGAAAACTACGTCAGTCCAGAGCGCTTCGCCGCCGAGTTACGGTTGCTGCGCGGCATGCCGAGTGTGTTCGTGCCGTCGGCCGCGATCCCGAACAAGGGCGATCACGTGGAACGGACCGCCTTCGGGGTGCCCCTGTTCGCGGTGCGCGGCGCCGACGGGCGAGCGCGGGTGTTCCGCAATGCCTGCCGGCATCGCGGCTTTGCTCTGGTGGAGAACGCCGGATGTTCTCATGCGCTGGTGTGCCGCTACCACGGTTGGATATACCGTCTGGACGGGTCGTTGTCGCATGTCCCGCACGCGGAGGCCTTCCCCGACCTGGACATGTCCGCGCGTGGCTTGATCGAGGTGGAGAGCCACGAGGTGGACGGGCTCATCGTGATTGGTCCACTCGACCCCGTGGACGCTGGCCTGATCGAGGACGAGGGAGCGATCGGCTGGCTGACCGACGGTAGCCCCTGGCGGGCGAAGCTCGTCCCGGCCGAGCGCCTGATTGTCGTGGAATCAATGCTGCGGGAGATCAATTGGAAGGTTCTCGTAGAGCAGTTCCTAGAGGGCTACCATATCCGGTCGACCCACAAAGACACGTTCTTTCCCGTCCAGTACGACGATCTCAATGTGGTGGAGGCATTCGGGCCCAACACTCGTATCACCTTCCCGTACCGCAATATTGAACGGCTCCGAGACCGTCCTGAGCACACCTGGACCACGGGTGCCAGGGTGACGTATCTGTATCAGCTGTTCCCCAACGTCATGTTGGCGACGTTCCCGGATGTGATCGCCATGGTCGTGATCGATCCGGTGAGCGTCGATCGCACCGCCGTGACCATCTATTCGATGGTCACCCCCGATGTCGCCGAGCGTGATTCGCTCGACGCGTCGAGCAACTTGGCCGGCGCGGGCAGCTTCATCGGGCAGGGCCTCTCCGAGGACAACGAGATGTCTGAGGGCGTTCAACGTGGCCTCGCCGCCGGGGCAAACGATTTCGTCGAGTTCGGTCGGCACGAGAGCGCGGTCGGACGTTTCCATGCCACCCTCGGTAGGCGGTTGGCTCGGTTGACCTCCGCCGGGTGACGTTTCGAGGCGTCCGGGCCGAAGGCGGCTATCGTGGGCAACCGGAGGGTTCGCCGGAAAGCGATGAGAGTTCGGCAGGCGATTCCGGTGTGGCGTCCCATCGCGTCGGACTGCCCATGGATGGCGGTGCGTCCGTGATGACGCTGGTGAAGGAGCGCAACCGCAGGCTGTTGCCCACCACGAACACGCTGGAGAACGCCATCGCGGCACCGGCGAGCATCGGATTGAGCAGACCGAAAGCGGCCAACGGGAGCGCGGCGACGTTGTAGCCGAAGGCCCAGAACAGGTTGGTCTTGATGGTGTTCAGGGTCCGCCGGGAGAGCCGGATCGCGTCTGCTGCGGCACGCAGGTCGCCGCGCACCAGGGTGAGATCGGCGGCCTCGATCGCCACATCGGCGCCGGTGCCCATCGCCAGTCCCAGATCCGCGGTGGCCAACGCGGCAGCGTCGTTGACGCCGTCGCCCACCATCGCGACGATCTTGCCTTCGGACTGCAGGCGCCTGACCGCGGCAACTTTGCCCGCTGGCAGTACATCGGCGATGACCTCGTCGATACCGATCTCGTCGGCGATGTGGCGCGCCACCGTGGGGTTGTCACCGGTTAGCAGCACCGGGGTTAGCCCCAGCCGCTTGAACTCCCGAATGGCCGCAGCGCTGGTGGGTTTGACGGTGTCGGCGATCACCAGGATGGCGCGCGCCCGACCGTCCCAACCCACCGCGACCGCCGTCTTGCCCTGGCTCTCGGCCCGATCCTTGGCCGCTGCCAGGTCCGGGTCGAGGTGCTGTGCCCAGTCCGCTAGCAGGCCGGCGCGTCCAACGATGACGGCGTGCCCGTCGATAATGCCCCGAACCCCTTGACCTTCGGTGTTGGCGAAGTCCGCCGGCTCGGGCAGCGCGCCCAGTTCTGCCCTGGCGCTCTTGACGATTGCCGCCGCGATGGGGTGTTCGGAGGCGGCCTCGAGCCCGCCCGCGTAACGCAGCGCCGTTGCCCGGTCGGTGTCGGGCACGGTGATCACCTCGAGCAGGGTCATCTTGCCGGTCGTCACGGTTCCGGTCTTGTCCAGCACGATCGTGTCGACTCTGCGGGTGGACTCGAGCATTTCGGGCCCCTTGATGAGCACCCCCAGCGCGGCCGCGCGCCCGGTGCCGACCAGCAGTGCGGTCGGAGTCGCCAGTCCCAGCGCGCACGGGCAGGCGATGATGAGCACGGCCACCGCGGCGGTCAGCGCCGCGCTGACCGGATAGCCCGCGCCGAGCCACACACCCAGTGTGGTCACGGCGATGGCGATGACGATCGGCACGAATACCCCGGAGACGCGGTCGGCGAGCCGTTGCACGTCGGCTTTGCCCGATTGGGCGGCCTCGACGAGCTTGGCCATCTGCGCCAGCTGGGTGTGCTCACCGACCCGGGTGGCGCGCACCACGAGGCGCCCGCCGGCGTTTGTGGTGGCGCCGGTGACGGTGTCCCCCGGGCCGACCTCAACCGGGACGGACTCCCCGGTGAGCATCGACGCGTCCACCGCCGAAGAGCCGGCGACGACGGTGCCGTCGGTGGCGATCTTTTCGCCCGGGCGCACCACGAACTCGTCGTCGACGGTGAGTTCTTGGACGGGGACCCGGATCTCGGCGCCGTTGCGCAATACCGCTACGTCTTTGGCGCCGAGCTCGAGTAGCGCCTGCAAGGCGGCGCCCGCGCGCCGCTTGGAGCGCTTCTCGAAATACCGGCCCGCCAACACGAACGCGATCACCCCGGCGGCCACCTCGAGATAGATGTTGGATGCGCCGTCACCGGGTGTGATGGTCAGCTCGAAGGGGTGGCGCATCCCGGGTTCTCCGGCCGTACCCAGGAACAGGGCGTACAACGACCACAGGAACGCCGCGAGGGTCCCAACCGAGATCAAGGTGTCCATGGTGGCGGTGGCGTGTTTGAGATTGACCCACGCGGCTTGGTGGAAAGGTCGGCCCGCCCACACGATGACCGGCGCGGCCAGCGCCAGCGAGGCCCACTGCCAGTACCGGAACTGCAGGGCGGGCAGCATCGCCATCAGGATCACCGGGCCGGCCAGCACAATCGCGCCGACCAATCGACCGCGCAGCGACGCCAGCTCGGGGTCGACGCCGTGCGTGTCCGTTGTTGCCGCCGCCGCGGGCTGTTGCCGGTGCTGCGGCAAAGCCGCTGCGTAGCCGGCCTTCTCGACCTCGGTGATCAGGATCTGCGGGTCATACCCGGCCGGGGCAGTGACGGTGGCCCGCTCGGTCGCGTAGTTGACGGTCGCGCTGACCCCGTCGAGCTTGTTCAACTTCTTCTCGATGCGCATCGCGCATGACGCGCAGGTCATCCCGGCGATGTCCAGCTCGACGTTGCTCAGTGTGGCCGGCAAACCGGTCGTCTCGGGCATGGTGTGCTCCTTACTGATGTGTTGCCGGATGGCTGGATTGCTCTGCAGCGCAGCGCACGAACTGGGCGGTGTGCACTCGCCCGTTCACCTGGAAGTCGAGGTAGAGCAGGTAGCGGCCCGGGGTGGGCGGTTCGGTGGTGAAGGCAATCTGGGCCGGGCTAGCCGATCCGGCCGACGCCGCGCCATTCTCGGGATGTGCATGCAGATACGCCAGGTCTCCCTCGCGCAGCACCACCAGATGTCCGTATGCACCGAGGTAGGGCTGCAGGGTCGTGACCGGCTGGCCGTCCCGGGTGACGGTTGCGATCAGCCGCGACGGTGACTGGGCCGTGAACGGGCCGTCGATGGTCACGGTGAACCCGTCGGTCCGGCTGACGTTTGTCGCCGACGGTGGTGGGTCCGGGGTGAACATGCCCCCGACATTGAGCGCATATGTCAGGACCGTGGGGTTGCCGCCTTCCGGGACGAAGTCGGCGAACACCCGATAGGTACCGGCGGCGTTCCATGCCCATGGGATTGACCAGCGGCCCTCGGCGCTCATCGTGGGATGGACATGGCGAAACTCGGTGCCGTCGCTGCGAACCACGATGAGATGAAGTTTCTTGGCGTTCTCGATCGCATACTTCGTCACCGGCACGCCGCCGAGCGACTGGACCCGAAATGACAAGGTGCCCTGCACTCCGACCGCGGGTGGGGCCGCGACGTCGTCGAGCATCAGATCGCCCGCACTGAGGGACACCCCGCGCACCGGTTGCGCCCCAGCCTGGTGACCGGCGTGCCCGGACCGAGCCCAGGACGTCGAGATCGGGTGCGCAATCACCGCACCCCCGACCAGGAATGCCGCGCCGAACAACGCGGCCATGCCCGTCGCGTACAGGGCTAGTCTGGCGCGCGCGCTCATGCGACCAGAACCGCCTGGTAGCCGGCCTCGTCGATCGCACCCAACACCGTCGTCGGATCAATCGGAGCCGACCCCGCAACCAGCAGCCTGCCCGTTCGCGCGCTGACGGCGACCGTGGCGACACCCGGGATCTGGGCCACCTCGCTTCGGATGGCGGATTCGCAATGCCCGCATCGCATCCCGGCGACCTGGTACTCGCTGGTCTTCATCACTCTCCCATCTATACCCCATGGGGGTATGTAACCACCCTGTCTATATACCCCCCAGGGGGTATATCTGTCAAGGGCTTCGGGCGTGATGTTTTTCCAGCGGGTGTCCCGGGTGTGGAGCGGCTACCGGCCGGTGGCAAGGCAAATGGGCTAGCGGGTTACGTAGGCTGGGGCCGAGTTCACGTGACGCGAGGAGAACTGATGACTGTCGTGGTTGTCGATGCGGGCCCTCGTCGGGTCAGTCGTTCCGTCGAAGTGGCCGCTCCCGCGGCCGAGCTGTTCGCAATCGTTGCTGATCCGCGGCGCCACAGCGAACTGGACGGCTCCGGCACGGTTCGCGACAACATCAAGGCGCCGGTGACCCTGGTGGCCGGCACGAAGTTCTCGACAAACATGCGGATGTTCGGCGTGCCGTACCGCATCACCAGCACGGTGACCGCTCTCAAGCCCAACGAATTGGTCGAATGGCGGCATCCGGCCGGGCACCGCTGGAGATGGGAGTTCGAGTCTCTCTCGCCCACGCTCACCCGCGTCACCGAGACCTTTGATTACCACGCGGCGGGTGAGCTCAAGAACAAGCTCAAGTACTACGAGCGGATTGGCGCGTGCAAGGCCAACGCGGCCGGCATCGAAGCAACGCTGGCCAAGCTGCGTGACCGCTACGCCGCGCGATAGGTCAATAACGGCCCCCGCCGTCACTCACCGTGATGACGCGGGGTCCGCGGCGTCCCAGGGCACGACTCCCGACACCCAGTGCGTCAGTTGCTCCACCTGGTCGTTTCGGTGCAGGTGTCGTGGCGGCGTCGCGAAGGTGGAGTACGGCCGGCAGCGGATCACGACGCGGTTCTCGCGTTCGCACATCGCCTCGACGCTCGGGCGCGCCTGGGCGTCGAGCGGTTGCCCCGACATCCGGCCGGCAACGGCCATCATGACGTCGACCGCCAGCTCACGGTCCGGATCTAGCATCGCGTCGGCGTAGACCTGCAGATAGGTGAACGGCCAACGCTCGTCGAGGACGCACAAGCTGACCTTGCCGTCGCGCTCGACGACTCTGGCTTTGCCGCGCCCGGCCATGGTGGCCACCAACAGTTCGTCGTCATCGGTGGGGATGTAGTAGACGATCGACATCCCCGGGCCGTCGTTGCGCCGACGGTATCCAAACACGCACGTGCGGTGGGTGCGGACGAACTCGCGGCGCTCGGACGGCAGCATGTCGCGGTCGGTAGGTGCCGTGTAGGGCTGCGCTGACAGGGGCAGGAGCATGATGAACCATCCTTGTTCTCGGGTAGGCGGGCCAGGGGTCAGGGCTTCGTGGTGGCGGACTCGGGAATGTCGGCAACGCGGGGTAGCACCTCTTCTGCCAGCAGCCTCAGGCTGCTCCAGCCGACCTCGACAGGCAGCCCTCCGATGAGCGGGTTCATCACGACTTCCTTTCTGCCCCGTTGCAGCTGGCCGACCAGTTGGTCGGGAGTGAGGATCTGCACGTTGTCGAGGCCACGCAGCTCGGCGATCGAAGCCGCCGGTGCTTCGTTGGGGCGGGGGACACCGGCGCGCTTCCAGCCGCTGTACTCGGCGGCCTCGTTCATGATGAAACCGCCGAACCGGGACCAGGCTTCGTCGGGGTCGGCGTGCAGTAGCGTTACGGTGCTGCCGTTTTCGGGGTGGTAGACGAATCCCCGCTGGTTACGGCGGGCCAGCTCCTGGTGGTATACGGCCTCGAGTTCGGGCATCGCCATCGGTGGCGAGAACGGCAAGCCGAAGCGCGCGGCCCGGCGGGCCGCCGCAACGCTCATCCCGCCGACGAAAAGGATCGGGTGTGGATGGGTGCGCGGTTTGGGGGTGACATTGATCAGCCGGCCGTCGTATTCGAACGGATCATCGCCCCACGCCTGCAACAGCACCGAAAGGCAGTGGTCCATCAGGGCACCCCGGCGCGACCAGTCCTTGCCGGCGGCGTGGTACTCCTGGGGCCGGTAGCCCATGCCGGCCACGAAGCTGAAGCGGCCCAGGGACAGGTTGTCGAGCACGGCGATGTCTTCGGCGAGCCGAACCGGATCGTAGAGCGGGACGATCAGAGCATTGATGCTGATGCGCACGTTTCGGGTGCGTCCGGCCACCGCGGCGGCCAGAATCAGCGGCGACGGCAGCCAGCCGGTCGCGGCCAAGTGATGTTCTTCGGCGCTGACCGCGGTGAACCCGTGGTGGTCGGCATATTCGGCCATGTCGAGCGCGGCGCGATAGCGCTGGGCGTGGTCGGCCGCCGGATCGGCGATGTTGGTCATGTTCAGCCGCAACGCGGTCAGCAAACTCATGTTCGGTGCGTGGCCGTTGGTTTGGCTCCCGCGAACAGTGATCCTCGGAGCAGTTGCTTGGCCGAGTCGAGTGTGACGTCGTAGGACTGCGGACCCAGATTCGCCGCTTGCTCGGTGAGGCCGCGCGTCAGTGCGCAGATGGCGTCCACCGCGGCGCCGGCGGCGATGCCGGCGGACAGCACGCCCCGCCCCCGGGCGTCGTCGACGATTTCGGTGATGACGTCGCGAAGGGCCTTGGAGCCCGGGTAGGTTCGGCGGCCGCCACCGGTCTGGTCGGCATTCTCGGCGCGCACCGCTCGTAGGAACCCGGCCAGGTAGGGATAGTCGCGCATCAACCGTTTCGACTCATCCAACACCGCGTCGAGCCGGTCGACGATGTCATCGGAAGAGGCCGCGGCGGCATGGAGCCGGGGCAAGACGATCTCTTCGATCTCCGTGGCGGTGGCATTGAGTAGCTCCGACTTGTTCGGAAAGTAGTGGTACAAGCTGCCGCTGGTCATGTCGGCCGCCTTGGCGATCTCGCGGATCGACGCCTGGGCGGGGCCGGCCTCGGCCACACAACGCATTGCCGCGGTGATGATCCGTTGCCGGGTTTGTTCGCCGCGCGCGCCCACCGGCCGGCCGAGCTGGGATCTCGTCGAGAAGGTGGGGACGGTCATGTCAGGCGGCACTCGCAATCGGGCTGTCGATCACTCACCGCGGCCCCGCGGACGCCGGAAGTCATGATCATTCGAATATATTCGACTATGCCCGCAAAGCGCCCACGGCCGATGAATATGCAAGACCCGTTGGTGAGGATCCGACCGCAATGACCCGCACGCAGCTGGGCCGCCCGGTGGGCGCCAGTGGCGAGGAAACCCGTCAACGGATCATCGTCGCGACGATGCAGTGTGTCAGCAAAGTGGGATATGCGCGTGCCACCATCCGGGAGATCGCTCGCACCGCGAATGTGACCAGTGCCAGCTTGTACAACTACTTTCCGAACAAGTCCGAGCTGATCAAGGAGACGATCGCGGCCAGGGCCGATGCGGCGATGCCGCGACTGCGGCGGGCCGCCGAAGGCGGCGGCAACATCGTTGATCGCATCGAAGCGGTGCTCGACGAGTGCGGCGAGTTGATCCGGGAATACCCGCAACTGGCCGCCTTCGAGTTCGCCATCCGGGCCGAAGACGGGATCGCTCTGGACGCCCAGGAGGGGAGCGGCCAACTCGGCGAAGTCGGGTTCACCGCGTTTCGAGAGATAATCAGGGGCCTGGTCGAGGATGCCCGGCGCCGGGGTGAGCTTGCCGAGCAGGCCGATACGGCCGGTGCGATAGAGGCGATCTACGCGCTCATCTACGGTCTGACCGAACTGGCGGCCACCCTGCCACTGGACCAATTCCACGCCGCGCTGAGCGCGGCCAAGGGTTTGATCAGGGGCACGCTGTTTCGCTGCTGATGGTCGAACTGGCGATTTGTGGGGCCTCGAATACGTGGTGATCGCTTGATATGATCAAGCGATCACTTATAGGGTCATCTCGCGTAGAGCGGAGTTGAGACCTTGACCGAAACCGTCGGGTGCGCGTTCGACGTTGATGTGTTGCGCCAGAAGTACGCCGAAGAGCGGACAAAGCGGCTGCGTCCCGACGGGATCGCGCAGTACGTGGAGATCGCGGGTGAGTTCTCCCGATTCGGCGAGGATCCCTGGGCGGATGAAGAATTCGCGCGCGAACCCCTTACCGACGAGGTGGACGTGGCGATCATCGGGGCCGGCTTCGGCGGTCTGCTGACCGGTGCACGGCTGCGCCAACTCGGTGTGCAAAGTGTGCGGCTGATCGACCGCGCGGCCGACGTTGGGGGTACCTGGTACTGGAATCGGTATCCGGGGATCGCGTGCGATGTCGAGTCGTATGTGTACATGCCGCTGCTCGAGGAGCTTGGCTACATTCCGACCGAAAAGTACGCCAAGGGCGCCGAGATCTTTGCGCACTGTCAGCGCATCGCTGCGAAATACGACCTGTACCGAGATGCCTGCCTACAGACCGAAGTCCACGAAATCCGCTGGGATGCGGACATATCCCGCTGGATCATTCGGACCAATCACGGGGACCGGATGCGGGCCAGATTCGTATCGATGGCCAACGGATATCAGGCCAAGCCCAAGCTGCCCGGGATCGCCGGGATCGCCAGCTTTGGCGGCAAGACGTTCCACACCAGCCGGTGGGACTACGGCTACACCGGCCAGGGCTTGCAGAATCTGGCCGACAAGCGGGTCGGCATCATCGGCACGGGCGCGACGGCAGTGCAGTGCGTGCCCCACGTGGCGGCGGCGGCCCAGCAGCTCTACGTGTTTCAGCGCACGCCTTCGTCGGTGGATGTGCGCGCCAATGAACCCACGGATACCGAGTGGGCTGCCACATTACAGCCGGGCTGGCAGCGCAGACGCATCAAGAACTTTCAAGTTCTGACCGCCGGAGGGCAGGCATCCGAAGATCTGGTCGCTGATGCCTGGACGAGCATTACCCGCAAGCTTCCCGTGATGCGTCACGACAGCCCCGGCACGACGGACCCGGAGAAACGCTCGCGGGAAATCGAGTTCGCCGACTTCGCCAAGATGGAGGAGATCAGGGCGCGGGTCGATCAGCTGGTGACCGATCGTGCCACCGCGCAAGCACTCAAGCCGTGGTACGGATACTTCTGCAAACGGCCGTGCTTCCATGACGAATACCTGCAGACCTTCAACCGCGACAACGTCACCCTGGTCGATACCGAGGGGCGCGGCGTAGAGCGCATCATCGAGTCCGGCGTGGTGGTCGACTCGGTGGCCTACGAGCTGGATTGCCTGATCTTTGCGACGGGGTTCGAAGTTGGCACCGACTACTGCCGTCGCACCGGCTTCGAACTGATCGGCCGGGACGGCATCACCCTGACCGACCGGTGGCGCGACGGTGTGCGCACCTTTCAGGGACTGTGTGCCAACGGTTTCCCGAACTGCTTCATCGAAAGCATCGCCCAGGCCGGCCTCACGGTGAACTTTCCATATCTGCTCGATGTGCAGGCCAGTCATGTCGCATGGATCATCGCCTGGGCGCTCGAGCACGGGGTGAGCGAGGTTGAGGCCTCGCCGGAGGCCGAGGCCGCTTGGGTCGAGGCGGTGGTGGCCCGTTCGGCGGCGACCGCCGAGCGGGCCAAGACCTGCACCCCCGGCTATTACAACCGCGAGGGGAAGGCGGATGCCAAGACTCGCCAGGGCAGCTTCTTCTTCGGCGCTCCCACCGAATACGCCGACATCCTCGAGACATGGCGGGCCAAAGGGGACCTGGAAGGTCTGGCGATTCGTGGTGCCCAGGTGCCACGATGACCCGGCCGGCGGCCCGGCTACGGTACTTCGCGGGCCGGCTCCGGGCGGCGACCCGGCGTGGGCGCCCACCACGGGTCGTCATCATCGGGGCCGGTTTTGGCGGCATCGCCGCCGCCGTTGCGCTGCGCGGCGCGGGCATTGATGATTTGGTGATTATCGAGGGCGCCGACGGCGTTGGGGGGACCTGGCGTCGCAACACCTATCCGGGAGCCGCCTGCGATATTCAGAGTCATCTGTACTCATTTTCGTTTGCGCCCAACAAATTCTGGAGCCGCACCTATGCTCGCCAACCCGAGATCCTGGCTTACCTGGAATCGGTCGTAGACGATTTCGATCTACGCCGCCACCTGATGCTGAGCGCCAGGGTCCGCTCGATCCGCTGGGACGAGGACACGTGGGGGTGGGTCTGCCAGGTGGACCGGGCCGGGGGGACCGCTACCTTGACCGCCGACGTAGTGGTGTGTGCGACCGGCTTGTTCGGGCCGCGCAAGCTGCCCGACATCGCCGGGCTGACCGATTTCGGTGGCACGTTGATGCACACCGCCGGCTGGGATCACCGTGTCGATTTGACGGGAAAACGGGTGGCGGTGATCGGCACCGGGGCCAGCGGGGTGCAGGTCGTCCCCGAACTGGCGAAGCTCGCTGGGCGCCTGACGGTATTTCAGCGCACCCCACCTTGGATGGTTCCCAAGGACGATCGCCGCTACACCGCAACCGAATTGAGGCAGTTTCGGCGCAACCCGCTGGCAATTCGGCGGACCCGCTGGCAGATCTGGAAGTTCCAGCATGACAACACCGCTACCTTCGCCGATGATCCGGTGGTGACATCGCGCACCCAGATCGCTACCTCCTTCCTGGAGCGCGTCGTCGCCGATGAGCGGCTGCGCCGTGCGCTGACGCCCGGCTATCCGTTCCGTTGTAAGCGAGTGCTGCTGGGTGATGACTTCTACCGGGCGCTACAGCACGACCACGTCGAACTCGTTTCTGATCCCATCGAGCGAGTCACCGAGACCTCGGTCGTCACGACTGCCGGGCAAGTCGTAGACGTCGATGCGGTGGTGCTGGCCACGGGATTTGAGACGTCGCGCTACCTGTCGGGCATCGAGGTGATCGGCACCGGAGGGCAGTCCCTACACGAGCGGTGGGGTGATGACCCCGCCGCCTACCTGGGTGCGGCAGTCGGCGGCTTTCCGAACTTCTTCATGCTCTACGGTCCGAACACCAACCAGGGCGGAAACTCGATCGTCTACATACTCGAGGCCGGCGCGCGCCTGGTGGCCAGCGCGGTCAGTCGGCTGGCGCGCCGCGGTGGATACCTCGATGTCCGTCCGGAGGCGGAAAGGCGCTACAACGACGAGATCTCCGCGGATTTGGAACGCACGATCTGGACTCAGTGCCAGAGCTACTTCCGCTCACCTTCGGGGCGCATCGTCACCCAGTGGCCTTACACCGAGCTGGAATACGCGCGCCGAACCTGGCGGATCAGGCCACGGGACTGGTTGCACCACAAGGGGGTGTCGCCGGCGGCGCAACGGGGCGGGCCGGGGAGCGCGGCGTCAGCTCAGACTGAAATCGATGACCCCGCGGATCAACTCGCCGGCAACCAGATCGGCGTAGGCATCGTTGATGCTGTCGAGCGAATAGCGCTTGGTGATCATCTCGTCCAAGAGTAACTGCCCCGACTGGTACATCGTGGCCAGCAGCGGAATGTCACTCTTTGGGTTGCACGAGCCAAAGACCGTGCCACACAGCGTCTTATTCATCAGCACGAAGTCTTGAAGACCGACGGCGATGGAGTGCATCGCGGGGTCCGGCAGACCGGTGAGCACGCAGGTTCCGCCCTTGCGGGTCAGCGACAGTGCCGCCGCGACGTCGGCCGGGCCGATCGTGGCGGGGGATACCACGACCACATCCGCCATCACGCCGCGAGTTAGCTCGCGCACCGTCTCAACGGCCTCGTCCGGTGCCGCCGCGGTATGAGTGGCCCCAAAGGTCAGCGCGGATTTGCGCTTGAACTCAACGGGATCGACCGCGATGATGCGGGTCGCTCCCTGGATACGGGCGCCTTGGATGGCCGCTGTTCCGATGCCGCCCGCGCCGATCACCACGGCGATGTCGCCGCCGCGGACCTGAGCGCGTCGTGCCGCCGAGCCATATCCGGTCGGTATCGCACAGGCCAGCAGGGCTGCCGGCACCAGCGGGAACGTCTGATCAATCTTGACCAGCGAATCGGCCGAGACCACCGTATGTTCGGCGAACGCGCCGATCTTGGACACGTGGCCGAGGTCGCGTCCATCGAGGCTGTGATGACGGAACGTACCGTCGGTGGGCATTCCGGGTGCCAAGGTGCCGTATCCGGTATCGCATAGGTATTCCATTCCCGTTGCGCACCAACGGCACTGGCCGCACACCGCGATGAAAGACGTCACCACATGGTCGCCGGGTGCGAACCGGGTCACCCCCTCGCCGACCTCGAGCACGACGCCGGATCCTTCATGGCCGCCGATGGTCGGGGACATGGTCGGCAGCCCCAAAGAGCGCAGTGTTTCCGGTGGTGGCGCGAGGTTGCCGCGTCGGATGTGTTCATCGGAGTGGCACAGTCCGGTCGCGCTCAGTTGCAGCAGCACCTCGCCGGCGCGCGGCGGGTCGAGCTCGAATTCTTCGACGGTCCAGGGGTGACCGTACCCATAAAGGATGGCCGCGCGGCTTCTCATTGAAGGTCGTCCTCCTCTGGCAGGTCGCCTCGACAACTCAGCACAACCTTGCCACCAAGTGGCTTCGCAATCTCGTCCTGAAAGCCAGGCCGTCTCTTACAATCAATCGATTGATTATATGACCGGTCGTCCCGTGGCGGAAGGACATCGATGTCGCATCTGGTCGCGATCCCAGACCTGCTCGCCAGTGCCGCGGCCGATCTGGCGGGCGTTGGCTCGTCGGTGTGTGCGGCCAACGTGGCGGCCGCCGGCTCCACCACCGCACTGCTGGCGGCCGCCGGTGATGAGGTCTCGGCGGCCATCGCAACGCTGCTTTCCGGCCAGGGGCGGCAGTACCAGGCGATCAGCGTTCAGGTGGCCGCCTTTCACGCTCGATTCGTGCAGGCGTTGGGTGGCGCCGGGGGTGCGTATGGTGCCGCCGAGCAGGCCGGCATTTCGCCGCTACAGCTCGTCGAGCGGGACCTGCTGGGCGTGATCAATGTGCCGAGCCAGGCGCTAACGGGCCGCCAACTCATTGGCGATGGTGCCGATGGTGCGCCGGGCACCGGCCGCGACGGCGGCCCCGGCGGATTGTTGTACGGCAATGGCGGCGACGGCGGGTCCGGCGCCGCCGGTCAGGTCGGCGGCAACGGCGGTAATGCGGGGTTGATCGGCACCGGTGGGGCGGGCGGGCAGGGCGGTTCGGGGGTGAGCACGACGTCGGCGCAGGCGGGCGGCCGCGGCGGATCTGGCGGACTGTTGTTCGGTAACGGCGGGTTGGGCGGGCAGGGCGGTTCCGGTGGAACCAGCGGAACCGGCGGCCCGGGCGGCCCGGGTGGCTCGGCCCAATGGATCGGTGACGGGGGAAACGGGGGCAGCGGCGGGTCGGGCGTCGACCCCGGGGCCGGCGGCGCCGCCGGCAACGGCGGCCGGCTCTACGGCCACGCCGGTTCCGATGGTGCCCAGGGCGCGCATGTCGGTGCGCCGGGTGACCCCGGCAATCCGCCGGACCCGGGCTCTGGGGCCGGCCAGAACGCGGTTGACGCGGCCGCCGGGAGGGACCTGGTGGCGTCCAACGCCGGACCCATTACGAATGCCTCACTCGACGAGATATCCGGCATCGAGTCCGGCGTCGCCAACCCGAACATCTATTGGGTGCACAACGATTCCGGGGATACGGCGCGGGTATTCGCCATCGATGCCAAGAGCGGGGCCACGCTGGGCACCTACACGCTCAGCGGTGCGAAGGCATCCGACTGGGAGGACATCGCGATCGGTCCCGGACCGGTGCCGGGCCAGTCCTACCTCTACCTGGGCGACATTGGCGATAATGGGCTCTCCCGCAGCGCAATAGCCGTCTATCGGGTACCGGAGCCGATAGTCACCGGCACCGCCGCCAACCCCGTCACCACCACGCTGACCGGTGTGGACACGCTCAATCTCAAATATCCCGACGGCCCACACAACGCGGAGGCGCTCATGGTGGACCCGCGCACGGGACGCATGCTCATCATTGACAAGACCTCGAGCGGCAATCCCGCGATCTATTCGGCGCCCACTGGACTGGCTAGCGGCAGCACCACCACCCTGCAGGACGTGGGCACGCTGGCATTGCCGAGCGGCTCTGGCTACTTGGTGACCGGGGCCGATGTATCGCCGGACGGAACGCA
This sequence comes from Mycobacterium marinum, assembly GCF_003391395.1. NCBI lineage: Bacteria > Bacillati > Actinomycetota > Actinomycetes > Mycobacteriales > Mycobacteriaceae > Mycobacterium > Mycobacterium marinum. The sequence goes on from NZ_CP024190.1 coordinate 268,007, forward strand.
ACTGGCCGTGCGCACCTATGGCCACGTCTACTTGTGGAATCGTGATCCTTCCCAAGACATTTGGATGGCGTTGGCGCAGCCGGCGGTTGCCGGCCCGACACCGGATGAGTCGCAGGGCGAAGCGATAGCCTTTCACCCGGACGGCAACGGCTACGTGACCGTGAGTGAGGGGACAAACCAGAACCTGCACAACTTCGATGCGCCATCCACGGTCTAGCATCCAGATGACGGTCTGACCGGTTGCCCGGTCTGGCTCGTGCGGCTAGCCGCTCGCCCTGATGGCGGCGACGACACCGCCGTCGACCAGGAGCTCCGCCCCGGTGATGAATGTTGCCTCGGGGCCCAGCAGGAAGGCCGCCGCTGCGGCGATGTCGTCGGGGGTTCCGATTCGACCGGTCCCGGACATGGCGATCATCGCCCGCATCCCATCGCCGACCGGGGAGGCGAGTTCCTGCTGTCCCATGGGTGTCGAGATGATGCCGGGGCTGATCGAGTTGACTCGTGCCTCCCGCTGCCCCCATTGTCGGCTTGCCGCACGGACCCGAATGCTATTGGCCTGCTTAGCGAACGGATAGGCGAAGGCCGGCTCCACGATGCTGCCGACGAAGGCCAGTTCGAGCAACTGTCCGGGCGGGCGGTGGGCGAGCTCGTGTTCTTGTTCGGCGCTGGGCGGCGGCAACAGATGGCCCGCCATGCTGGCAATGATCACACCCGCGCCCCCTGGGGCGATCACCGCGCCGAACTCCTGCAGCACCAGCGCAACGCCGACTAGGTCGACGGCCAGGATTTCCTGCGCTGACGCTTGCGCCGGAGACAACCCCGCGGTGTGCGCCAATTGTGTGACGGCACCGAGGGTGGCGGCGTACTGGGCGAGATCGTGAACCGACTCCGCGGCGCAGACATCCACGCCGCGGCTCCTGACGTCATGTCCTTCCGCGGCAAGGGATTCGGCTACCGATGCCAACGTGTCGGCGTTATTGTCGGCCAACAGCACCGTCTTGCCCGAGCCGAGCCGCCGGGCGATCGCCTGACCCATGCCGCCGACCCCGATCACGGTCAGAACGTTCCGGCTCACAGCTACCCCATCTTCTTCGGCCCCGCCGACCTACTCCCCGAACCCGCGCGAACTGGCAACGCGGCCCGGGCCGCCCCAATGGCCAACAATAGGGCGGCTGAGGCTACCTTCGACAGGTGCCGGCGGGACAACCGTGGAACATCAACATTCATTACGACGCGTTGTTGGCTGCCACCGTCGCGCCGGGTACCCAAACCGCTCTCGACGTCGGGTGCGGGGACGGCTTCCTGTCGGCCCGGCTGGTTGACCGGGTACCCGATGTCACCGCTTTGGACGTCGACGCGGACGTGCTGCGACGCGCAGAACACCGATTCGCCGACACCTCCATCCGGTGGGTGCACGGCGACGTCATGACCGGCGAGCTACCGCATCGCGGCTTCGACGCGGTGCTCGCCAACGCGTCGTTGCACCACATCGAGGACACCCGTGGGGCATTGATCCGGCTTGCGGAGCTGGTGTTGCCCGGCGGAACGCTGGCGGTGGTGACCTTTGTCAGACCGTCCCCGCGAAACGTCCTGTGGCACCTCACCGCGTGGCTGGCTACTGGCGTCGCCAATCGAGTCAGACGGAAATGGGAGCACACCGCCGCCATCAAATGGCCACCGCCGGTGACGTTTTCACAGCTGCGCGAACTAGTTCGGGAACTGCTGCCCGGGGCCCGAGTGCGGCGCTTGCTCTATGGGCGGGTGCTGATCACCTGGCAGGCGCCCGGCTGACCGCCCGAGCTCAAGGCGACGGTGCTGGCCCGCGTGAGCAGCGCAACGGCTTCGGACTCACCGAGGCCGTTTGGGTCGGTTGAACACCGGCGGGCGCTTCTCGAGAAAAGCCATCATCCCCTCGCGGGCATCATCGGAACTCAAGGTTGCGTGGATGGCCCGTCGCTCCGCGGCGAGTAGATCGTCCAAAGTCCGGTGCTCGCAGTCATGAAAGGCTCCCAGCATGGCCCGCACGGCAAGAGCGGGTTGCCCCGCTAACTCCAGGGCGAGCTGCGTCGCTCGGTCCTTCAGCTCGTCGAGTGGCCACACCTCATCGACGAGACCGATGGCATGTGCCTGCGGCCCGGTCACGGTCTTGGCCCGCAAGACCATGCCGAGGGCATGCTGGCGCCCCACGGTCTTGGCCAACCGAGCCGAGCCTCCCCAGGCAGGAGTCGAACCCAGGTGCAACTCGGGCAGCCCGATCGACGCCCCTTCCTCGGCGGCGAGGCGGAAGGTGCAGCCCAGTGGGAGTTCGAGGCCGGCTCCCAGGCAGTGGCCGAACAGCGTGGCGACGGAAGGCTTGCCCATGTTCTCGATGCGCTGGATGAGATCGAGGCGTCGATCGAAGAACGCGTCGACGCTGCCCGCCGCCTGGATGCCGGTTGGCAGTTCCTTGAGGTTCATCCCGACGGAGAAGTTCTCCAGACCGTCCGCGGTGATGACGAAGGCCCGGATCTCGTCGTCGGCGGCAATGTCGTCTACCACCTCGCTGAGCCGCTCAACGTAGGCCAGGCCCATCCGGTTCCGTGGCGCATCCGTGTTGGTGACGATAGCGACACCGCCGTCGAGCTTCTCGTACCGCAGGGGCTCATCCATAGTCGTCACGAGCCTACACCCGGTGGCCGGTGCGGCTGCCGATCTCGCCGCCCGCAGCTACCTCCGCGCGCGACCCACTTCCATATCGTGCGCTGTAACAACGGCATGGCAATGACGTTGCGGGCAAACGAGATCTGTGGAGACAAAGACGAGACGCGATGCCAAGCGGGTAGCGCAGGCCGTCTCGGAAATGTCTTGTCCATCTTTGCGTTCGGTCATGGCGTACTTCGAAGCTGGTCGGTGGCTTGGGAATGCCACTGCGCGCGCGCTTGCACGGTTCGCGCAACGCGTTGAATGATCGGCTCGTGACCAAGCGTGAAGATCATGGTGTGAATCGCTGGGAGCTGCTGGTCTGCTCGGTGACCGGTCATGCCACCTACGCACCCGATGACCGGGCACTGGCGGACCGGCTCAGCGCCGACACCGAGTTGGGTGAAGTGTGGCGCTGTCTGCGCTGTGGTGACTTCACGCTCGGTGCGCCGCGTGGCCGCGGGCATCCGGAAGACGCGCCGTTGATCATGCGTGGCAAGGCGCTGCGTCAGGCCATCATCATTCGCACGTTGGCGGTCGAACGCCTGTTTCGGGCGATGGTGCTCGGGCTTGCGGCGTGGGCGGTATGGGAGTTTCGCGGCGCGCGGGGAGCCATTCAGACAACCCTTGATCGGGATTTGCCGATCTTTCGCGCCGCCGGGTTCAAGGTCGATCAGATGTTCGTCGTTCAGGAACTGGAAAAGGCGCTGGCCGCAAAGCCATCGACGCTCGCGTTGATCACCTTCATGCTCGCCGCCTACGCCGTCCTGCAGGTGGTCGAGGGGGTGGGCCTGTGGCTGCTCAAACGCTGGGGCGAGTACTTCGCGGTGGTGGCAACCTCGGTCTTCCTGCCGCTGGAGATCCACGACCTGGCCAGGGGGATCACCATGACCCGGGTGGTCACCTTCAGCATCAATGTGGCCGCCGTGCTGTACCTGCTGATCTCCAAGCGGCTGTTCGGTCTGCGCGGTGGGCGCAAGGCCTATGACGAGGAACTGCATGGTGAGCAGCTGCTGGACCTGGAGCGCGCCGCCATGGTGACATGACGGACCGGCTCGGCGCGGCGACGCTCAGGCCCGGATCTGCTTGGACTGGATGAATATCCCCTCGGCTTCCACCGTTATGCCGCTTTCGTCGGCGATGTGGCCGACCGAGAACGTCTTGACCCCTTCGATACGTTCAACGCGGCCCTCGGCGCGTAGCGGCCGTCCGAGCACGGTGCCGCGCCGGTAGCGCAAGGTCAGCGTCCCGGTATAGGCGGGGCGGCGCGGCAGATGGGCCGTCGCGCCCAGCACATGATCGAGGATCATCGAGCACACGCCGCCGTGCACATGGCCTGGCGGCCCCTCGTAAGCCGCGCCCAAGGTGAACTCCGACCACACCAGTCCGTCGGGTTCGTGATGGATCGACAACGGTGGTGCGACCGGGTTGCGCACACCCACCACAACATTGCCCCACGCGACGGTCTCACCCTCCGGAGTCAGCTGGACGCCGAACCCTCCCGGGTGCAGCGCGTCACTCAATTCCTCGGCAGCACTGTCGATTTTGGCCATGGAAGCGGTGACCGTCGCCGGATCCGCCTGGGTGCGGATGCTGACGTCGATGAGGCGACGGATCGATGCGGTCAGTGGCCCGTAGACCGACTCGAGCAGGTCGAAATCGGTGCCAGGCCATTCGTCGGGCATCCTCGCAACCTAACAGCGCTGCGGGGCCGGCGAGCAGGCATACTGCGCTCAGCAACGAACGGAGGTCGGTATGGGGACCTATGCGATCACGGGATCGGCGTCTGGGATGGGAAATGCGACCGCGAGTCGGCTTCGGGAAGCGGGCCATCGGGTGATCGGCGTCGACCTCGATGGCGCCGACGTCGTCGCCGATCTGTCGACACGGCAGGGCCGGTTACGGGCCGCAAGCGACGTCATTGCGGCCTGTGACGGCAGGCTCGATGGCGCGGTGCTGGCCGCGGGATTGGGGCCGAGTCCGGGCCCGGGCCGGCTGCATCGCATCGCCCAGGTCAATTACCTGGGTGTGGTGGAGCTATTGCAGGCGTGGCGGCCCGCTCTAGCTGCCGCCGAACGGGCCAAAGCGGTTGTGATCGCGAGCAATTCGACGACGACTGTTCCGATGGTGCCGCGGCGCAGCGTGCGGGCGCTGCTCGACCATGATGCCGACAAGGCGGTGCGCGCGGTGCGGTTGTTCGGTAGAGCCGCGCCTTCGCTGATGTATGCGGCGTCGAAAATCGCGGTGAGCCATTGGGTTCGGCGCCAGGCGGTGCTGCCGGAGTGGGCCGGATCGGGGGTGCGGCTCAACGCTCTGGCGCCCGGCGCGATCATGACGCCGCTGCTGGCCGAACAGCTGTCGGACCCGACTCAGGCCAAGGCCGTCCGGTCGTTCCCGATCCCGGTCGGTGGATTCGGCGAGGTCACCCACATGGCCGACTGGATATGTTTCATGCTTAGCGACTCTGCGGATTTCCTCTGCGGCAGTGTGGTGTTCGTGGATGGCGGTTCCGACGCGTACTTTCGCGCCGACGACTGGCCGAGGCCGGTCCCGGCCCGCCGGCTGCCCGGCTACCTGCTGAAGTTCCGGCGAGGCTCCCGCACCACAGTTCGCTGACATCCGTCATTGACAGGTGTCAGTTAATGCTCGTACGGTATCGGTGTGGGCTCGACCGCGTCGACTACCGCGCCGCACTCGCCGCAGCAAAAGGTGCGCGCGGCTCAGCGGCTGCGCACCCGGGCGCGGGTATTCGATGCCGCGGTCGCCGAGATAGGTCGGCGCGGATTAGCCGGCGCGGATGTGGCGGCGATCGCCGCGGCGGCCGGGGTGGCACGGGGGACGTTCTACTTCCACTTCCCCACCAAGGAGCACGTCTTGGTGGAGTTGGAGCGCGCCGAGGAACTCGCCATTGTGGCAAAGCTGCGCGATCCAACCACCGATTCCACCGACCTGGTATCGGTATTGAGTTCGCTGGCGCACCAGGTGGTTGCCGTCGAGCGACGGCTGGGCCCGCTTGTGTTCCGGGACATGCTCGGATTGCACTTTGCCCCAACCCGGCCGGTCGAGGACCAGCTGGGCGAACACCCGTTGGCCGAATTCGTCATTGAGACGATCGCGCAGGCGCAGCGGGCGGATCGGGTCCCACCGGATGCCGACGCGGGTGAGCTGGGGGTGATCTTCCTGACCGGTTTGTTCGCGTTGCTGGCCACCGGCGCGACGACCCCGGACGCGCGGACCGCGTTACTGAACCGCTTTGTAACGACCGTTGTTCACGGAATGGAGGCACGATGAGCAGTTCAGGTATCGAGGGCTACCGCGAATATCTGGCCCGACGCGACGGCGAGGCGGACCTGTTGCATCGCCGGCTTGCCACCCGGGAAGAGTTCTTTGCAGCGCTAGTAGCCGAGCCCATTCGCTCGGCGCGCCACGTCGATCGGCAGGTGTTCCTGCGCAACCTGCGGCGGCGTCGACCCGAGCCGGGACTCGACCGGGCGATGTTGTTCTTGCTGGCCACCGCCAAGCTGAACCAGGCTGAGCGGTTTGGGGTGAACCTGGGCGAAACCTACGGAGTCAACAGCGGTGCCGACCTGCCGCCGGAGCGGGTCTACGTCGAACTCGAGGAGCACTATCACACTCGGCTGCTGGCGTACGTGCTGGACATGTTTGGTCTGCCGTTCCAGGTGATTGCGCCACCGTTGCTGGTGCGCCAGTTCGTCAAGATGAGCGTGTTCCTGCCGGATCGACTCGCATTCCCAATCGTGGGCGCGGGCGAGATGGCGGGTTGCATCATGTTCGACGAGCTGCGACGCGCCGGAGTCGAACTGTTCGCCGACGAACCGGCGGTGGCGGCCCGGATCGAGCGCCTCTACAGCGAGATACTCACCGACGAATTGGGCCACGTCGGCTACTGCGCGGCAAGCTGCAACGCCGCGGGCCGGGCCACGATGCGCCGGCTGTACCCCGTTGTCGGACGGTTCTTCGCTCGCCAGACCTACGAGATAAGTCTGCTCGTCGATGTGGCGAAGTTTCGGGCCCGCCTGGACCGGCCGTTCGACGTCGACGAGCTCGCCGCCGGCCTGACAAACGAAACCTTTGTAGCCGCGCTGCCCTGATCGACCGGCCGAGCCCGCTTTGGCCTGTCGCTACAATCGCGGTCAGGTTTTTGGGCCACCGGTGGAGTTGGCCGGCGATGGGAGATTGACTTGCAGGGCAACGGTTCACGGTGACGATAGGTGTTATCTGCGCGATCCCGCAGGAATTGGCCTATCTGCGCACCAATCTGGTCGCCGCCGATCAACAGGAGATCGCCCAAATTTGTTTCTATGCCGGTCAACTGGGGGATCGGCGGGTGGTGCTGACCGCGGCCGGAATGGGCAAAGTAAACGCCGGCCTGGTCGCCACCCTGCTAGCGGACCGATTCGATTGTCACACCGTGATTTTCACCGGGGTCGCCGGAGGACTGGACCCGGCGTTGTCCATCGGCGACATAGTTATCGCCGATCGCGTGGTGCAGCACGATTGCGGGTTGCTCACCGATGACGGACTGCAGCCCTACCAGCCCGGCCACGTCCCGTTCATCAAACCCACCGAACAGCTGGGCTATCGGGTGGAACCGGAACTGCTGGATCGGGTCAAACACCGCCTCGAGGACTTCACCCTGCCAGCGCTGTCGGCCGCCGCCGGGGGCGGAGCCCGCCCACCGCGGATCAACTACGGAACCATCCTCACCGGCGACCAGTATCTGCATTCCGCGCGCACCCGGGACCAGCTCTACAACGACTTTGCCGGCATGGCCATCGAGATGGAAGGCGGTGCGCTGGCTCAAGTATGCGAGTCCTTTGCCATCCCCTGGCTGGTCATCCGCGCGCTCTCCGACCTCGCCGGCGCCGGTTCCGGGCTGGATTTCAATCGGTTCGTCGACGAGGTTTCGGTCAGCTCGGCCCGGATATTGCTGCACCTGCTGTCGGTGGTGGACTGAACCATCCGCGGGTGCGGCTCGGCGCGGGTGGTGCCCGTCGCGACACATAACTGATGTACAGGAAACGCCGCGGCTCGTCGCAGTGACGTATATCTGGGCGCTCGCACATAAGAGGTCTGCCCGAAGGCAGATCCCCGTCTTCTGACGGTGGGTCAAGCAGGCCCTTGCGGGCCTCGCCCAAAAATGGGCTTACTGCACTTCGGACAGACCACCAGGTTGCCCTGGTAGCAACCAGTATTTCAGCGAAACACCGGCGCGTCGATGGCCAAAGGTCCCCACCAGGATCGGCCCAAAGTCACCTCACCGATTGCCAGCCGCGGTACCCGCGCCGAGCCGGCGCAGTGTTTGGATGGGTAGGTGGTTGATACCGACGCCCCGCTGCCCGACCGCTCCGAACGTGTGGTGAGTGCCACCCGCGAAATTGCGGCCGGCGCGGCGCAAATATTCGAGCTGATCGCCGACCCGTCTCGCCAGCCCGACTGGGACGGCAACGACAATCTTGCCCACTGTGCCGCGGGACAACGGGTACACCAGGTCGGCGATGTCTTCCGCATGACGCTGACCCTGGGCAGCGTGCGCGAGAACCACATCGTCGAGTTCACCGAAGCCCGGTTGATCGCCTGGCGCCCATCAGAACTCGGAAAAACGCCGCCCGGCCATCTTTGGCGCTGGGAGCTCACCCCGATCAGCGATACCCGCACCCTGGTCACCCACACATACGACTGGACGGAGCTGTCCGACCCGGCGCGGTTCCCCCGGGCGCGGGCCACCACCACCGTGCAGCTGCGCGCTTCGCTGGACCGCCTCGCGGGGCACGCCGAGGCCGCTGCGGCCGGCGACTGATCACCGGGCCACCACCGGGAACCCCGGCCGGGAAGTGCCCCGAGTCGGCCCAGTTGCCGCGGCTTTCCCTATCCGGCCCAGTGGGCCGGTACGGTCACCCTATGGCTCTCCCACCACCAGGAAAAGACCGCGCCGCCATCGTCACCGGCGCCTCGTCGGGCATCGGCGAGGAATTCGCCCGGATCCTTTCCCAGCGTGGCTACCAGGTGGTGTTGGTGGCCCGCAGTGCCGACCGCCTCGAAGCCCTCGCGGGACGGTTGGGTTCGGATACCCACCCGCTGCCCGCCGATCTGTCTGTGCGCAGCGACCGCGCCGGCCTGGTCGACCGGGTGGCGGCGCTGGGCCTGGTGCCCGACATCCTGATCAACAACGCGGGGCTGTCGACGCTGGGTCCGGTGGCGAAATCGGTTCCCGAACAGGAACTCAACCTGGTCGAGGTCGATGTGGCCGCGGTGGTCGACCTGTGTAGCCGGTTTCTGCCGGCCATGGTCGAACGCGGGCGAGGCGCGGTGCTCAACGTGGCGTCGGTGGCCGGATTCGCCCCCCTGCCCGGGCAGGCGGCCTACGGCGCGGCCAAGGCGTTCGTGTTGTCCTACACCCATAGCCTGCGCGGCGAACTGCACGGCAGCGGTGTTTCGGTGACGGCGCTGAGCCCGGGACCGGTGGACACCAGCTTCGGCGACGTCGCCGGGTTCACCAAGCAGGAAACCGAGAGCTTGCCCAAGATCATGTGGAAGTCCGTCGATCAGGTGGCGCAGGCCGGAATCGACGGTTTGGCAGCCGGCAAGGCCGTCGTCGTCCCCGGTCTTGCCAACCGCATCTCGGCCGAACTGATCCGGGTAACGCCACCGGATTGGATGGGCTCGATCATGGCCCGCATCCACCCCGCCATGAAGCGCCAGTGAGCGCAGCGCAATGAGTTGTCCTCGAGTTGTGCTTCGGTAGCGTGCGGGCGGGGCGCCCACTTTCGATAGGGTGAAGACCGCGTGAGTACCACACAGTCAGTGCCCGGCCAGACCGGCACCACTGCGGCCGAACGGCCATTTGTCGCCAGGATGATCCGCACCCTCGCGGTGCCGATCATCCTGTTCTGGTTGGCGGTGGTGGTCCTGCTCAGCGTGTTCGTCCCGTCACTGGAAGTGGTCGGACAAGAGCGCTCGGTGTCGCTGAGCCCCACCGACGCGCCGTCGGTCGTGGCCCTCAACCGCATCGGCCACGTCTTCAACGAAGGCGAAACCGACAGCGTGGCCATGATCATCCTGGAGGGCGACAAGCCCCTCGGCGACGATGCCCACAAGTTCTACGACGGGCTGATCCGCAAGCTGCGCGCCGACAAGAAGCATGTGCTGAGCATCCAGGACTTCTGGGGGGATCCGCTGACGGCGGCGGGCGCCCAGAGCAATGACGGCATGGCGGCCACTGTCCAGGTGAGCCTGGCCGGCAAGCAAGGTGAGCTGCTGGCCAACGAATCCGTCGAGGCGGTCCGCAAGATCGTTGACGCCACCCCGGCCCCACCCGGGGTGAAGGCCTACGTCACCGGTGGGCCGGCGATGGCCGCGGATCTGCACAAGAGCGGCGACCGATCCATGGCCAAGATCACCCTGACCACGGTCGCGGTGATCCTGATCATGCTGCTGTTTGTATATCGATCCCCCGTCACGGTGTTCCTGCTGCTCGTCACGGTGGGCCTGGAACTGACCGCGGCGCGCGGGGCCGTCGCGCTGCTCGGCCACAGCGGACTCATCGGGCTCTCCACCTTTGCGGTCAGCCTGCTCACGTCACTGGCGATCGCCGCCGGAACCGACTACGGGATATTCATCGTCGGTCGCTACCAGGAGGCCCGCCAGGCCGGTGAAGACCGCGAATCGGCCTTCTACACCATGTACCGCGGCACCGCCCATGTCATCCTGGGCTCCGGTCTGACCATCTCCGCGGCAACGTTTTGCCTGAGCTTCACCCGGATGCCCTATTTCCAGACGTTGGGCATCCCCTGTTCGGTGGGGATGCTGGTGGCCCTGCTCGTCGCATTGACGTTGGCGCCGGCCGTCCTTGTCGTCGGCGGCCGGTTCGGCGCGTTCGACCCCAAGCGGGTGCTGCAGGTACGCGGCTGGCGGCGGGTCGGCACGGCCATCGTGCGCTGGCCGCTGCCCATTCTCGCCGTCACGTGCGCCGTCGCGCTGGTCGGCCTGATCACCCTGCCCGGCTACCGGCCCAGCTACAACGACCGGGCCTACCTGCCCAGCTTCATCCCCGCCAATCAGGGCCTCGCGGTCGCGGACCGCCACTTCTCCCAGGCACGGATCAACCCGGAGATCCTGATGATCGAGTCGGATCACGACATGCGCAACCCCACCGACTTTCTGGTGCTGGACAAGCTGGCCAAGGGCATATTCCGGGTTCCGGGCATCTCCCGCGTGCAGGCCATCACCAGGCCCTCCGGAACAACCATGGACCACACCACCATCCCGTTTCGGCTCAGCATGCAAAACGCCGGTCAGGTGCAGTCGTTGCACTACCAACGCGCGCGGATGAATGACCTACTGACCCAGGCCGACGAGATGGCCAAGACGATCGCGCTGACCAGGCGCATGTACGAGCTGTCGTCGCAGCTGGCCGACAACACCCACCGGATGGTCGGCGACACCATCGAGATGCAGCAGATCACCAACGAACTGCGGGACAAAATCGCGGATTTCGACGACTTCTGGCGTCCGATCCGCAGTTACCTCTACTGGGAGAAGCACTGCTACGACATCCCGAACTGCTGGACATTCCGGTCCCTCTTCGACGCACTGGACGGTCTGGACCAGATCGACGAGAAACTCGACGTGATGGTCGGTGACCTCGAGAACGTGGACCGGCTGATGCCGCAGATGACCGAGACGTTCCCGCCGATGATCGAATCCATGGAACACATCCGGACCATGATGCTGACCATGCACAGCACCATGTCGGGCATGGTCGACCAGATGACCGAGCTCAGCGAGAACGCCAACGCGATGGGCAAGGCGTTCGATACCGCCAAGAACGACGACTCGTTCTACCTGCCGCCAGAAGTGTTCGAGAACGCGGACTTCAAACGTGCGATGGGAAGCTTCCTGTCGCCGGACGGGCACGCGGCCCGCTTCATCATCTTGCACCGCAGCGACCCCGCCTCGGCCAGCGGCATCGCCAGTATCGACAAGATCCGCACCGCGGCCGAGGAGTCACTCAAGGGGACTCCGTTGGAGAACGCCACCATTTACCTGGCCGGGGTGGGCGCCATCTTCAAGGACGTCTCCGAGGGCGCGAAATGGGATCTTCTGATCGCCGGAATCGCTTCGCTCTGCCTCATTTTCGTCATCATGCTGATCCTCACCCGCGCGCTGGTGGCCGCCGGCGTGATCGTGGGCACGGTCGCGATTTCACTTGGCGCCTCGTTCGGATTGTCGGTATTGCTGTGGCAACACATCATCGGCATGCCGTTGCACTGGCTGGTGATCGCGATGTCAGTCATCGTGCTGCTGGCCGTGGGGTCGGACTACAACCTGTTGCTGGTCTCCCGGTTCAAACAGGAAATCCCCGCCGGCATCAATACCGGAATCATCCGATCCATGGGCGGCACCGGCAAGGTCGTGACCAACGCCGGACTGGTGTTCGCGTTCACCATGGCATCCATGGTGGTCAGTGACGTGCGGATGATCGGACAGGTGGGCACCACCATCGGTCTGGGGCTGCTGTTCGACACCTTGGTGGTGCGGGCGTTCATGACCCCGGCCATTGCTGCGCTGTTGGGTCGGTGGTTCTGGTGGCCGCTGCGGGTGCGCTCACGACCTGACCGCAGAGCCATCCAGCGAACCGCCGAGAGCGACACCGAGCCGGCGCCGGTGGAGAGTGCCCCGGCCACCGCCGGGAGCTAGATCGCCGGGACTCGGGGGAGGGCTAGGCCAGTGCGGGTCTTGGCGGCTGTGCGCACCCTTGCTCCAGCAAGGCCCGCAGCGCCGGTGGCGGTGCGGCGATCTCGGCGACGGTTCCGACTTGCAGGGGGATGCTCGGGTAACTGTCCAGGTATTGCGAGTAGGAGCGCGCACCCAACCTCATACCGAGGCTGACCCACGCGTCGACCACCGACCACCGTTGCGGATTTCTTCTCGCCCAGTCGCTTTGGTCCAGCCGGTGCTTCCACTCGGCGGCGTCGATTTCATCGAGTGCATAGCCGCCGAGAAGTTCCCGGTATTGCACCGCCGCGCCGCGCACGACGGTGATTCCGTGACCCAGCCCGGCGGCGCCCGAGAATTGCGGCAACAGCCCCAAAATCGCCTGCGCGGCGGCTCGGCCAGTAGTGACCTCTTCGGTCAAAGTCAGGGTCGGGAAGGCACGCAATGCCATACAGGCGTCGACCACCGAAACCAGGATGTCGGCGGACTCGCGCAACTGGTAGTCCTCGCCGAGCACCCGGGGCAGGCGCACGATGGTGAAATCCAGAGCCGGCGATGATGCGGCAACGATCAACTCCGCGAGTGATTTTGACGCCGCATATGGATAGGGCGACACGCGGGGGTCGGTGACCCGCGGCGCGGTGACATCGGCACTGATGACGAACGTCGACAGGTGCACCAACCGCACATCCCGTTGCGCGCACACCTGCGCAACCGTGGAAACCAGCTCCACGTTGGCGGCCCGGAGGCCGCGGTAGGGCACCAGCACGTTGGTGTTGCCGATGCAGTTGATCAGGGACCGCGCGCCGGTGTCGCATATCAGGGCATCGAGATCCGCCGCGCCCAACGTTGCGCCGAGTTGTTCGATCCGGATCCCTTCGAGACCCCGCAGGGCCGACCAGGGGCCGTGCTCGGGGGGCTTTGACCTACTGGCCAAAACTATTTCCGGACAGGCTAGTCCGGCCTGCTTGCGTTCCAGGACGGCGCGGGCAAATCCGGTGCCGACAATTCCGGATGCCCCGAGCACGACGATTGGTGCCGCGGCCCGGTCGTGCGGCGGCGGCTTGGCACCCAACGGCTGCGGGGTGCACTGGCTCCCCAACGACACCAGGTCACGCTCGATCGCGGCGGCCGTTTCAGCGTCGAGCCAACCATCGGTCGCGGGCGCGGCCGGGTTTGAGCCCAGGTCGCAAACCAGGTTCGCGGCGGTATCGGCACTGATCAGCTCCAGCACCGAGAGGTGCCGACCGAGATACCTGCGAGTGTCGGGCAGGATCCTGATGAGATCCAATGAGCCGATTCCCGCACCGAGTAGCGATGAGTCTGCAGCGAGGGGCCTTCCGAGGTGGCGACTCCACACGCGCGCGAGGCCGGCCGCGCTCTCGCCGGCCTCGGCGTCGCTTGGTACCGCGTCGGCGAGTTGCGGCAGTGTGTGCAGCCTTGCGCCATCGACCTTCCCATTGGGCTTGCGGGGGATACTCGGCACGGCGACAACAAAAAACGCGGGCACTCCCAGGCTTGCCAGGGTGAGCCCGATCCGTCCCGCGGTCGCGCCGTCCTCGGCGGCTTCGCGGGTCCGCTCGGTTTCGAACCACACCCCCAAACGGCCGTCATGAGGCTCGACGGCGACATCGCAGACCGTAGGGTCAGCGGTGATGCGCCTGGCGACCGCGGCGGTGTCGACCCGCTTGCCGGCGACTTTGACGATGGTGTCTTTGCGTCCGGCGAAGACCGGAAAGCCTTCTTCATCGATGGTCACCCGGTCAGCGGTGGCAAACGCGCGCAGTTGCGATCCGTCGCCGGGGGCCACGGCACCGAAGCTGCTGTCATCGATCCCGAGATATCCGTCGCTGACCAAGGGGCCGGCGATGACCACCTCGCCGAAGGCGATGAACACGGTATTGGGCGCCATCGGCAGGCCCACCCTGAGTCGAGTGTGTGCGGCGGCCGCGATGCCGTCGTAGACGATGGGAAGGTGTGTGGCGACCACCGTTGCTTCGGTCGGACCGTAGCTGGAGACAAGTGAGATCGGTGCCAAGACGGGGGAATTGACCCACTTGTCGACGGTGCTGGTGCGGATGGATTCGCCGCCGATGACGATCTGGCGCAGCCGCGAACGGCCGATGACGTCGACGGCGTCGCCGTCCTCGCACAACAGGTGCCACACCGCGGTCGGCAGGTCGACGACCGTCGGCCCCAAGGCGTGGATATCGCGCGCCAGCCCGCCCAAGTCACCGGTCTTCATGGCCGCGGATCGGACCAACTCCGCCCCGCAAACAGCGGCGCCAAAGATTTCCTCAACGCTGATGTCCGACGTCAAGGGCGCGCATTGCAGGATGGTGTCTTGGCTGTTCCAGCCGTAGCTGGGGCCGATTGCGGCACAGAAAGCAGCGAGTGATCCATGCGATATCCGCACCAGCTTGGGCTGCCCGGTCGTCCCCGACGTGGGCATGATGTACGCCGCCTTGGTGGCCAGCAGGGGATCTCGTGCCACCTGGTCAAGGCGCTGGTCAATGCGCTCCCGCAGGGCGTGATCCGGGACCGCCCCGAGCCGGACCGTGGCCACGTCGACCGGGTGCGCCGAACTCCCTTCACAGTGCTCACCAATTGTCGTGGCTCGTAACGAAAGATCGTCGACGGACTCGCACATGCTGTAGCCGCAACCCGCGAGGTGACAGGCCAACAACAGATCAACGGTCTTGTCGGTGTCGTCGTCGGTGCACACCAGCACATCACCGGGCACCACCCCATGGCACACCAGCCAGCCGACCCACGGGTAGACCTGGCGACGCCGGTCCAGAAACTGGCGCAGGCCCGGTGCCGCATCGACAAACCACGCAGGTGCCGACGGTGGCCGCGGTCGTCCCGCGGCCTCGGTACGGCAGGGCAGGCCGTCGGCGCCCACCTCGAACCACTCGTTGGCGGTCATGGCGATCGGCTGATCCCACAGCGCCGCCATCGATTCCAACGCCGCGCCGATACGAGCGGCGACCCCGGCGCCGGTGTTGCGCTCGGGCAGATCGGCTCGGTCCCAGATCGCCAGGTTGAGGGTGTGCCGTTGTTCGTCGAGCACGCATGCCACGGTGGTGCCCTCGATCGGGCCGATCTCGGTCGCAACGGGTGCTTCCGACAGGAACGGGCGAAGCCCGGGCGCACATGATTCGCGGATGAAATTCAGCGTCAGGGCCTGCACATGAGAGGTCCGGTTGATTGCCAGATACATTCGGCGGTAGTGCTCTTCACGAATCCATCGGCGTCGCACCGCCTTGACGTAGCCGCGGTCAAGGTCGCGGACCACCTCCCGCACCGACGCGAAAGGCCGAAATCGGAGGGCGTGCGCAACCGAGTTGACCAGGCACGTGGCGACATTGAGTTCGGGGTCGCCGAACCGGTTGTCCACGGCGTGCACCAGCAGGCTCTCGGTGCTCTGCCGCAGCCCCGCCTGCACCGCGACCGCGGCCGCCGCCACCAGAACGTTGAGCGGTACTTGTTGAGCCTCCGAGAGGGCACGCAGGGCGTCATAGGCTGGGCCGCAGAGGGCGATCGACTCTTGCAGGACGCCCTTGGCTGCGGCCCCGGAGGTACCGCTGGCGCCCTGCGCACCCCCACCCTGGCCGGCCTCGGCGGTGAGCTCGCGCTGCACGGCGTCGGCTTGTCGCCGTAGTGCTTCGGCCACCTTGGCTGTTTCACGAAGATGCGCGGCCGCCAGCTTGGCCAATCCTTGTCTGAGGGTGGGCATTTGGCCCACCCCGGCGGGTTCGAGGCTGGCCGCCAGAAAGTGCGCCAGATCGGCCTCAATGATCCCGGTCGCCCCGCCATCAAGCAGGATGTGGTGCGTGTGAACGTCGAGGCCGCAAACATCGCCGCCCTCGTCGGTCGAGACGGTATAGCGCACGAGCGGCCTGTCCAGGATGCCCGAAGACCAGGTGTGCTCCAGATCGGCGCCCGGCCCGTCCGGTTGGCCCTGGGCGGCCGAGCGTACGAGCACAAGGTCGTTGAATTGCAGCCTCGGCACCAGCTGTGGGTAGTCCGCGCCCGTCGCGGCCATCTGCAGAACGCACAGCTGAACGGGGTTGTTGAGCACCGATGCTTCCAGCGCGGCAAGAAAATTCGACAGCCCCAGCGGGTGAAACCGATAGCGCTTGCCGATCAGATACAGCGCGGGGTCGTTGTCCTGGAGCACCCCGTTGTACAGGTTCTGCTGCGATTTGCTTAGCGGAATGGCTTCCGCACAGCCGATTTCGGGCGCGGTCACGTAGGACTTTCCAGTTCGGACTTCGACAGCTCCGAAACCCAGCCCTCGATCGAGAGGTTCTCGGCCAATCGGGATGGCAGTTCGGACTCTCGGTCCACGCCCAGCCGCTTCATCAGCAGCACGAACCTAACGGAGTCGAGTCCGAGATCCCTGAGATCGGTGGCGTCGCCGTCGATCAGATCCGTTTCGTCGATGTAGAGCACGTCACAGACGGCGAGCAAGATCCGTTCGCGCACCGGGTCAGCCACCGGTTTGGACCTGATTCGCCGCCGCCGCCAGCGACGTGCGCATCACCTTGCCCGACTGTGTTCGCGGAATCTCGCTGACGATCACGATTGTCGACGGCCGCGCCACCGATTCGGACTCGCGGCGATAGTGAGCCGCAATCGTGTGCTTGAGTTTGCGGGCCGCTGACGCGTCCACATCGGTGGCAGCGACCACGGCCAGGCCCACCAGCGCCCCGAATTCCGGATCGGGGATCTCGAAGCAAGCGGCCTCCCGGACGCCCGGAACGCCCTCCGCAATGCGATCGACCTCGTCGGGGGCGATGTTCACGCCGCCCGAGATGATCATCTCCGAGGACCGCCCCTTGATGTAGAAGAAACCATCCTCGTGGCGCTCCAACAGATCGCCGGTGTTCACCCAGCCGTCGATCAGGACCTCTTGGGTACGTTGAGGATTGCTCCAATACCCCAACATGTTTGCCGGAGACTTGATCCACAGCGTGCCGAATGACGCGGAAGGGCCGGCACCCGGGGCGTTGGGGCCGGCGCCGTCTGCGTCGTCGTCGGCCGCCAGATAGACCTCCACACCGGGGTAGGGGCGGCCCACCGCGCCCGCCTCGATCTTGGCAATCGAGCCATCATCTGTCGGCAAACATAAAGCCGTGCAGCCTGTTTCGCTCAGCCCGTAGACCTGTGCGGTGCGAACACCGGTGGCTTCGATGAACCGCACATCGGCGGCGATCGCCCGCGAACCGCCGTACCCGAGTAGCCGCAGCGATGGAACCGTTGTGGCCGCGGACTTCAACTCCGAAACCAGTTTCGAAAGCAGGGTCGGCACCAGGCATGTGGTGTTGACGGCGTTGGAGTTCAGAATCCGCATCAGCGAAGGGGTGTTCTCACCACCGGTGATGCACAACCCTCCACGCATCAAACAGGTAAGTATCCACCACAACCCACCGATGTGGGTTGCCGGCAGCGGGGAGTAGGTGGTTTCGCCGTCGACCCAGGTGACCCAGTTGAGCCCCTCGTTGCGCAAGATGTCCGGTACGGCGAAGAAGGTGCGGTTGGCCAGCAGCACCGCCTTTGGTTCGCCGGTGGTGCCGCTGGTGAAGATCATCGCCAGCGGATCGTCGGCGCCAAGCCCGGGCTCGGTCGCCGGACGATCCGTATCCGGCGAATGGGCGAACTCCCCGGTGCCAGAGCCGATGTCGACCCGGATAGCGGGTATCGCGGCGAGGTCTTCGGGTAGCGACGAGGACCCGACCTTGCTCCCGGGCGCGATCAGAACCGCGACGGGGTCGGTGATCTGACAGAACCGATCGATGGTTGCCGGCGGAAGATTGCCGTCGGCCATCACGGCGATGGCACCAAGCTTCGCGCAGGCCAGCACCGCTAGGTAGGTCTCGGGTCCATTGTCCGAGATGACCAGTACCCGTGATCCTCGCGATGCCAACTGCGCACGGAGCGCGCCGGCGTAGCGATCCACTTCGGCGGCCAGCTCGCCATATGGCAGCGCACTCGTGCCATCGCAGCGGCGTAAGGCGATCGCCTCGGGCCGCCGCTGAGCCTGCTCGATGATCCGTTCCAGCACGGTAGCGGGTAAGTCGGACATAGCTCTAAAGCGCTTTCCTTCCAGCGATCTAGGGGATGTTCAGGGCCGCCAATTCGACCTCGCCGGAGGCGGCTCCACCATCCTCGTCCCAAAACTCGATGGCGCACGGTACCAGGAGATAGCGCCACGTCCGTTGGACAACCTGCAGATTCCGGCATTGCAGCCGTGCGGAGAATTTCGCGGGGTTGATGGGCCGGTTGAAACGTGATGACGAGTTCCTGATGAACATGCTGGCGAGTTGATGCTGGAAGTAGTCCTCCAGCGACCAGCCCCGCAGTTGCGGAATCTCCTCGTTGGCAACGGCGGGCGCGAACGCGCTGTATGCGAGTTGGTTGAAGCAGAGAATCAGTTCAACCGCATTGAAGTGACCGGTGCTGCGGATATAGGCGGACTCGCTGATCGTGAAATTCCCATAGGCCAGCACCGAATCGTCGTCGGCGTGGTACCGGGCGTCGAGCAGGTAGCGACACCCCTTGTAGGAGTAGGGCTCGAGAACCCGGGCGAGTAGATCCTCGGCGATCGCAGTGGTGCCGGCGGACTCGACAGCGGCGTGAGCGGGCGAGGTCAAATCGGTGGTGCTCATGCCGGGTAGCCCGGCGTCTCGAGACCATCCAGCATGGTCAGGCGGTAGGTCGTGAGGGTGCCCGAGGCCGTCCCGTGCTTTGCCCGGTGCATGAGAACTCGGTTGTCCCACAAGATGATGTCGCCGACTTCATAGTGCTGGGTGTGGATGAACGGCGAGTTGTATTCGGGATCGAGCTGTCCGGTCGCGGCCAAGAGTTCGGCCAGCACGGCCGGATCAACCAGGTTGCCGTCCTTGTCCTCGATCTTGGTGGTGCCCGTCGCGCAGATGTAGAGAATCTCTTCGCCGGTCTTGGGGTGCCTGATGACTGTCGGCCACTTTATCGGGGGAGTGGCGCGGCTGATCTCATCCCAGACTTCTCCGATAGGCCGGTAGACGTCGCTCGGGCGGATCTTGATGTGCCGCCGGGGATCGTGGGTGCTGAGGGTTCCGCGGGCCGGGGCCTGCTGGGCGGCCGGGAGTGACGCCCAAACCTTGGCCAGGTCGATGAAATAGGTTCCGCGGTCGTGGCCGGGCACCGCAAGCGGCAACACCATGGAAAACGCGAACGGTTCCGGCATGAACATGTAGTCGATGTGCCAGAACGCGCCGGTCTTCGGAACCCCTTGGCCTTCCTCGGTGGAGGAGACAAAGATCTCCGGGTGATCCTCGTGGTGGTACATGGGTTCGTAGTAAGGAACGATCTGTCCGACGATCTTGCCGAGCTTTAGGAATTCCTCGGGCGACGGGTTGACGTCCTTCAGGATGACCAGCTTGTTCGCATAAACGATGTCACGGATCTCGTCAGTGGTTATGTCGTCGAGGTTTTTTGGGTCGACCCCTGTGATTTGTGCACCGAGTCCCTCGCCTTTCACGTTGAGCGTCATCGGCCGTCTTCTCCTCGTTCATTTCGCTGCTGCTTCGGACAGATTTCTGGGACTGCGCCATGCCGGCGTCGGCTGCCGCACGCAAACGGGTCTTCGGCGTCCCTGGTGGTGGCGATCCGGTGGTACCTCCTGATTGGGCGCTGCGATGAGTGCGGCTACAGGAGGAGTCGGATGCGGTGATGAAAAGTTCCCCCTATTCGCCTTCCGGTCTTCCTTCGGAGTCGTTGGTCCAGGTGGCGGGCAGCAACGGGACAGCAGTGCTGGTGCCGTGCGACGACAGCCGGACCATTCCCGTGGCGGCACCGTCGTGCGACGCCGCGGTGCCGTTAAGGCCGAGCGGACCGGCGCCCTGGCTGCTCGGGCTGGGGGCGGGCTCGGCGGTGCCGGGAGCATCGATGGGCGAATCCATGGTGGCCGGTTCTTGCAGGAATTCGTCGCGGTAGCCGCGCACCCCCACCCTGTTCTTGCTGCGCTTTCTGCGACTGGCTCGGCTGCTGCTCAGCGCGGCTGGAGCCGCGGCGCGGGTGGTGTCGGTGGCGGTGGCGGCCGCGCCGGTGGTAGCCCTGGGGCCCGAGCTCACCCCCGGGGGTGCGGGGCCCAACACCGCGTAGCTGATCGCGGGTGAACTGGGCGGGCTGCCGGCGGGGGCGGGAGCGGGGGCGCTGGCTGCGGGGCTGGTGGCTTGTGGGCTTGGCGGGGCGAACGCCGACGCCGCCGGCGTCAGACCAACGACCGGTTGCGGGCCGGCCAGGTCGGCCACACCGCGCTCCGCGGGAGCGGCAACGGGTGCCGTTATCGGCGTCCTGTTCGCCAGGTAGGCCAGCGCACTCAAGGCGCTCAACGCGCTGAGCGCGGGAGTGAAGAAGGGAAGCAGTAGCAACCCGTACGAGGCGTAGTACGGGTACCAAAGAAAGTCGTATAGCTGCAAAGCGATGATGGCGAGGATGACCGCGACCGCCGGGCTGAAGCCCATCCGCTGGAAAAACTCCAGGAAATACTTGTACGGATCGGCAAGGAAACTCAGGATGTCCCTCAACAGCTGACCGATCCAACTCCCGATGCCCGACGCGGCGGCCTGGCACTCGCCGCCGGGCCGCAGGATGGACGGCGCCGGTGGCGTGGGTGGTACCGCCGCGGCCGCGACCTCACTGACCGCCTGATAGGTGGTCATGGTCTCGGCGGCTTGAATCCACATGCGGACGTAGTCGGCCTCGTTGAGCGCGATGGGGATGGCGTTGATGCCGAAGAAATTGGTCACCACCAGCACGCCGTGGATGGCGTGGTTAGCGGCCAGCTCTGCCAGCGTGGGCATGGTGGCTACGGCGCTGCTGTAGCCGGCGGCCGCGATCCTGTGCTGCGCGGCGGTTACCGAGCTATCGATCGCGGCCTGCTCCAGCCAGATCAGGTAGGGGCCATGCGCGGCCAACCACTGGTGGGCGGCGTATCCCTGCCAACTGGTGGCTTGAACCTCGGCCAGTAGCTGGGTCAACTCGACAACGGCAGCGCTGTATTGCGCGCTGAGCTCTTGCCATTGTGCGGCGGCAGCAAGCAGCGCCCCCGGGCCTTGGCCCGCGCTCAACAGGGCCGAGTGCACCTCGGGAGGTATGGCCATCCATATCGGGGCGGTCAGGGCTTACCCTCTCCTGCGTAAGCGTGGTGCGCGCGCCGTGGGCGGGCTGACGCTGGTTGGCTTTACCAGGGTTAGTCGGGGCGAGTGAGCAAAAAGTTCCCACCGTGGCGGCCGTGGTTCTGAATCCGGGTTGGGCAGGTCTTGCCGGAGGAGCGCGGCGCACCCCGGTTGGGCGGGGCAAGCCCGTCATTTCGCGAGGTCAGGTGAATCCATCTGGTCGGCAGCGGGTTCGGAATCAGCCGTCGTCACCCGTCGTCACCCGTTGCGCGGAGGGCGCTGCCGCACCTCGGTGCCCTATATTGTGCAGCCATGCCAGTCATTGACGCCCGTCATCTCGACGGCATATCCGAAACCGCGTTGCTGACCCTGCATCAGCGCGCGACCGAGGCCGCCCGGCCCGATGCCATCATCGACGACCCGATGGCCATCGCCCTGCGCAATGACATCGACTACCCCTACCACCACTTCGGCCGTACTCACCAAGCTACCGCCCTGCGTGCCTTGGCATTTGACAACAGCACCCGGGATTTTCTGCGGACCCACCCCGGCGCCACCGTGGTCGCACTGGCGGAGGGGCTACAGACCAGTTTCTGGCGTCTCGACAATGGTGAGCTGAACTGGCTTTCGGTAGACCTGGCGCCGATCGTGCGGCTGCGTGAGCAGCTGCTTCCCGCCTGCGACCGACTTCGCTACTGCGCTCAGTCCGCGTTCGACTACTCGTGGATGGAGCAGGTGGACGACACCAACGGCGTGCTGATCACCGCCGAGGGGCTGTTCCAGTACCTGCGCCGTGACGTGGTGTTCGAGCTGATCGCGGCCTGCGCCAAACGATTTCCCCATGGCCAGCTGGTTTTCGACAGCATCCCTTGGCTGTTGAGCGTGTATTCGCGCCGGCGCGGGTTCAGGCTCAGTGAGCACTACACGGCGCCCCCGATGCCGTTTTGGTTCACCGCCGACCACTATGACGAACTGCGCGCCATCCCCGGTGTTCGCGCGGTCCGTGAGTTGCCGGCGCCGGCGGGCCGCGGAAGGTTCTTGCGCTGGGCGCTTCCGGTGGCGTACCGGCTGCCCGGGTTGGGCCGGTTGCGGGCCCCGGTGACGCTGGTCGAATTCGGCTGACTCGGCAGCGCAAGTTCGCGCCGAGCCGCCGCGAAACGAACACCCTGGAACAATTCGTCGGCAATACGCGACTATTAGGTCATGGATTGCGAGGTGGCGCGCGAAGCGTTGTCGGCCCGACTCGACGGCGAGCGAGAACCGGTGCCCTCGGCGAGAGTCGACGAGCACCTGGATGAGTGCGGTGCCTGTGGTCTCTGGTTCGAACAGGTGGCCGGCCAAGCTAGCCGTCTGCAGCGCCTGATCGAATCCCGGCCGGTCATCGGGGCGGTTGATCTGACCGGGATTCGGCCGACGCCGCAGCCGCGGGAACGCAAACGAATGAGCTGGCAGCGCTGGGCACTGTTGTTCGTGGGGATCGCGCAGGTCGCCGTGGGAATCGTGCAAGGACTGGGCTTCAGCGTCGGCCTGGGCCACCACTATGTGATCGGGTCGGGCAACCATCTGCTCAACGAGTCCACGGCGTGGACGATCGCGCTGGGTGTGGCCATGGTGGTCGCGGCGATATGGCCGGGCGCCGCCGAGGGGCTCGCCGGTGTGCTGATGGTCTTCGTGGCGGTTTTGAGCGTCTATGTGGTTGTGGATGCGCTGTCCGGTGCCGTGACGACTTCGCGGGTCCTGACCCATCTGCCGGTGCTGTTGGGCACCGTCCTGGCAATCATGGTGTGGCGAAGCCGCGGTGCTCCTCGGCCGGCGCCGGACGTGTTGGCAGACGAGCCCGATATCGTTCTGCCGCAGAACGCATCTCGCGGACGTCGTCACGGCCACCTGTGGCCCACCGACGGATCGGCGGCCTGATCAGGCGCTGCGGCGCAGGATCACTCGGTGACGCCGGGTTCGGTTGTGGACGTTGTCGTCTGGCTGGTGGCGGCACCGAAGTTGCGCAGCTGCAGGCTGTTTGAGACGACAAAGAACGATGAGAACGCCATCGCGGCGCCGGCGACAACTGGGTTGAGCACACCGGCCGCGGCGATGGGGATGGCCGCGATGTTGTAGCCGAATGCCCAGGCCAGGTTGAGTTTGACGGTGCGCATGGTCGCGGCGGCAAGGCCGAGCGCCAGGGGCACGACGTCGAGGTTGTCGCGAACCAGGATGATGTCAGCGGCGCCGATCGCAACGTCGGTGCCACGCCCCATGGCCATTCCCAGATCGGCGCTGGCCAGCGCGGGACCGTCGTTGATGCCGTCACCGACCATGGCGACGACATGGCCGCGGTCACGCAGTTGTTCGATTACGTCGACTTTGCCTTCGGGCAGAATGTTGGCGATCACCTCGTCGATGCCGACCCGGTCGGCGACGGCGGCCGCCGATGCCGGGTTGTCACCGGTCAAAAGCATGGTCCGGAGCCCGCGCTCGCGCAGCGCGGCTACCGCATCGGCCGCCGAGTCCTTGACGGCGTCGGCCACCGCGATGACCCCGCAAGGTGCACCGTCGATCTCGACGAATACAGCCGTCTCACCCAGGGACTCGGCGTTGCGCCGAGCGGCGCGCAAGGCCGCGTCACTCGAGGAGGAACCGATCCAGGACGGCTTACCCACCCGCACCGAGCGCCCGGACACGGTACCGCTGACGCCGCGCCCGGGTATGGCGCGGAATTCGGTGACGGTGTCGTGCTGGGTGGTCGCCGCGGCGATTGCCAGGGCCACCGAGTGTTCGGACGCCGCCTCCACCGTGGCGGCGATGGCGAGCACCTCGTCTGCGGCCCAGCCCGGTGCGGCCACCACCGCACTGACTTTGAGCTGCCCCGAGGTCAGCGTTCCGGTCTTGTCGAAGACGACGGTGTCGACGGATCGGGTGGCTTCCAGGGATTGATAGCCCTTCAGGAAGATGCCGAGTTGGGCACCGCGGCCAGAGGCGACCATCATCGCCGTCGGCGTCGCCAGGCCCAGGGCGCACGGGCAGGCGATGACCAGGACGGCAATGGCGGCGGAGAAGGCGCGGTCGGGTGAACCGCCGGCCAGTAGCCACCCGGCCGCGGTCAGCGCGGCGATGACAAACACGCACGGAACGAACACCGAGGCGATCCGATCGGCCAGGCGCTGTGCGTCGGCCTTTTGCGCTTGCGCCTGCTCGACCAAGCGGACCATTCCGGCGAATCGGGTGTCGGCGCCCACCGCCGCGGCCTCCACGATCAACCGGCCGTCAAGCACCACGGTGCCGCCGATGACCTGGCCGCCGGGACGCACCCGGGTGGGTTTGGCCTCGCCGGTCATCGTGCTCATGTCGACCGCGGCCGAACCGTCCAGGACGAGGCCGTCGGCGGCGATGGTCTGTCCGGGACGCACCACGAAGCGATCCTGCTCTTGGAGTTCGTCGGCGGGGACCACCAGCTCTGACCCATCCGGCTGCAGGACGGCAACCTCCTTGGCGCTCAGCGCCGCCAACGCCCGCAGCGCGCTGCCCGCCTTCGACTTGGCGCGGGCCTCGAAATACCTTCCGGCCAGCACGAACACCGTGACGCCCGCGGCGACCTCGAAATAGATGGCGTCGCTGCCCAACAGCGCCTGCCAGATGCCCTTGCGGTCGGCGAGCTGGTGGCTACCGAACACGGTGTACAGCGACCAGATCGTGGCGGCGGTGATGCCCACCGAGATCAGCGTCTCCATGGACGCGCCGTGGTGGCGCGCGTTGCGTAGCGCGACGCGGTGAAACGGCCACGCCGCCCATGTCACGACCGGCAGAGCCAGCGCTGTGAGCACCCACTCCCAGCCGGTGAAACGAGTGCTGGGCACCACCGCGAACATCACCGAGAGATCGGCCAGCGGCACGAACAGCACGGCCGCGACGGCTAGCCGGATCAGCAGGTGGCGAGCATGCTCAGCATCGGGATCGCCCGCGCCCTGACCGTCGTCCGGCTGCACCTCGGCCCGGTAACCGGCCTGCTGGATCACCTCGCACAGCGCAGCGGCGTCGACGTCCTCGCCGGCCTCCACGGTCGCCGTGCGGGTACCGAAGTTCACCGACGCCCGAACCCCCGGCACCTTGTTGAGCGTCGACTGGACCTTACGGGCGCATGCGAAGCAGGACATGCCGGTGATCCCGAGTTGGAACCGCTGGACCTGTTGGTCGCGCTCCAAGTGCTTGTCGGTCGTCACGATCGTCGCTGACATCGTGGGGCTTGACCTCCTGCTGATCTGTGGCTTGCCGATGCAAGCTTCTCTCCACACAGGTCGTTGTCGCTAGCCCAGGAGTTCCCTGGCCGTTGCGCGAATCTATGGCCTACGCTCAACGATCGTGGTCACCGGCGGCGCTGATGAGCAAATCACTGTCCTGGCCATGGCCGCCGGACGTGGTGATCGGGCCGCTCTTGCGGAATTCATCGAGGCCACCCAGCGCGATGTGTGGCGGCTGGTCGCCTATCTCACCGATCCGGCCAGCGCCGATGACCTGACGCAAGAAACGTTTCTGCGGGCGATCGGTGCCCTGCCGCGCTTCGCCGGTCGGTCTAACGCTCGCACTTGGCTGTTTGCGATCGCCCGTCGCGTGGTTGTCGACCAGATCCGCTACAAGACGCGCCGGCCCCGCCCGGCGTATGTCGCCGACCTCGACGAAGCGCTTGGGCAAGCCCGACGCGGCAGCCGGTTCGAGGACATCGTTGAGATTCGGCTCCTGCTCGACGGGCTTGACGAGAAACGCCGCGAAGCACTGATCTTTACGCAGGTCTTGGGCCTCTCATACGCCGAAGCGGCGCAGATTTGTGGTTCGCCCATCGGCACCATCCGCTCTCGCGTGGCACGGGCCCGCGACGATCTGTTGCGGGCTGCCCGAGAGGGCGAGCGGGCTGGATAGTTCGAGGCGTTCGCTGGCTGGCCGTCGGGGCGGTCCTAGATGCCGAACACCATGGCGGCGAAAGCGATCGCCATTCCCGCCGCCATCATCGCCCGCCCGGCGTGGGTCAGGCAGCTGCGCCAGGACTCCGTCCCGGCGCGTGGCCGCGCACGCACCGAGATGATCGCCCAAATGATCGCGGCGGTGGCAAACGCCAACAACCAAAACCAATTGACGGCGCTGACCCAGCCCGGCGCGGTGGCGCCGGCGGCCATGTCGGTCCCCGACATGTGCATACCGGGCATCGAGGTGCCGGGCGCCATCGTTTGATGCGCGGCCGGGCAGGCTAGGAGCTGGTCGCTCATCGCGACGTACATCCAGGCCATGGCCAGCATCATCAATGCGTGGTAGCTGCATCCCACGAGCGCGGTGATGGTCTTGGCCCGAAGCGCGGTGAGCGCGGCGAACCAGCCGGCCGCCAGCAGAAAGAACACCGCGGGGCCGGTCGTCGGCAACGCCGCTCCCACCGGCCAGAGCATTACGACCATCGCAATCGCCATCACCAGGTGCAACCCATTGCTGACGACCGAGGTCCACGCTCGCTGTTGGGTGACCGTCGGGGCTCCGGAGAAGGCTGAAGAGGCTGGAAGGGCTGGAAGGGCTGGAAGGGCTGAAAGGGCATAGTCAGCACCGCTGAACACGAACAGTCCGGTGGCCAGCCAACGAATCAGCAGGTCATTGATCATGTAGAACTCAGTTGCCGGGGTGTGGGGCGGTCACGGTGTCGCTCTCGGGCTCGGCGGCGATGGCCACCGCAGGATATGCGGTCCATGCTCTATAGGTCGCTACCGACCGATCCGAGGTTCCCAGCCAAACCTGTGTGCTACGACATCCAGTCGTAAGCTCGAGGGATGGATACTGACGGGCCTGGTGTGGTTGCGTCTTCTGCTGCGCCGCCGTCCCGGTCCGGCTCGCTGACGTCGGTCTGGCTGCTGCTGGGCCTGCTCGCCATCTCGGCAGTACTGGCGAGCTACGGGGTGGTTTCCGGCGTCCGGCGCTATGCCACGGTGGGCAGCCCCTACCCCGGTTGGTTTCTGAGTGCCGCCGAGCCGACCGGCTACTTCCTCGCGTCTTTGTCCGGCGCTGTCTGTCTTGGCGGTTTGATCTATGTCGTCATGATGTCGCGGCCCGAGCACGACGGCCTGATCGATGCGGGTGCATTCCGAATTCACCTTGTAACAGAACGGGTTTCAGTTGCATGGCTGGTTCTGGCCGCGTCGATGGTGGTGGTCCAGGGCGCTCACGACTCCGGAGTGTCGCCGATCAGGCTGCTGGCCAGCGGGGCGGTGCGCGACGCCATCGCAACCTCGGAGATCGCGCGCGCCTGGATTGTCGTCACCATTTGTGCCCTGGTGGTCGCGGTGGCGTTGCGGCTCAACACCCGTTGGGTCGCTCATGTCGTGCTGCTCATCCCCACCGTGATTGCGGTGATCGCGACGGCCGTGACCGGCAACGCGGGACAGGGGCCCGACCACGACTTTGCGACCAGCGCGGCGATCGTCTTTGCGTTGGCGGCTGCCACGTTGAGCGGTCTGAAGGCCGCGACGGCGCTGACCGGGGCGACGCCGACCCGCACCGTCCAACTGATGCAGGTGGCTTGCGGTGCGCTTGCGGTGTCCTACGGTGCGGTGCTGCTCTACCTGTTCGTTCCCGGCTGGGACTTCGGTTCCGAGTTCGCCCGAATCGGTCTACTGGCCGGGCTCCTGCTGGTGCTGGTGTGGGTGTTCGACTGCTGGCAGTTCTTCGTCCGGCCGCCGCGATCGACGCGCGGCGCCACCGCGGCCGCACTGGCGATGATGGCGGTGCTGGCGGGTATCGGCGCGATGGCCGTTCAGACCGCGCCACGGTTCGTAGCCCATCAATTCACTGCGTGGGACGTCTTTTTGGGATATGAACTGCCGCAACCGCCCGATGTGGGCAGGTTGATCACCCTGTGGCGGTTCGACAGTTTGGTCGGGTTCGCCGGGGTGGTGCTGGCCGCCGGATATGTGGCCGGCTTCGTCCGGCTGCGCAGGCGGGGCCATGCCTGGCCCGTCAGCAGGCTGGTGTCCTGGCTGATCGGTTGTGCCGTATTGGTGATCACGAGTAGCTCGGGCGTGCGGACCTACGGGTCGGCGATGTTCAGCGTCCATATGGCCGAACACATGACGCTGAACATGTTCATTCCCGTGCTGCTGGTGCTGGGTGGGCCCGTCACGCTGGCGCTACGGGCATTGCCCGCCGCCGGTGAGGGACAGCCGCCCGGGCCCCGCGAATGGCTGACATGGCTGCTGCATTCGCGGGTGACGGCCTTCTTCTCACACCCGATCATCGCGTTCATCCTCTTTGTGGCCTCGCCGTACATCGTCTATTTCACGCCGCTTTTCGATACCCTCGTCCGGTATCATTGGGGCCACGAGTTCATGGCCGTGCACTTTCTGATCGTCGGGTACCTCTTCTACTGGGCCATCATCGGTATCGACCCGGGGCCCCGGCGGCTCCCCTATCCCGGACGTATCGGGCTGCTCTTTGCGGTGATGCCGTTTCACGCGTTCTTCGGCATCGCGCTGATGACAATGAATTCGGCGATCGGCGACACGTTCTACCGTTCGGTCAATCTGCCCTGGCTGGCCAGCATCGAATCCGATCAACACCTTGGTGGTGGAATCGCCTGGGGCGCAACCGAGCTACCGATCATCATCGTGATCGTGGCGTTGGTGGCCCAGTGGGCGCGCCAGGACCGTCAGGTGGCTGCCCGCCAGGATCGCCATGCCGACAGCAGCTACGCGGACGACGACCTGGAGGCCTACAACGCGATGCTGCGCGAATTGGCGCGGATGCGGGAGTGATGGCGGGGACGGATCGCTAGCCGACCACGGCGAAATCGCCGTTGTCGGCCAGCGTTGCCTGGACCTGTTCGCGGGTGAGCTCGGTGTCGGTGCAAACTCGCACCGCCGACGCGCCGGCGGCGTCCAGCTCTACTTCGACGGTCCGGACCGACGGCAGCGCGCTCAAAGCATTGGTGATGGTCTCCACGCATCCCTCGCAACGCAGACCGGTAACGGCGAATGTCTGTTCAGTCATCTATTTCTCCATTGGACGCGACAATGCGCGCGGTAGGTGGTCCAAAGTTGCGTAGCCGCAGGCTATTTGACACTACGAAGAACGACGAGAATGCCATCGCGGCGCCGGCGATGAGCGGGTTGAGCAGGCCAGCGGCAGCGATCGGAATCGCGGCGACGTTGTAGCCGAACGCCCAGATCATGTTCGTTCGGATCGTGCGCAGCGTGGCTCGTGCCAGATCGAGCGCCTGCGGCACGATGTGCAGATCGTCGCGCACCAGGATGATGTCGGCCGCGCCGATCGCAACGTCGGTGCCGCGACCGATCGCCAATCCCAGGTCGGCAGATACCAGGGCGGGACCGTCGTTGATCCCGTCCCCGACCATCGCGACCGTATGGCCTTGGTCGCGGAGCTGTCGAATCACGTTGACTTTGCCGTCCGGAAGTACATCGGCGATGGCGGTATCGATGCCCAGCTGCGTGGCCACCGAATCGGCCGCGGCCTGATTGTCGCCGGTGAGCAAGATGGTTCGCAAGCCCCGGCTGCGCAGTGCGGCGATCGCGTCGGCCGCGGAGTCCTTGACCGTGTCGGAAATCGTGACAGCGGCGCAGACCTCACCGTCCACCGATACGAAGACTATTGTCTCGCCGCGAGATTCACCTTGCGCACGAGCGGTGTCCAATACCTCGTCGGCTGCTGTGTTGCGGGTAATCCAGGACGGCTTACCGACCTCGATGCGGTGGCCGTCGACGATCCCCGACACGCCGCAGCCGGCCACCGCGGCAAAGTCGGTGACCGGTGCCGGATGTGGTGAGGCCGCGACGATCGCTGTCGCGACAGCGTGCTCAGAAGCGGCCTCGACCGCGGATGCAAGAGCCAGAACTTCCTCGCGCACCCGCCCGCCGGTGGTGGTCACCGTGTTGACGGTCAGCTTCCCCACCGTCAGCGTGCCCGTCTTGTCGAATACCACGGCGTCGATACCGTGAATGGTTTCCAGCGCCTGATAGCCCTTGATGAAAATCCCCAACTGCGCCCCGCGTCCGGAGGCGACCATCATTGCCGTCGGGGTGGCCAGCCCGAGCGCGCAGGGGCAGGCAATCACCAGCACACCCAGCGTTACCGAGAAGGCCCGGTCGGCGCCGGCGCCACTGAGCAGCCAGGCCGCGCCGGCGAGTCCGGCGATCGCAAAGACGACCGGCACGAACACCGCGGAGATCCGATCCGCCAGGCGCTGCGCGCGCGCCTTCTGAGCTTGTGCCTCCTCGACGAGGCGGACCATGGCCGCGAATTGGGTGTCGGCGCCCACCGCGGTGGCCTCGATGACCAGACGCCCGTCCAACACGATGGTGCCGCCGATGACGGGCGCGTCCGCAGTGGCGCGCACCGGTTTGGACTCACCGGTCATCGCGCTCATGTCGATTGCCGCGGTGCCGTCGATCACGACGCCGTCGGCGGCGATGGTCTGCCCGGGGCGGGTCACAAATCGCTGCCGCTTTTTGAGTTCGGCGGCCGGTATCACCAGCTCGGCGCCGTCCGGCAGCAAAACCGTGACGTCCTTGGCGCCTAACGCCGCCAGGGCGCGCAGTGCGCCGCCAGCCTTGGACTTGGCGCGCGCTTCGAAGTAGCGGCCGGCAAGTACGAAAACCGTCACGCCGGCGGCGACCTCGAGATAGATCGAGTCGCTGTTGAGTATCGCCTGCCAGATCCCCCGGCTCTGGCGTGGTTGCCGGTCGACGAAGACCGTGGATAGCGACCAGACGGTAGCGGCCGTGATGCCCACCGAGATCAGCGTTTCCATGGATGCGGTGCGATGGCGGGCGTTGCGGATCGCCACCGAGTGGAAAGGCCAGGCGGCCCAGGTCACGATCGGGGCGGCCAGGGCGGTCAAGAGGTATCCCCAGCCGGGGAACCTGGTGCTGGGCACCAGGGCGAACATGGTCGACAGATCGGCCAGCGGCACGAACAGCACCGCCGCCACCAGTAGCCGGCGCAGCAGTGTGCGAGCGTGCTCAGCATCTGGATCGCGGTCGTCGGCGGCCGACTCGGCGTGCGGAACAGCCTGGTAGCCCGCCTTCTCGACCAGCTCGCAGAGCTCATCGGCGGCGACGTCGACGGCGTCGATGGTGGCCACCCGGGTGGCGAAGTTCACCGAGGCGCGTACGCCGGGGACTTTGTTGAGTTTCGTTTCGACGCGGCTCGCGCACGCCGCGCATGACATACCCGAAACATCGAGCTGGATACGCCGCGCGGAGCCAAGATCGAGGTCTCCCGTAATCGGAGCCGCCACGGCCCTCCTCAGATCAGCACATTTCTCCCTGTCAGACTACAAGTCGTAGCCGGGCCGCAGTCAGTTCCGTTCGGAACGGGTGTGCTCGGACACCATCGCCGCGGTGGGGTCATCGCCGCAGGTTGGGGTGGCTACGGCAGCATCGAATGTGATGGTGGTCACCACGTGTGCGGGGGTCGCGTCGATGACGTGGTGCTGGTTGTAGGTGCTCACGGCGGGGCCGGACCGGATGTCGTCGGCGCCCATGTGACGGCACCGCCCACGGGTGTGAAATGGCAATTGCCCCTTAGTGATTGAATTTAAGTTCCTACGAACAAATTCAAAGAATAAGCGCGACACGCGAGTTGGCGCGCCGTTTCAACTGGCAGAATACGTATACTCCGAGCCCAATGCTCAGGGAGGCTATGGGTTGAGCAATGGCTCGGTCGATGGAATGTCGCGCCGACAGTTCATGGCCAAACTCGCGGCGGCGAGCAGCGCCGGCGCTCTGATGTCTTTGGCCGGCCCGGTGATTGAAAAGGCTTATGGGGCAGGGCCTTGTTCCGGCCATTTGACCGACATCGAGCACATTGTGTTGTTGATGCAGGAGAATCGCTCATTCGACCACTATTTCGGCACGCTCTCCGGCGTGCGAGGGTTCGACGACACCACCGATCCGGCGATATTCGACCAAAAGGGCTGGGACCCCCGGACGCAGTCGATCGACCCGGCCGGCATCACGTCGCCGTTCCGCTTCGACACCACTCGGGGCCCCCTGCTCAACGGTGAGTGCGTCAATGACCCGGTCGAGGGGTGGGTCGCGATGCACACCGCCTGGAACAACGGGGCCAACGACAACTGGCTGCCGTCGCAGTACTCGCAGATACGCCAGGGCAACATCCCGGCCTGCATGGGCTACTACACCCGAGCGGACCTGCCGATCCACTACATGCTGGCCGACACTTTCACGATCTGCGATGACTACTACTGCTCGATGTTGACCGGGACCGCGCCCAACCGCCTGTACTGGCTGAGCGCCTGGATCGACCCGGACGGTACCAACGGTGGGCCGCTGCTGAACGAGCCGAATTTCCTGCCGCTGCAGCCGTTCAGCTGGCGCATCATGCCGGAGAATCTCGAGGATGCCGGCATTAGTTGGAAGGTGTACCAAAACAAGTTTTTCGGGCACTACCTCAATTCGCCTATCAGTGACAACGGCCTGGTTCAGGCTTTCAAGCAAACCGCCGATCCAAGGTCGAATCTCGCTCGATTCGGCATCGCCCCCACCTACCCGCAGGATTTCGTTCTCGACGTCAAAGCCAACAGGCTGCCGAAGGTTTCCTGGGTGGTCCCCAACATCATCCAATCTGAGCATCCGGCACTGCCGGTGAACGTCGGTGCGGTTGCGATTGTGAACATATTGCGGACTTTGCTGTCCAATCCCGCGGTGTGGGAAAAGACCGCGTTGATCATCAGCTATGACGAATGCGGTTCGTTCTTCGATCACGTCACACCGCCCACGGCGCCGCCGGGAACGCCGGGCGAATATGTCACGGTGCCCGACATCGACGCGGTGTCCGGCTCCGGTGGCATCCGGGGGCCGATCGGTCTGGGCTATCGCGTGCCGTGCATCGTCATTTCGCCCTATAGCCGTGGGCCGCTGGTCGTCTCCGACACCTTCGACCACACCTCGCAGTTGCGATTGATCGAGACACGGTTCGGGGTGCCGGTGCCCAACCTGACCCCTTGGCGACGCAGTGTCACCGAGGATATGACCTCGGCGTTCAACTTTGCTGTCCCGCCGAACCCATCGCGACCCAAGTTGGATCCTCCGCTGCTCAACGCGCTGCCCAGGCTGCCCCAATGCGTCCCCAACGCGGTATTGGGATCCTTGGGGGGAGCGGCGGTGGCCAACCCGTATCGGGTGCCTTACCCGCAGGTGCCGCCCACGCAGGAGACCACGCCCGCCCGCCCGACGCCCAGCGGTCCCTGCTAACGGCCGAAGGCGTCACCGGCCACCCGGCGGGTTGTTGCGGTAATCGGCGCCCGCGGCACTACCGGCGGGAGTCGTCGCGGTCGGGTGTGTGCCGGCATGGCTGTGCTCCGGATTCGCCGTCGCGGGCCGAAAGCGCGTGCTAACTTACCAAAGGTGACGCAGGTCACCACTTTTCCGCTAGTCGACGCGATCGTGTCGCGTCGGGGTGGCAGCCTGGACGGCGTTGTCGTCATCGCCGCACAGCATCTGCTGGAGACGACGCACGCGATGCTGCGCTCGTTGTTTCGGGTCGGGCTCGACCCCCGCAACGTCGCGGTGATCGGCAAGTGTTACTCGACTCATCTCGGAGTCGCCGATGCCATGCGAGCCGACGGTGTTCACGTCGATGAGTTCAGCGCCGCCTACGCGCCCCACGAATCCTTCGACACCGAGTACACGCGACATGTGGAACGGTTTTTCGCCCAATCCTGGGATCGGCTTGCGGCTGGCCGAGCCGGCCGAGTCGTGCTGCTCGACGACGGCGGCTCGTTGCTGGCCGCCGCTGGTGCCGCACTCGACGGCACGGCCAACATCGTCGGGATCGAGCAGACGTCGGCGGGCTACGCCAAGATCGCCAACTGCGCGCTCGGGTTTCCCGTCGTCAACATCGCCCGCTCGTCGGCCAAGCTCCTCTACGAGTCGCCGATAATCGCGGGCAACGTGACACGTTGCGCCTTCGACCGCATCGAGGGCCTCGACCGCGGTGACGCCATCCTGATCACCGGTGCGGGAGCGATCGGCAGCGCGCTGGCCGACCAGCTGCGTCCCCGTCATGAGCGGGTGGATGTGTACGACACCCGCGTGGGCCACCCGGGCCCGATCGATCTGACCCAGGCGATCGGTGACTACGACGTGATCATCGGCGCCACCGGAGCGACCAGCGTGCCCACCGAGTTGCACGATCTACTGCGCCCCGGCGTGGTGTTGATGTCGGCGTCATCGTCTGATCGCGAGTTCTCGGGGGCTGCGTTGCGCCGGCGTGCGATTCCGGATCCCAACTGCCATGCCGACCTGCGCATCGCCGACGGCAAGCTCGATGCGACATTGCTGAACTCGGGATTTCCGGTCAACTTCGACGGCTCGGCAATGTGCGGTGACGAGTCCATGTCGCTGACCATGGCGTTGCTGGCGGCGGCGGTGCTCTACGCAGCCAGCGCGGAAGCCGCCGATATCGACTGCGATCATCCGCATCTCGGGCTGACCGACCAGGGCGACATCGTGCAGTCGTTTCTGAACATCGATGTTCCGCTGCAGGCTCTCGGCAGGCTGCCGTTGCTCTCGGTCGGCGGGTACCGTCGCCTCGAGCTGCGGTCCGGTGACATCGTGTTCCGTCAAGGGGAGCCGGCCTCACACTTCTACGTCGTCGAATCCGGTGAACTCGAAGCGTTTGTCGACGGCCAGCTGGTGCTGCGGCTGGTCGCCGGCGATCACTTCGGCGAAATCGCTCTGCTCAGCGGCTGGCGGCGGGCGGCCACGGTGCGGGCGAGCCAGCCCTCAGTGCTGTGGTCGCTGGACGCCGCGGCCTTCAGCGAGGTCCTCAGAGTGGACGCCACGATGCGCGAGCTTGCGCACCAGGCCATTCATTCACGGGTGAGCCGCGTGGTCGGTGCACCCAAGTCATCGCGCGTCTAGCAGACCCGCGGCCCTTTGGCGTCGATCGCCAGCCCGAAGCCCGTCCCCGGACCGCTGCCGATCAGATCTCTACCGCTGGCCCGTGAGGTGCTCCCGGACCAGCGCACAAAGCCGCCATCGGCCCGGCACGCCCTTGAGTTCGTGTTCGCCGCGCTCGGCGAATCTGTGGCTCGAGCCGGTGACGATGTCACGCACCGTCGAGGACACCAGCACCTCACTGGAGCCGGCCAGCGCACAGACCCGGGCACCGATGTGTACGGCCAGGCCGGCGACGTCGGCCCCCCGCACCTCGACCTCGCCCGCATGAATCCCCACCCGGACCTCGATGCCGAGCACCGCTACGGCGTCGACGACGGCGTCCGCGCAGTTGATTGCCGCACTCGGGCTGCTGAACGTCGCGACGAACCCGTCGCCCGCGGTATTGACCTCGCGCCCGCCGAACCGCTGGATCTCGTGGCGGACCAGGTTGTCGTGGTTATCGAGCAGGTCGCGCCAGCGCAGGTCACCCACGGTGGCCGCGCGCTGGGTCGAGCCGACGATGTCGGTGAACATGACCGTGGTCAGTACCCGCTCGGTGACGAAGCCGCCCCGGACGCCGGTGATGAACTCCTCGACCTCGTCGAGCAACGCGGCGGTGTCGCCGACCCAATACAAGGAATCGGAACCGGGAAGCTCGACCAAGCGCGACCCGGCAATGTGCTCGGCCAGATAGCGGCCGTGCTCGACCGGAACGAACTTGGTGCCCACCCGATGCAGGATCAGCGTCGGCGCGGTGATGTGGGGCAGCGAGTCGCGCGCATCCGAGGCTTGAACCGCGTTGATGAAGGCGCGCGCCGTGCTGGGCGAGGCCGCCCGGTTTCCGGCCAGATCCCACCAGTCGCGGAACGCGTCGTCATGGGCCACGCTGGGCGCCATGATGCGCAGCACGTCGAACCCCTGCTCGACCGCGTCGGGATCGGTTCCGAGGGTGAGGAATGGTTCGGCGGTGTTGGACCTGATGCCCAGTTCGTAGTCGGGCGCATGCAGCGTCCGCGCGGAGGCGTTGATGAGCACCAGGCTGCGCACCCGCTCGGGATAGTCGGCGGCCAGCACCAGGGCGGTCGTCGCGGTGAACCCGGAGGCAAGAATCGTGGCTTGCTGGCATCCGGCCGCGTCCATCACGGCAATCGCATCCTCGGCCCAGAACCTCGGGCCGAGCGCATCCGGCGACGAAACCCGCGATGACAGGCCGACGCCGCGATGGTCGAACCGGATCAGGCGGGAAAACGACGCCAGACGGCGGTGAAAGCGGTACATCGACGGTTCGGAATCGATGGTGTCGACCGGAATCGAGGCCCCCGGTATGACGAGCAGGTCGATCGGATGATCCCCGATCACCTGGTAGGCGATGTCCAGGTCGCCGCACCTGGCGTAACGAGTCCGGGGAGTTCGGGGCGCCTGCGACACGGCTACAACGTAATGATCGGAATCAGATAGCGGGCGGCGTACTCGCGGACCGCGGCGTCATCCGAGGTATCGAGACGCTCGGTGGGAAACATGATGATGCCAACGGCAACACGCAGCAGGATGTCGGCGATGTTGGCGAGGTCGGCGTCGGGAGCATCGGCGCCGCAGCGCCGCAGCGTGTGGGCGATGCCGTCGGCGAATTGGCCGATCGGGAAGACGTGGGAGCGGGAAAACATGCCGAATAGCTCCGGCTCGCTTTCGGCTATCCGCGAGTACAGCGGGGAATCCTGGATGAGTCGGACCCCGAGGGTGAACGCCTCGATCACCGCCTCACGCGGGTTGTGGCCGTTGGTGGCCTGGTCCAGTGCGGCGAAGAACAACTCCGCCTCGCGCCGCACGACCCGTTCGAACAGCTCGTCCTTGGTGGGAAAGCGTCGGTAGATGGTGCTGCGGCTGACACCGGCCCGGGTGGCGACGTCTTCGATGTTCGCCCGCCGGACACCGTAGGTCTCGAAAACCGCGCGTGCGGTGTCCAGGATGGTGCGGTCGAGATCGGTGATCGACTCGACTCCGTCGGTGCTGGTCTCGGTGCCCATTCTGGACTGCATGATAGATCGGCTCCGCCTTGCGGATCCCCCCGAATGCCGCGTTTTCCCAGATCACTGCCCCTGATCGGGAGCCTGACGCGGGGCACCGCTCATTTGCGGCCGCCCGCCGCGGTGGCTAGGGTGACACAAAGAGACGAACTTGTATCAGTGGTTCACTAACGACACATGGATTCGTCAAGGAGGGTGGATGGCAACGGAGCTGACCGCGGGCGTGGATTTCGACACCGGTGTCCGGGAGGCCCTACCCATGCCGATCGACCGGCCCGTCGACGACGAGATCGTCGCGCAGCGGCTGGGCCCGACTTCGCTGATCTGGAAATTCTATGGAGACGTGCGCACTCAACTCTTCGGATTCCAGCGCGCGGCCGGCACCGAAAACTGCATCGAACAGCTCGGTCAGGGAGTCCTCGATCATTCGGTGGTCTTCAGCGACACCCTGGGCCGGGCCAAGCGCACCGGACCGCCCTTGATGCGGACCGTGTATTCCGAGGACCCCCATGGGTGGGGTCGCACGGTGCGGGATTTCCACAAGCCGATCAAGGGCACCATCGGTGATGGCTCTCGGTACCACGCGTTGAATCCGGAGTTGTTCTACTGGGCCCACGCCACGTTCGTCGACCAAATCCTCTACAACACCGACACGTTCATCCGGAGGCTGTCCCGCGCGGAAAAGGAGCAGATCTTCGAGGAGAGCAAGATCTGGTACGGCCTTTACGGCGTCAGCGATCGAAGTCAGCCGCAAACCTATGACGAGTTCGTGGCCTACTGGGACGGCATGCTCGACCGGTTCGTCCCGCACAAGACCGTGCTCTACGGGACCGGCTATCTACGCAAAGGGATCCCTGGCCCCCGCAAGCTGCCTGCGCTGATCTGGAGGATCCTGTCTGCGCCCCTGAACGCCTACGCCCGGTTGGTGATTGTCGGAACCCTGCCGCCGCAGATGCGCGAGGTGTGTGACCTCGATTGGAACGCCAAGAAGGAGAGGCGATTTCAGCGTTTCGCCGCCCTCATACGAGGGCTGAATCCGGTGCTGGGGCGGCTGCCGGTCAGGTTGATCTACTTGCCATGGGCGGCGCAGGCGTGGACCCGCTCGGGGGTTGACCCGCGCAGGCTCCACCGCCGCGCCGTCTCGACATAACGGCCGCCGCGAGGAAGGCCCTACTGGGGCCGGGAGGCTGGATACGGCAGCAGCGCCATTTCGCGGGCGTTCTTGATCGCGGTGGCGATCTGCCGTTGTTGTTGCACGGTGAGACCGGTGACCCGACGAGAGCGGATCTTGCCGCGATCGGAGATGAACGTGCGCAACCGCGAGATGTCCTTGTAGTCGACCTCGCTGACCCCGAGCGAATCCAGCAGGTTCTTCTTGGCGGGCGTTGCCGGGGCTGTGATGGGGCGCCGAGTGCGTTTGGGGTTCTTTTTCATCTGCGGCTACCAGCTCGCCTTGCGAACACCCGGTAGCTGACCCGCATGGGCCAACTCGCGCACTCGCACCCGCGACAATCCGAACTTGCGCAGGTGGCCGCGCGGACGGCCGTCGATGGCGTCGCGATTGCGCAGCCGTACCGCACTCGCGTCACGCGGCTGACGGCTCAGGGCGCGTTGTGCGTCGAGCCGCTGCTCGTAGCTGCTGGTGGGAGATTGGATGATCTGCTTGAGTTCGGCGCGCCGCTGGGCGTAGCGCGCGACGATGTCTCGGCGCTTGTTGTTCTTGACGATCTTGGATTTCTTGGCCAT